>JBDRUH010000041.1:0-13709 GCA_039801225.1 Caldifarciminota bacterium
GATAAAGCGTCCTACCGGTGGCAATCTTTGATAGTTCCTTTGCCAGTTTCACCCTTTGCGCCTCACCGCCAGAAAGGGTTGGTGCCGGCTGACCAAGTTTGATATATCCCAGACCGACATCCTTTAATAGTTTCAACTTCCGCTCAATCGGTGGCACATTGATAAAGAAGTCATAAGCCTCATCAACACTCATCTGTAGAACATCGCTGATGCTTTTGCCTTTATACTTGACATCAAGGGTTTCGCGGTTGTAACGCCTCCCCTTGCAAACATCGCAGGAAATATAAACATCCGGTAAAAAGTGCATCTCCACCTTAATGATACCATCGCCGGCGCACGCCTCGCATCTGCCACCCCGGACATTGAAAGAGAATCTGCCCGGTTTATAACCCCGCATCCTTGCCTCTCTGGTTTTAGAAAAAAGTTCCCGAATTGGGGTAAAGGCGTTGGTGTAGGTGGCGGGGTTGGAGCGGGGGGTTCGGCCAATCGGCGACTGGTCAATATTTACCACCTTGTCAATTCTGTCTAATCCGACAATTCCGGTATGGGCACCGGGTTTTTCTAAGGAGTTGTAAAAGTGCCGGGCAAGTGCCCGGTAAAGAATATCGGAGATGAGCGTGCTCTTGCCCGAGCCGGAGACGCCGGTGATACAGACAAAAAGCCCCAGGGGAATTGCCACATCAATATTTTTTAGGTTGTTCTCCCGGCAGCCTTTTATCACCAGATAACCCAAACTCGGCTGTCGGCGTTCTCGGGGAAGTTCAATCCGCTTTTTCTTAGCAAGATAGGCACCGGTCAGCGAATCGGGCGAGGATTTGATATCTTCCGGTGTCCCTTGCGCCACGACCCAGCCACCCTTTGCACCGGCGCCCGGACCTAAATCTATCACCCAGTCCGCCTCAAGAATTGTCTCCTCGTCGTGCTCAACCACAATCACCGTGTTGCCCAAATCCCTTAACCCTTTGAGCGTTGCCAGTAATTTCCGGTTGTCCCGCTGATGCAGTCCGATTGACGGCTCATCAAGGATGTAAATCACCCCGACTAAACCGGAACCAATCTGGGTTGCTAAACGCACCCTTTGCGCCTCACCGCCACCAAGACTCTCGGTTGTCCGGTCCAGAGTCAAATAATCCAGCCCTACCGCTTGCAGAAACCCTAAACGCCGGCGCAACTCCTTGATAACATCCCGGGCAATCACCGCCTCCTTTTGTTCAAGTTTCAAATCACTAAAGAACCGCCCAGCCTCCTTTACCGAAAATCTGGTAACATCAGCGATGTTCAAACCATTGATACGCACCGATAGCGCCTCGGGCTTCAACCTTGTCCCGGCACACTTCGGGCAGGGCAGAACCGACATAAACCGCTCCACCCACTCCCGGCGCGAGTCCGACTCAGTCTCCTTATGAACCCTTGTCAGGTAAGGTATTAGCCCCTCATACCGGTCTTCCCAGGAGTAACGCCACTCCTCATCCTCATACTGGAACTCTAACTCCTCTTCTGTCCCATAAAGAATCGCCTTCCTCGCTACTGCCGGTAGTTCCTTCCAGGGTGTTGACAACTTGAAGTGATACTTCCGGCTCAATGTCTCAAGTTTCCCCAAAAACCATTCGCTTTTCTCCCTTACCTCTCCCCAGGGGGCGATCGCCCCATCTAAGATGGAAAGGTTCGGGTCAACGACCAGCCGATCCGGGTCAACCTCCATCTTTGTCCCAAGCCCATGGCACTCGGGGCAGGCACCATAGGGGGAATTGAAAGAGAAGAGTCGGGGCGAAATCTCCTCAAAGGAAAAGCCGCACTCGGCACAGGCGAAGGCGGTAGAATAAATCCTCTCGCCATTCTCCAGGGAAACTATGCACCTTCCCTGACCCTCCTTCAGCGCCAGTTCCACCGAATCTGCCAGTCTTTTCCGGACATCCTCCCGCACCGTCAGCCGGTCAATTACCAGTTCAATATTGTGCTTCTTATACTTCTCCAACCCCGGCACCTCATCAATCTCATACAGTTCACCATCAACCCGAACCCGGATATAACCCCGGCGCTTCGCCTGATTCAAAAGTTCCCGATACTCACCCTTTCTTCCCCGCACCAATGGTGCCAGAATAATTAATGCGGTGCCGGTGGGCTCGGCAAGGAGATTATCAACAATCTGGTCGGTCGTCTGCGAACTTATTGGCTTATTACACTTTGGGCAAAACGGCTTGCCCACCCGGGCAAAAAGTAGCCGCAGGTAGTCATAAATTTCGGTTGTTGTCCCTACCGTAGAGCGGGGGTTTTTGGCACTGGTTCTCTGCTCAATCGCAATCGCCGGTGAAAGACCGGTAATCTTGTCGCAATCTGGCTTCTCCAGCATCCCCAAAAACTGCCGGGCGTAGGTTGATAATGACTCAATATAGCGCCTCTGCCCCTCAGCGTATATCGTGTCAAACGCCAGAGAGGACTTGCCGGAACCGGAAATGCCGGTAATCACCACCAGTTTATTGCGGGGGATATCTAAATTGATATTTTTCAGATTATGCTCTCTTGCCCCACGAATGGAAATCACATCATCTAACATTGGAAATTTAAGTATAGAACCACCCGAATTAAGGTCAAGGAGACTGATTATCTACGCTTGCCCACCTCACCACCCAGTTTCCGGGTCACCTTTTGCACCAATTGAACACAGCCCTTAGTATTCCTTTTAATCTCCTTGGTGCTGAACCGCAGAATCCGCCACCCGCCAGCAGTCAAATCATTGTCCCGCTGCCGGTCCGACTCTGCCTTCTCCCTGCCTGAGTGGTAGACTTCACCATTACACTCAACATCCAACTCACCACCCCGGCAGAAAACCGCGATATCAAGAAAATAACCCCTCCCTTTTTCTTTAACATAAAACTGCCTCTCCGGTTCAATTCCGGCACTCTTCAACGCGTGGTAAAGTTTCTCCTCAATTGGGCTGGTGTAATATAGGTCGTTGATTTCCCTTGCCCGTAGACCGTTTCGGGCTGTCGGCCATCAGCCGTCGGCTGGGATGTAGGGCAAACCTTGGCAAGTCGCCCCCGCATCGCGGGTAGGTTTGCGTTCCTTATAATTGACCGCCCATTTCTCCTCACCAAAAACCTTTGTCTGATAAAAGGCGATAAACTTTATCATCTTTAACCCTTTGGGCGCAGTTTTTACCGGTATCCGATACCAACGCTCTCTTTTTAGAATTTCAAAATCCTTCCTTCTGGTGATGACCGCCACTAACGCCGGTGTCTCTTCTCTAACCCTACCCTGCCATTTTAAAAAAGAATCATCCTTCATCAACTCCAATTTATCCACCCAACATAACCCTGTCAATGGTGTATGGCAAATTTTAGATTCTTAACTAATAACTTAGAATTAAAAACCCACAACCAATATGGGCAGGGTGGCATGCCGTTATTTAATTGTAAAAAGTGCTTGACAAAGCAGAAACTTATGGTATGATAGCATTGTATAATTATGACGAGAATGCAAAGGAAAATGTTAATGAAGTGCCCTAAAATTATATTTCCCCTTTGTCTTTTTCCAATTTTTAATCAAAAGGAGGAAGGATGAACAGGAGAGTTGTCGCAGTAGTTTTGCTGTTGGGAGTTGCCGGCGCCTCTTTTGCCGCCGAATGGTCTGGGGTATTTCAATTTCGCCCCTCGTCTTTTGAACTTCAAACCATCACCCGTGATGGTCAAAAATTCCAAACTATTATCCCGGGGATGGAGGCGACAATTGGTCGGCAAAAGTTATATGTTGATTATCTGCAGGAAATAGGGAAACCGGTTTTACCCTACTGGTTTTTCACTCTGGTCATCCCGCAGGGGATGAAGGTAAAGAGCGTTAATGTTATCCCTGAGGGTGAAGAGAAAATTCCTGCCCGGGAGAAGCCCTATCCGGCTCAGAAGCCGGTGCCAATTTCCCAGAACCAATTGCCCGATTTTGTGCCGCCTGACCCGGAGGTATATGCCGGTTTAAAGCCCTGGCCTTATGAGAGGTATCGGCTGAGCCCGGTGGGAGTCAAGTCCGGTTTCCGGCTGGTAACAGTCTCCCTTTTCCCGGTGCGCTATGACCCGGTTAGCGGTTGCTATCTAATCTCGCGCCGGTTAAGGGTTGAGGTCAGTTATGAGCCTGACCCGAGCGACGAACAGATTAGCCTTTCCAAAAGGCAGTTGGAACTGTTTTCTAAGGGGGTTCGGGCGCTGGTTATAAACCCGGAGGATGTCAACCGGTTTGCCCCAAGAGAGAAGATAACCGACTTTGGCACCTATGACTATGTGGTTATTACCAACTCTACCCTTGAGCCCTATTTCCAGCCTTTGGTGAACTGGCGCACCCGCAAGGGGTATTACGGGATAGTTCGCACCACCTCCTGGATTAACAGCAACTACTCAGGAAGGGACCTGCAGGAGAAGATTCGGAACTTCATCAAGGACTATTATAATAATTATGGGATAATGTGGGTTCTCTTAGGTGGTGACACTGCGGTTGTTCCGACCCGCCGGGCGCGCTCCTATTGTGCCGGATATACCGGCAACATCCCCTGCGACCTTTATTATGCTGACCTGCAATGGTCCTGGGACGCCAATAACGACAACATATTTGGTGAATACGGAATTGATACCACCGACCTTTATTACGATGTTTATATTGGTCGGGCGAGCGTTAATGACACCACCCGGGCAAAGATTTTTGTGAATAAGGTCCTAAAGCACGAAATCTCGCCACCCACCGACTACTTAAAAAGGATTCTTTTAGTTGATGCACACCTCTGGGATGGCTACGATGAGGACCAGTCCAACGACTCAATCGCCAACATTACCCCGAGCGGCTGGTCTGATGTTCACATCCACGACCCGAACAACACCACGATGGTGCGCGACTCTTTAAATAACGGTTTTCAGTTCTCCCATATGGTTGGACACGGCAATGAGTATGGCATCTACCACAACAGCAACCCTTACTATTCCAATGGGGTTATTCAGGGGCATAACAATGGTGATAAGGTGGTGTTAATCAACTCCATCGCCTGCTACTCGGGAAATTTTGAAGGCACTTCTGGAGTGCCCAACTGCCTGGCTGAGTCAACCCATAACTGCTCTACCGGTGGCGCACTGGCGGTAATAATGAACTCCCGGTATGGCTGGGGAACACCACCCTATATCGGTCCCTCCGAACTATTGGACATTAGATTCTACGACTTCTTCTTCAAACACGATACGATGCCCATCGGCTGGACCCATGCGGAATCAAAAGAGGTTTATCGGAATCAAGCGCACAACAGTGATGGTGCCTGGCGCTGGTGCTATTTTGAACTGAACCTGTTTGGCGACCCATTGCAGTTGATGTATGAAGATACCCCATCCAGCCTCAACGCCAGTTTTCCCGACTCAATAAATACCGGCTCTCAGAACTTCACCGTCACCGTAACCTCAGGCGGCAGTCCGGTTTTTAGGGCGCTCGTCTGCCTCTGGAAAGGTAGTGAGGTTTATGTCCGCAACTACACCAACTCTTCAGGTCAGGTGACATTTTCCATCAACCCCACGACCTCAGGCTATATGCAGGTAACCGCGACCAAGCCCAACTACCTGCCTGACATTGACTCCTGCAAGGTTATTTATACCGTTAAGGCGGATGTGGGCGTCACCAGAATCATCGCGCCCACCGACACTGTTGACTACGGCTCAAGTATCTATCCGGCAGCAAAGGTGAAAAACTACCATTCACTGCCAGCGAGCAACATCCCGGTGCGTTGCAAAATCGGCAGCGGTTATTTGTGCGACACGATAATCCCTTATCTTGCCGGAGGAGATTCAATCACCGCGGTATTTAGCCTCTGGAACGCCCAGCCACAAGGGAATTTGGTGGTGAAGTGCTCAACCGCGCTCAGTAACGACTCCAACCCGTCTAATGACTATGCCGTTGGTTCGGTTTTTGTCCGCTACCGTGATGTTGGTTGTGTTTCAATTATCTCGCCGGTTGGGAATATTGATTCAACCGGCACCGTTCCGGTCAAGGCAAAGGTGAAGAATTATGGCAATATTTCGGCTAACTTTCAGGTGCGATTTCATATCACCGGTCCGGCATCCTATGCTGACACCGCCACTGTTACCCTAAATGCCGGCGATTCTGTGGTGGTCAACTTTGACCCGTGGGTTTGTGGTCCACCCGGGTCTTATTCAAGCGCCTGTTCCACGATGCTCAATGGCGATATGAACGCTGGTAATAACAAAAAGACCGGCTCGTTTAATGTGGTAACCCACGACATAAGCGCCGAGGAAATCTTGAGCCCGCCGGCTCAGTGCGACTCCGGCTCTTCGGTTCCGGTTCGGGTGGCTGTTGCCAATTACGGTTCGGTTACCGAAAATGTCAAAATCTCGGTCCGGATTCCCTCCTTCTACTACGACTCGGTTACCGTTCCAATCCCGGCCCACACCGTTGACACCATTTCTCTTGCCTCCTGGCAGGTGAATGCGCCTGCCGGCTCCTATCCGGTGCGCTGTTCAACCTTTGTCGCCAATGATGACGACCGGTCAAACGACACCATCTCCACAACCACCACTGTGGTTGTCCATGACATCGCCGCTATTGCCATAATTGCGCCCACCGGTAATATTGACTCAGGAACGGTTTTAGCCCCGCAGGCTCGGCTTAAGAACTTGGGTTCAATAACCGAGAATTTTGTAGCCCGGTTCACTATTGGCGATGGCTACCTCGCTGAAATTTCGGTAACTCTGGCACCGGGAGCGGACTCAATAATCTCCTTCCCGGACTGGTCGGCTAATAACCCGGGTACATTTGCTACGAAATGCACCACCTTACTCTCTCAGGACAAAAACCCGGCAAACAACCGGACGAGCGGAACGGTGAATGTTATTGGCACCGATGCCGGCGCGGTGGCGATTATCGCCCCGGTGGGTGAAATTGACCCTGGACCGGTTCATCCGGTTGCCCGGGTGGTAAATAACTCACCCACACCACAAAGTTTTTATACATTCCTCAAAATAAAATCCTCTGATGGCACCATCGCATTCTCCGATTCGGTAATGGTCAACAACCTGGCACCCGACTCAACCGAGGATGTGGTTTTTGGCGAATGGAGCGCCCTTCCCGGCAACTATACCGTCCGCTGCTCCACCGGCCTGGGTGACAAAACACCATTTAATGACACCGTTAGCGCCTTCTGCCATGTTATCCTCAGGGATGTGGGGATGGTATCGGTCTTCCCTAATGGTGATATTCCGGAGATGACCCTTTCACCATTCCTGCGGATAAAAAACTTTGGCACTGTAACCGTCAATTGCGCCGCCTACCTCTCAATAGTTGATTCCCTTTCTGGCTCCGTGGTCTATTTTGACTCGGCGCTGGTTAACAACCTCGCTCCAGGAGAAATCAAGGGGCTTCTCCTCTCACCCTGGTCAGCCAGTTTAGGTCTTTACCGGCTGTGCGCCTATGTTTATCTTAATAATGACATCTACCCGGGCAATGACACCATTCTCACCACCCTTAATGTCCAGGCAGAGTCTGCCGGCTGGCACCGACGCCCTGACCTGCCACTGGGAACGAGAAGGGTGAAAGCCGGTGGCGCTCTTACTGCGATGGCAACAGACTCGGCTCGAATTTATGCCTTACGCGGCAACAAAACCTTTGACTTTTACGCCTACAACATCCAGACGAAGACCTGGCGAGAATTGGCACCAGTGCCTCCAGGGTCTTCAGGTAGACCGGTGGGTAAATCTGGCGCCCTCTGCTCCGATGGTGAACGATACATCTATGCAACTAAGGGTAACAACACCCTGGAGTTCTGGCGGTATGATATTGAGACCAACTCCTGGGAGGAGTTGCCTCCTATTCCTGCGGGAGCGAAGGTCTTAAGGGGTGGCACCGGTCTTGCCTTTGTTCGGCACGGCGACACCGCTGAGGTCTACTGCCTGAAGGGCTCAAATACCCTTGAGTTCTATGCCTATTCAGTTTCGGGTGGTACCTGGAGCGCCAGGACCGAACCCCCGGCTGGTATTTCGGGCATAAAGTTCAAAACCGGCTCTGCCCTCTGTTCTTATGGTTCGGACCGGCTTTATGCGATTAAGGCTTTGAAGAATGAGTTCTATCAATACTCGGTCCCCGAGGACCGCTGGACTACCCTCACCAGTTTGCCTCAATACTCCTTCTCGGGAAGACGTTCCCGTTGCGGTGACGGTTGTGCTATGGTCAGCGACCAGAATAACACCATCTACGCCCTAACCGGACGGAACCGCGAATTTTTCTACGGCTACAGCATCGCCGACAATACCTGGACCGAGCTTGCGCCATTCCCAATAGGAACATACCAGAAGAAGGTGAAGTCGGGTGGCGCACTTACCTATATTGCTAACCAGGTCTGGGCATTGCGGGGCAACAACACCAACGATTTCTACACCTATATCCCCGCACCTATGCCACTATCCTCCTCACCACCTCGTTCTGGGGTAACCGCCAATACGGAATACGGATTACTGAATGCGGAATATGCTATCAAGCCCGAACTCAAAGCCAACCGCCTATTTGTTACCTTTAATGGCGCTCATCACTCCCGACTGACAATATTCTCCACCGCCGGACAGGTGATGAAGACTACCACGCTGGTACCAGGAACAATTCACACAATTGACATTTCATCTTTGCCTAACGGCGTTTATCTTGTCCAGGTGCGGGAAAAGGAAAGAACGCAAACTCAGAAACTGGTCATTTTGCGCTGAGTAAGTAAAGTGCCGAGGGAACGGTGCAAAGGGCAATGGGCACTGGACCCTCGGCACTACTTTTGAAGTAAAAACCAACTATGACCCGGGCTCAGGCAAAGGCGGAAATTGAAAGACTGCGTCGGGAGATAGAAGAGCACAACTACCGGTATTATGTTCTTGCCCAGCCAATAATCTCCGATTATGAGTTTGACCAGTTGATGAAAAGGCTGGAGGAACTGGAGAAACAGTTTCCCGAATTCATTACGCCCGATTCTCCTACCCAGCGGGTCGGCGGCGAGCCCTTAAAGGAGTTTGCCACTGTTACCCATGAAATCCCGATGCTTTCCCTTGATAATACTTACAATTATCAAGAGTTGCGGGAGTTTGACCAGCGGGTGCGCAAAGTTGTATCCAAACCGGTCTATTTAGTCCAGCAGAAGGTTGACGGCGTCGCAGTGGCATTGCGGTATGAAAACTTCCGCTTTGTTTTAGGTGCTACCCGGGGTGACGGGCTGCATGGCGACGACATCACCCTGAATCTGCGCACGATTAACTCAATTCCATTGCGGTTGCGCAAGGAGGAAAAAGGGTTTGAACGGTTTGAGGTGCGGGGCGAGGTCTACCTCTCCCGGCAGGAGTTTGTCCGGTTGAATGAAGAGCGGGAGGAGGAGGGGATGCCGGTTTTTGCCAACCCCCGGAATGCCGCTGCCGGAACTCTGAAACTCCTTGACCCGCGCGAGGTAAAAAGACGAAAACTTGACTGCTTTATTCACACCGTGCCGAAGCCACCCAAAGGTTATACCCGGGACTCCGAGACTATTGCGATGTTAAAGGAGATGGGGTTCAAAATCACCCCACCATCGGTTCTTTTTGATGGTATAGAAGGGGTAATTGAGTATATTGAAAAATGGCAGGCGGAGAAGGCGCATCTACCTTATGATGTTGATGGGATGGTGGTGAAACTTGACCGTTATTCCGACCGGGAGGAACTGGGCACAACTGAGAAGAGTCCCCGCTGGGCGGTGGCATTCAAATATCCACCTGAGGAGAAGGAGACGGTGGTAAAAAGAATATTTGTCAATGTCGGACGATTAGGAACGGTTACACCGGTGGCGGAACTTGAGCCGGTATTTCTTTCCGGGACAACCGTCACCCACTCAACATTACATAATATGGATGAGGTGGCGCGGCTGGATATCCGGGAAGGTGATACGGTGGTGGTGCACAAAGCCGGAGAGATCATCCCTCAGGTTTTGCGGGTGGTAAAGGAGAAGCGGCCACCCGGCACTAAGAAGTTTAAGATGCCCGAGCACTGCCCGGTTTGCCATACCCGGCTCTTCAAGGAAAAGGACGAGGTTGCCTGGCGGTGTGTTAACGCCTCCTGCCCGGCACAACTGGTAGCGCGGATATTGCATTTTGGCTCCCGGCAAGCAATGGATATTGAAGGTCTGGGGCAAAAACTGGTGGAGCAACTGGTAAAGAAAGGGCTGGTTAAGGACTTTGCCGACCTTTATGCGTTGACAATAGAACAGTTGGTGGAACTGGAGCGGATGGGCAAGAAGTCGGCTGAGAACCTTTTGCATGCCCTTGAGGCATCAAAGTCCCGCCCATTTGCCCGGGTGCTGTTTGCTCTCGGGATAAGACATATCGGCATCCATGTCGCCCGGCTCTTAACTCAGCACTTTGGCTCAATTGACCGCCTGCTCAAAGCAAAGGAGGAGGAGATTGGCCAGGTGAGCGGACTAGGACCGGCGGTAGCCCAGTCGCTAAAAAACTTCTTTGCCGATAAAGAGAACCTGAAATTGATTGAGCGGTTGAAAAGAGTAGGACTCCAGTTTGCCGAGAAGACGGCATTAGGACCGAAGCCTCTTGCCGGCAAGAAGTTTGTCCTTACCGGCACCTTGGAGGGCTTCACCAGAGAGGAGGCGACCGAACGGATACTGGCACTGGGTGGAATAGTCACCTCCTCAGTTTCAAAGAATACCGATTATGTGGTGGTGGGTAGAGAACCCGGCTCCAAGTATGACAAGGCACGGGCATTAGGTGTGAAGATAATCGATGAAAAGGAGTTCCAGCGCCTGTTAGCAGGCAGCGAATAATGATAAAATCTAAATGAGTCTGGAGGAAACCGGTCTGAATACCCCGATTCAATATCTCAAAGGTATCGGACCAAAACGGGCGCAACTTTTTACCCGCCTCGGTGTTCAAACTGTGGGCGATTTACTGTTTCTCATTCCCCGGCGGTATCTTGACCGGTCACAAATCCTGCCCATCACCCGGCTCCGGGTGGGTGATGAGGCAACAGTCCTGGGCAGAATTGTCGCCCTAACAGAAAGAAAGACTAAAAACCACCGGCACCTGTTCCAGTGTCTGGTGCGGGATGATTCGGGAATGATTGATGTCTACTGGTTTAATCGCCCGGATTTGAAACACCGGCTCAGGGTCAATCAGCAGATATTGCTCTCGGGTCGGGTCAGTTATTTTGGCTCAAAACAGTTTGTCAACCCAACCTTTGAACTCTTAGAGGGCAAAGAACGGTTCTCTTTTGAGAATACGATTCTACCGGTTTATCCCTTGACCGGTGGACTATCGGTCTGGACAATTCGCCGCGCGGTTCGGAACGCCTTGGAGCGATTTGGTGCTTATCTCACTGAAACGCTCTCTTGGGAAATATTAAAGCATTACCGTTTCCCACCCCTCAAAACCGCCCTAACCGCAGTTCACTTTCCTAAAAGCCTCTTTTTGGCTCACCGGGCACGGCAGCGGTTAGTGTATGAGGAACTTTTTTATTTCCAGTTGCTTTTAGCTCTGCGCCGGCAGCAGAGCAAAGCGGTGCATAAACCACAGCCGTTAGTAGAGAGCGGCAGACTTACCCGCCCTTTCCTTGACCAAATCGGGTTTGAACTCACCCAGGCACAACGCCGGGTAATTGGCGAGATAAAGGCGGATATGGCGCAAAAAAGGTGTATGAACCGGCTTTTACAGGGTGATGTCGGCTCGGGGAAAACGGTTGTGGCACTTTATGCGATGCTCATCGCCTGTGAAAACGGCTTTCAGGCGGCGATGATGGCGCCAACTGAAATCCTGGCTGAACAGCACTTTCAAAACTGGGTAGATATCTTAAGTCAACTCGGGGTGCGGGTGGCGCTTTTAACCGGCTCCACCCGGCAGCGGGAAAAGAAAGAAATTGTTGCCGGTTTGGAATCGGGCGATTTGGCTATGGTTTTTGGCACCCACGCCTTGATTGAGGAAGGGGTCCGGTTCAACCGGCTGGGACTGGTGGTGGTGGACGAACAGCACCGGTTTGGCGTGATGCAGCGGGCGGCGCTCTTAAACAAGGGGATAAACCCGGACTTTTTGGTGATGACCGCCACCCCGATACCAAGAACCCTCACCCTGACAATTTACGGCGACCTGGATGTGTCAATCCTAAATGAAAAGCCGCCGGGCAGGTTGCCGGTTACGACCCGGCTCTTTACCGAAAATATGCGCGAACGGGTCTATCAAGGAGTCAGACGCCGGCTCCGTTTGGGCGAGCAGGTGTTTGTTGTCTGCCCCTTGATTGAGGAGAGTGAAAAACTGGAACTCGCCTCCGCAATTGAGACCTTTGAGAAGACCCGTGCCGCCTTTCCGGAATTCCGAGTTGGTCTGGTCCACGGTCGGCTCCGTTCTGCGGAGCGCCGCGAGATAATGGAGAAATTCCGCACCGGGCAACTGGACATTCTCATCGCTACCCCGGTAATTGAGGTGGGTGTTGACATCCCCAACGCCACGGTGATGCTCATTGAGCATCCGGAGCGGTTCGGACTTGCCCAACTCCACCAGTTGCGGGGTAGAATCGGCCGAGGCGATCGTCCCTCCTGGTGCATCCTAATCCTTCAGGATGAAGACCTGAGTGAGGCGAGTGAAAGACTGCGCTACTTTGTTTCAACCAGCGATGGCTTCAAATTGGCGGAGAAGGACTTAGAGTTAAGAGGACCAGGAGAAATCTTTGGCACCCGGCAACACGGTCTACCCGATTTAAGGGTTGCCGACATATTTAAGGACCGGGAAATCCTTGCCAATGCCCGTCGCGATGCCTTCCGCCTGATAGAACTTGACCCGGAACTAAAAGGGGCACATAATGAGTGCATAAGAAAAACGCTCCTTTTCCGATATTCCGGTCGCACCGAACTGGCGCGGGTGGGATAGATGACGCCCCGGGCATTACGGCTGTCAGCTCATTTTGGCTTTTGGCTTTTGGCTCCTCACCACGGTCATTCCGAGTTTGCCGAGGAATCCCTTACTTTCACCCCCCGTCATTGCGAGGGCAAAGCATGAAGCAATCTCCACTCCGAGGTGGTTTGGGACGGTGTCTTGGGACTTGGAGCATGCTTTTGGCTTTTGGTTTTTGGCTTTTACCTTTTTTCTCCTGTGCCAGTCGGGTTCCTCGTGCCTTTGGTCCCCTCCGTGAAGTGACGGTTATAACCGACCACTGGCAGGATGTAGGAAAGACAGTTGAGGCGATTTTTACCCGCCAAATTCCCACCCCTCAACCCGAGCCGGAGTTTCTCCTCCGTGTCGGAACGACCGAAAAGTTTTCTGCCTACTCCAAACTACGTTTACTTCTTTTAATCGGCACCGCTCAGGAGAGCCTGTTTCAAAAGATTTTAAGAGAAAAACTGGACTCACTGCCAGATGGTGAATTTGGCTTATTTCTACTGCCCAACGCCTGGGTTGACAACCAGTGGGTTTTGCTATTTATCGCCAAAGACCCAGACCGCCTCGCCGCCGGCATAAAACTCTACTCTCAACGCCTCCACCAGACTATAACCGAAAAGGTTTTGGAGCAGTTAACCCGGGCGACCTACCAAAGGGGAATCGATTCTAAACTCACCAACTTTCTCAAGGTGCGGTTTGGGTGGCAAATAGATGTGCCGGTAAAATGGCTGTTACAGGAGAAAGACAGTTCCTCCCGATTTGTCTATATATTTAACCACTTTCCTGACCGAAGCGTATTTG
>JBDRUH010000042.1:0-13664 GCA_039801225.1 Caldifarciminota bacterium
ATATTTGTCTTTGTTATTTGGTGCCCCGTTAATAATCGTTGGAGTTTGTGCACTAATACGCCGTTACAAGATCTGCTACCTCACCATAGTTATTTATTTGCTGGTTCACACAATAGTAATAGTGTTGGGACTCTTGTGGAAAGTCATAGGGTTTTTATCTCTAACCGCTGCACAAATACCGTTATTAGTTGGACTCTTGGTTTATTTTAGTAACCGCAAGCATATGTTTAATTGGGTCCGAGTCCCTGAGAAGGTAGAAAACAATGAGGAAATATAGGTTTATGGTCATGTTTTCCTTACACACAAATTGGTTAAGAGCTGATATATAACTATGGCTTTTAAGTTTAATGGTAAGGTTAGTGGAGATACTTCGGACTTATTGATTTACGTCGGTCTGCATTTTTTGCTTATCCTGGTGCTTATTAGTGTAGTAACCTGCACATCATCAGAAGAACGGAGGCAGATGGACAGGAGTTATGCACCGTTAGAAAAAGTTCATACTAACAAGAGCAAAGAGACACCAATAACCATTCCTGCCGATGTAGCTGAGCGCATGCTTGCGGAAGTGCGCAAACTTAAGGCTAAAAGAAAGAATGCCCAAGACACCATGAGTTCCGAAGCCATCCCTGCCGTGGAGAAAAAAAAGAAGCGCATGATTCCTCGCAAGGTTGCGGAAGAGCTTCTCTCTGTAGTTCTACCCAAAATACCTAAAAATGGATATGTCTGGCGTAATCATAAACGCGAGGAAATTGCCCCTTTTCGAATCGTTACATCCCCAAGCGGTTACTACTACTATTATTGTAAACTATTCAATTTAAAAAGGGACACATGGACTTTAGCAGTGTTCATTCATCCTGGCAAAAGTATCTCGTTAGAGGTCCCGGTAGGTTCTTATGAACTAAGATATGCTGTCGGTGATACATGGTATGGAAGAGAACATTTATTTGGACCTCGGACTTCTTACTATAAAGCTGAGGCTGTTTTACATTTTCAAATTGTAGGTAACCGAGTTTCTGGTTATGAAGTGCAATTGTACCCTCAACCATATGGCAATCTACGAACCCGCTCAATTTCTCCTAATGAATGGGGAAGTGATGAGCAAGGAGGTGAATAGATTATGCCTTTTCCGAAAATTAAAAGGGGTAGCAGCCTACATTGCTTCTTCTGTAATTCAATAGTTGAGGAGACCGCCACAGTATGTCCGAAATGTGGGAAAAAATTAAGCGATGTCATTAAAATATCAACAATGCCATCCTCAACAGCATCATCGTCATTCGCTATTAAGCCCCCGAAAGTCATGCTACCAAAAATTCTTTATTTGGGTGTTACATCTATCCTGTGGATAACAGGGGCAGTATTAATAGCATACGGAAACCTAAAATCCTACCCAAGCCCAGATTTGGCAGCTGTAGGGCTATTTTTACAAATTGGTGTACTCCCGCTTTTCCTCATTTGTTTATACAGAGCTTGGAAATCAATAGATGATGGGCTCGCACGAACCACACCTGGCCGTGCGGTTGCTTATCTCTTTATACCCTTCTTTAATATTTTCTGGCTCTGGCAATGCACAGTTGGGTTTGCCAAGGATTATAACGCATATTGTGAACGCTACAAGTTGCCTCTCCCAAAACTTAAGAGCGGACTGTTCGTAATTTGGTTTTTTTTATCTTTATTTTACGTACCTGTAATGATATTCTCCCTTGCTAGTTTTGTTGTTACAGCATTCGGAATTATAGTATATCTTTTTACGCTTCTGATGCTTAATGCCGTATGTGGTGCGGTTAATAAACTTGCATCGCTTCCTTAGTTGGTGCAAAAGGACACATCCGGATTTCTCCACTTCGGTGGAAATGACATTGTCTGAACAAGTCAGCGTGTATCAATCCTATCGTCTCTTTCCATCCCACTGCTCAAATATGAACCGGGCGAGTTGGCGCAATAGAGCCGTGTTGTGTTTGGGGCGGGCGCAGGTCTTTAGATTATACTCAACCCTTTTTGTCCTCTCTTCAGAATCGGGCGGATATTTTTGGGCAATGTTTAGGAAACTGTTGATGAACGCCCGGTAGTTGCCCAAATCCACCTTAGAAACACCCTGTTGAGTCAATAGTTTGATCGCACCATCAATTATCGGTGCCGAACGCCTTTGAAACTCCGCCAACTCCTTTAACCTTTCCTGTTGCCGCTCATAACGGCACAGCCACTCGTCACTGACAACCCTTTTCCTTGCCGGGCGTGCCAATACCATTTCCGCCTCCTCTATCGTCGGCAATCTGTAAAGTTCTCCCGCCTTTTTCAGGCTGATAAAAACCTGGGTAACAACACCCTGCAGGTGTTCAATAAGTTCCTCGGGCAGACCCTTTTCCCTTTGCCTTTTCTTTAGCCTCTTCACCCTCTTTTCAAGAGCAGTTCCCTGCCCTTTTCCCTCCTGGACAAGGATGCGGAGTAAACTCCGGCAGAACCTGACCGCATTCTTGCGCAAAGAGGTGAAAGGCGGAACTTTCAGCCGGTTAAGTTCATTGTGGACTGCCATCTCAAGTTTCTGGAGTAAATTTACCATTGCCGCCTCGGCACGCATTCTCTCAATTTCTAAATCCCTTTTTCTTGGTCTTGGTCCCCGGCTTTTCTTTTCCGGAACCGGCAAAGGCTGGCAAAGGTATTTGGCAAAGATGCTTTTTAGGTCCTCAGGGGTTGCCTTGCAGGCACGCAGATAGTCAAGGATGAGTTTCAAGGATGGGTTGGCAATGCGCCCGTGCTCAAGTTGGTAGATTCGGCTTTTTCTGTCACGGCATTTGAGACCGATGGCACCAGCAACCTGGTCCTGAGTCAGCCCAGATTTCAGCCTGAGTGCACGCAGTTCGGCAAAAAGTTCTGCGAGCGGCTTCACAAATTAAGTGTATATAAAAATACACAAATTACAACCCTGATGTTTTAACCTATCCCTCGCAATTTAGTAACTTAGTTAGGAGACAGTTTTTGACAGGGGGCAGTTCCCCGGTTAATTCTGAATTTCCTCTATAATTTCGTTAAATAAGGCATCAGTAGGATTCACGGCTCCGCTTGAATGACAGTTTTTTAAAATGCAAACCTATGCCCTGAGTCCAAGTGCAAGGTGATTGTTTCGCTAAGTCCTGCTCAGAACCAAAGGCAAGTTAGTGTTTCGTCACTACGCTCTTCACAAAGACAGGCGGACGAGAGGCTCGGAATGATGGGGCGAGGAGTAAAGGTTTGCCCTGATTATATGATTATAGAATTTTATGGTCTTACTTCATCACTTCTGATTTGGCAAAGGAACGGTCAAGCCGGAACTCACTTATGTCAATAGAACTCCTGCCAGTGGTAATCATTTCTGCCAGGAGGTCGCCCAATGCCGGACCGAACATAAAACCATGCCCGCTCATTCCCGCTGATACATAAAACCCTTCAACCGGTGTAGGACCACATATAGGGTTGCCATCCGGTGTCATCTCGTAAGAACCCGCCCACTGTCGCAGGACTTTGACTGAAGCCAACTTGGGCAGAAGCCTGACCATCCTTCTCGGCATCTCAGTGATAAACTCATCCGAGGCATCAGTCCGATGCCCTGAAACGATCGGCACCGGAGTATAACAGCCAAGAAAATGACCGGTTTTATAATGCTGGACAAAGTAGCAGCCATCCTTGCGGTAATCTACCAGCATCGGCTCAAGACACCGTTCAACCGCCTCAGTTACCAGCGCCTCATGACGGTCAGGTTCAACCGGGACATTAACATTGGCAAGTCTGCCAATCTCTTTTGCCCAGGGTCCGGCAGCATTCACTATTACGGGCGCAAAAATCTCCTCTCCTTTGTTAGTAACAACTGATATGACCCGGCTGTTTTTCACATTGATTTTCTTCACCTCGGTGTAGACAAAAACCTTTGACTTTAACCTCTTCATCTCCTCAAGATAGCCATAGGTTACCTTGAACGGATTCGCCTGGCCATCGGTTGGACACCAGGCCCCACCCAATAGACCTTCAGAAGCAAGACCGGGGACAATCCGACAGCACTCATCAGGTGATATAAATTCAACCTTTAGCCCATATCTTCTTTGTATTTCAATCGCTTGAAGAAACGCCCTTTTTCGCTCCTCATCAAAGGCAAGAAAGAGATAGCCACCAGCATACCATTCAATATCTCTATTCAGTTCCTTATCAAGTTCTTGAAACATCTTGATACTTTTCAGCATTACCCGAATTGTTAAATCATGGGTAAATTGGGCTCTGATTCCACCGATGCAACGACCGGTTGAGCCGGAACAGGGAAAGTTCCTTTCTAAGAGAAATACTCTCAAACCCTTTTTTGAAAGATAATAACCGGTAGCCGCACCGATTATGCCACCGCCAATAACAATCGCATCAGCGGTCTTTTTCATTTTCCTCCTTGCGATATGACCCAAGTAACCCCAAGGGTAAAGGCTTCAATGGCGGTCTTGATGTGGGAAAACTCTGTCTGGCAACCGGAATGCCGGTCTCTTCTTCAATCAATCGGGCAATAAGTTTTAAGCACCCTCTACCGCCGCAATGTCCCATTCCGGTTCTTAACACCCGCTTCAACTCTTCAAGGGTATGGTAACCTGCCCTGATCGTCTCTCTCACCTCTTTCTCAGTAACCTCTTCGCATCGGCAGACTATCACTCTTTCTGCCTTTCGCACCCTTTTTCTCATTGCCGGTACAGGTTAAAAATAAACTCTCTCAATTGCTGGGATAATAAACTTGCCAGACCGAATTTCGCTCGGGGATAAAAAACTATCTCGTAATCTTTCCCCAATTTTGCTTTTTTTCGGCAGAACTCAATCGCCTCAAAGAATCCGGCTAAGGAGTCCACGAGCCCTATCCGGCTGGCGTCTCTGCCCAGCCATATCCTGCCCTGACCAACCGAGTCTATTCTTTCTACGGGCAGATTTCTGCCCCGGGCGACCTTTTCCACAAACTGCTGATAAAACCAGTCAATTTGACTCTGAAAAATTGAGTCCTCTCTTGGTGTTAACTCGCGGGCATCGGAAAAGACATCGGCATGTTCACCCCTTTTTACCACCTGCCGCTTTATCCCTAATTTGTTGTAAAGCCCCTCGGTTACCATTCTAATGTCAAATACGCCGATTGAACCGGTTACCGTTCCGGGTAAGGCAAAAATTTTATCGGCATTGCAGGATATGTAATAACCACCTGATGCCGCCATACCGCCCATAGAAACCACCACCGGTTTTTTCTTCCGGGTGAGTTCTATCTCCCGCCAGATGATATCCGAAGCCACACCATCACCCCCTGGCGAGTCAACCCGGAGCACAATCCCTTTAACCTTTTTATCCTCGCGCGCCTCACAAAGCGCCCGACAGATTGTTGTGGAACCAACCCATTTTTCACCCGTAAGGAAGTTTGTCCCCGATTCACCTTGAACAATGCTACCGGCGGCATATATTACCGCTATCTTTCCCAACTCATCCCACCGCCCGCTAAACTCTTTTGTCTTTCTTATCCCCTGCTCTTTTATCGCCTGATAGCCTCTAAACTCCTTTTTAATAAGTGAATCAAGCTCATCTTCGTAACCGATGGTATCAATCAGACCGGCATTTTTTGCCTCCTCAGCGCTAAAGAATGCTATTCCCACCAGACTCTCCATCTGTTCTTCCTTTATCTTCCGCCCGGCAATAGCGCCTTGAATAAACTCCTCATACAGCCCATCAACCAGCGCCTGCAACTGCTCCCGATTCGGCACGCTCAAAGACTCCTCGGTGAAAACCTCAACCGCACTTTTATATTTGCCGTGACGATGAACCTCGGGCTTTATCCCCAACTTTTCCAGCGCCCCTTTCAAAAAAATTGATTGGGTTGCAACTCCAGGAATAATGACCCCTCCCATTGGATGAAGTATAATCCGGTTTGCACCAGCCGCGATATAATAACCAAGCATACCCAAGTTCTGGGCATAAACCCACAACCATTTTCCCTCAGCCTGAAACTCGGTGAGCGCCTTTTTTAACTCCTGCGCTTGGGCAAAACTCATATCTTCACTTTTTAATTTCAATACCATCCCCTTAATTGACCTTTCCTCCTTTGCCCTACTCAGCACCTTTAGTAACTCGTAGGTTGTCCTCACCTGGTGCATTCCTAACAGGCTAAACCCGGGCTTCTCTTCAACCACCGGAAGAGAAAGTTCCAATCTTAGAAACCTTTTTGGTTCCAAAAATAGGTTGCGATGCCTTTCTTCGCTTATCCGCAGATAACCGCCTGCTTCTCTTGGGGCGTTTGCCCCAACCGCACCAAGCCCAAACCGCTCCAGATTTACCGCCATTTTAGCACAAAAATTAAATTCATTCCCAATAATTTTAAATCTCGTTGCCACCTGAACACCTGCCACCGGCTCCACCTGAAAACCAACAAATGGCTGAACCGGGTTAAGATAGGCTTCAGTGAAAAATGTTAGCCTCGGACCAATTGGTCTCAACCCGAGACCAACACCAACCCTTCCCCAGTCCTGATTTAACCCCTGCCAAACCCCTCCCAAGGAAAGCCATCCCCAGGGTCTAACCATTGCACCAAGCGACCACTGAGTAACGCTATCCCGGACAAAACGCACTCCAGCAAGAATGTTATCCTCTTTCAAACCCAGTGCGGCACCGTAACGCAACGGTCTGGGTTCTATGAAGCCGGCTAACTGACCGAGACACAAAACAAAGGAACTGTTATTAACCAATGGCTGGCGGTAAAAGTTATAGAGATAGTAAAACTCCCACCCTTGATTGGCTCCTAAACCTGCCGGGTTGGCAAATAGACTAAGACCATCATCGGTTGTGGCAATTGACAAAGGCATCTGAGGTGTAAGACCGAGAAAAAAAATTAGAACCAAACCCATCGTTTTATCCTAACGGTTTAATCTAATACTACGGACGTCATTCCAGAACCGTTTGGGAATCGCAATGGTAACAACCATTGTCCCCTTTCCTTTTGCTCTCCGTTCACCATCTATTACCTTTATCACCCGGGCGTTACAAACCTTTTTGCCACTTCGGTCAAGAGCAAAAACCTTCTCGCCTATTTGCGGTATAGGAAGAAACTCATAGGGCAATGCCACTGACGCCTCCTTCTCCGAATAGGCATAATTTATAACAAAAATTGCCAGCCCTGGGCAGCGGGCAACACAAATACCACAACCGTTGCACTTAAAAAAGTCTATTTTCGGTGTTGCGGTCAGACCGCCCTCAATGGTAATCGCCTTTCTTGGACAGGCGTAGGCGCAGGGGTCACAGGGAATATTTTCAATACACTCAACGATTACCACCGGTCCCTTCTTAAGCCGTTCTAAAGGAGGCACCAGCCCCATACTCTTTAACTCAGATTTACTTACCACGCCGGTTACTTGGTATCTTTTTAACATAATGACTGGTAATATTAAAGACCTCTTTCTTTTAGTCAAGAAGACCGCTTTTCTTTCACTGATGCCGGTAGACGCAACTGAATCAGGCGGGCGAGTCCGCCAATGACCACTCCGGTCCCGGTTCCGATGAGGGTCAAAATTGGCAAAAGTCGCCATAAACTGTCGCTGGGAATAAGGAGAAAGCGGGCAAAAAACAACTGTCCGATGTTATGAAAAACTCCGCCGACACAACTTATACCGACAACACTAAAACATTTTTTCCCTAATATCCGGATAAGAATCATCGCTATAAGGGAAAGCCCACCACCGAATGCACTGAAAAAGAAAAACGGGGTCAGAAACCTGCCGGTAATAACCGAACCCACGATACTTTTTAAGAGAAATACCGCTAATGCGCCCCGACCGCCTATATCATCCAGTGCCAGAACAACCGCCACATTGGCAATTCCCAGCCTCAGCCAGGGAAGTGGTGTTGGCAAATAATTTTCCCCGGTCCAAAGCCCAATCGCCAACGCCCCGTAGATTGCAATCCGCACCGACTTAGCGGGTAACTCCATCAAAATCCCCTTTCCCTTTGAGCCAGAGAACAACCCGATTGGGCACACAGACAACTGTCTGCCCGGCTCGGTCAATAAAACCCATTCGCATACACAGTTTATTTCGGCAGTCAGAACTTTTCACCCGCGCCCGCCGACCTTTTATTTCCACCAATGTTTTGCCCACCGGACCCGCTAACACCAGAATAGTATCTCTGGGCAAGGAAACCACTGCGACACCATCAGTAGACTGAACAATGCAACTCTCGGCAGGGTGAGGTTGTCGCCATATAAATAAGATACCGGCACACCCGGTAAGGAGAAAAAAAGTGATCAGGACAGTGTCGCCAGGAGTCAGTTCTAATTTTTTCAAACTACGAACTAACACAGCACTATGTCCGCCTTCCGGCCACACCGTTGGCATTCGCCATCTTTTAACCCCACCAATCTGCCCACATATCCGCTCCGGTCAACTAAAACCGCACCGCAACCAGGACAGAAGGTGTTCTGATACCTCTCCCCTATTGTGATATTTCCCAAGTAAACATAGTCCAGTTTCTCTCTGGCAATTTCTGCTGCCCGGCGCAAAGTTTCTGTGGGCGTTACCGGCTCAGACGCCCGGTGCCGGGGAAAATACCGGGAGAAGTGTAATGGCGTTTTTCTTCCCAAAGAGGCAACGAAGTCAACCAACTCCCTGATTTCTGCTTCGGAGTCGTTTCTGCCCGGAATAATGAGATTGGTCAACTCAATATGGCAGTTCTTGTGGGCAATTCTGATTGTCTCAAGAACCGTCGGTAAATCTCCCTTGATATAGTCCCGATAAAACCCCTCTCTGATTGACTTTAAGTCAATATTCATCGCATCAATTAACGGTAAAATCTCTCTTAATGGCTCCGGGTTTATCATCCCATTTGTAACCAAAACATTTTTAATCCCGGCATCTTTCAAGAGTTTTCCCGCATCAAGAAGGAACTCAAACCATACTAATGGCTCGCTGTAAGTGTAGGAGATAAGATTAACCCCGGAGCGTTTCACCGTCTTTAACAGTTCTTGAGGGGAAATGAAGCGACTTGGGGCAATCTCCTGGGAAATCTCCCAGTTCTGACAGAAGGGGCAAAGTAAATTACAACCATAAGTCGCAACCGAAAAGATTTCCGCACCCGGATAATAGTGGTAAAGTGGCTTTTTCTCAATCGGGTCAACCGCCATTGAAACCACCTCGCCATAATTGACCGCATAAAGCTTTCCATCAATATTTTTTCTTCCTAAACACCTGCCCACCTTCTCCGGAGCAATTACACACCGGTTTGGACAGAGAAGGCATTGCACCCGCTTTCCTTCTAGTGGTGTCCAGTATCTCGCCTCTTTATTCATTTAACCTCCCAACAACCCTTTTTACTAAAACCCCATCCTTAAGAAAAAACACAATCGCTACCAACCCCTCCTTGTTTGCCCAGGACAATCCTTTTTCAGGTCCCATAACAAACAACGCGGTGGAATAAGCGTCCGCCTCAAGTGCACTCGGAGCAACAACTGTTACCGCTACACAGCCATCTGATGGATAACCGCTTCTCGGGTCAATTATATGACAATAACGCCTACCGTTCTTTTCAAAAAACTTTTGATAATCGCCCGAAGTCGCCACCGCCCGATTCTTTAATTTAAGAACCTGAACCACCCCTTCACCGCGCGGATTTTGTACCCCAATCCGCCAGACTCTCTCACCGAAAACCCTTATGTCACCACCGGCGTCAATTAACCCCCCCTGTACTCCATTGGCTTTAAGTAGCGCCACTGCCCGGTCAATTGCAAAACCAACCGCAATCCCACCCAGGTCTATATTAACACTGTCACCCAGCATTACCGTATCACCATTAATTACTACCCGCTCATAACCAACCCGGGGCAACAACTTCTTTATCTCAGAACTCTCCGGTAACCGATAACTCTCGTCAAAAAAACCCCAGAGTCTCATTAAAGGTTCAACGGTAATATCAAATACGCCCTCGGTCCTTTTGCCAATTTCCAAAGCCTTAAGAATCAAATCTCTGGTCTCAGAAGATACCATCAGCCGCCGCGCCCGATTCAATCTAACGACTTCACTACCGTCATAAAAACAGGACCATAGAGAATCCAGCCGGTGGAACTCGGCAAAAGCCTCGGTCACTGTCCTGTTAACCCGAATTGAATCCTTACCCAATGCCCGAATCCGAACATAACTGCCAAACGCCATCTCGGTCCGGTCAACTTCATAACCACCTCTTGAGCAAAAAAGGACTGACAGAGGGGAAACACCAATTAATAGACCGATGAATAAAAACCAGTATCTGTCTCCTGTTGTTTGTCCGCAGCCCTTTCTTCTCACCTTCCTATCCTTAAATCAGAAAAAAGGTCAAGCGACTGGTTCTTCCACCCGGACTGGAAAAGCTCCCGGCGCTGTGCCTCAAGAAGTTCTACCTTTAACCCCATCCATTCTGCCCCGCAAAAAACCTTTCCCTTGCCCTCTTCCCTTAGAATTCGTAACCAGTCAAGCCCTTCCTTAGAACGCAATAGATGATGGTCAATAACCACCTCCCTGATATTCTGGACCAGACCTCGCCCATTGTCCGTCGCTTTTAGTCGTTCTAAGGAATGAAGAGGAAGGAGGTAAAGCGGTGGTCCGTCAATAAAGACAATATCCGGCTTCCAGGCAAGAATTATTGCCAGTGCATCCAGATCCAATAGTTGAACATCGGAGGCGTGAACGAAAACCTCTCCCCCATCCTCAATCCGCACCATCATCACCGTTCCTTTCCCACTCTCACCATGGGCGACAGGAAAAGAAAAACTGATATCACCCTCCTGCCTGCCATCAGCATCAACCGCCCGCTCACCAAGAAAGCGGACAAAATCCAGATATCTTTTCTCCATCAATCGGGTATTTCCTTGCCGGCTTTTTATCCAGAGCTGCGCCGTTCCCAATTTGCTGGCAAACTCTTCAAGAGAAATTTGCCACTCGTCCGGTTCCGCTAACGGCGCGTGGTCGCCATGAAAATGGGTAATAACAATATCGGTTGCCTTTTCCACTTCTTTTAAAATCGCCTCCCGTATTAGTGCCGCCCTGGTCAGTTCAGTTTTATGCGGCGGTAGACCAAATCGCCTTGGTGCCAGCGCTACGCCCGGGTCAATCAAAACCTGGTGTCGTGCCGTTTCCACCACGCAGCACATACTCCTCACCCCAAAAGACTCTACACCGATAATCCTTATTTTCATACAACTATCTACCGCTTGATTTTATTTACCCGTTTACTGGCAAACGCCTGATAGATTATAATTGCCGTTAGACCGATAGCCGCAATAACCAGACCCCAGAAACCCAGCAGGGAAAGGCTGGTAACAATTCCGGCAGCAATAAGAACACCCAGAAAAATTGCTAAAAGGGCACGCCCGTAGGAAATCCCCAATAAAACCGCGGCTATTGAACCGGTCCAAGCACCGGTCATCGGTAAAGGGATGGCAACGAAAATCACCACTCCCCAGAATTCAAACCGGCTAATAATATCACTCTTTTTCCTGGTGCGCTTGAAGAGCCAATCAAAGAATCTCCGAAACAGGGGAACTGGACTTAGCCAGACAACCAATCGTTCTAATAAAAGTAAAACAAGAACTATCGGCAGCATATTACCGGCAATAGAGAGGAAAATGGTTTTATAAAGGGGAAGGGCAAAAAGGTTATTACCAATTGGCACCGCACCGCGCAGTTCAACTATTGGTAGCATCGCCACAAGAAAAACCACCGCCTCCGGACTTAAACCTTTCCTCCTTAACCCTTCGGCAATCCTTTCTCCGGTTGTGCCCTGACCCGATGATGAGGCATAACCCATTACCGGTAGAAGAAGGAAAAGTAGAGCAAAGATAATAGAGAGCCCCTGTGCTCTTTTAGCCTTGAACCACCTCACAAAAGCCCTTTTCTCCGACGGAAAAAAAGTTCAATACCAAAAAGGACCATTCCGATGGCTAACCACCAGGGAGAACCCCTCGGGTCAAAAGTCAGCCGTCGCTTAAGTGAAACAGGTTTAATCTCAAAATCGGAAAAAGTTCCGAGACTCTCCGCCGGAACAAAACATCCTTTAGTTAATTCAGCAAGCCGAGAGAGGAGTCGCCGATTCATTCCTAACTTCGTCATTTCCACACTTTGCTGGGAGACCTCAAACTGAACCATCGGTCGGACATTCATACTCCCCAATTTTAACGGCACTTCTGCGGTAGCAGAATACCTGCCGGCAAATAGACCGGGCACTTCTACCCGATATACTCCTGGTTCTTTTTCAATCATTGGCATACGCATACCACCCGGAGAAAGAAGGAGCACGACATCAAGCCCCTCCCAGGGAGTGCCATCAGGTTTTAAGGCAGTAAAAGTGAAACCGACCGGTTCGCCAGCAAGATAGGTAAACGCATTGGCATTCAATCGAAAGAGTAGTGTATCTTTTTCACCGAGATAGCGAATTACCCCGCTCAGTAAAGCCGCCAACGGGGTGGTTCTATCAAGAGAAAAGTCGGGCAAAAATCCCCAACGCCAGATATCCAATCCGCCGAAATAGACCACCTTGCCCCTTTTAACCCTGCCGGCAACCAATAAAGGCTCACCACTCCCGGCAACTTTCAGAATAACAGTTGAATTGTCAAAGGGTATGCCGGTGAAAACTCCTTTCAAAGGGGGGATACTATTTTTTTTAGTTCCATAGTCGGAAAACCAGGGAAAAATTTGCCCTGTCTCGGTTAACTCCGGATAAAAACCCTCCGCTTTAGGACTGGCAGGGGTAAGCCGCCGGAGTTCTTTTAATGGTAAGATTCGCCGCAACTTCCCTCCTGAAGAAAATTCTCCTCCAGCCAGAATTAATGCACCGGCACCCGCCTCCACCCTTTGACAAACTTCCTCTAAGAGATCCGCATCCACCGAACGCTCTAAGATACCATCAATAATAAAAACATCGCCGTTGGCCACCGCCAAACGGCTGTTGGCTGTCGGCTGTCGCCCGGAATCGGGCGCCCGATTTGGGCGGCTGTCGTCCGTAAAAACCAGTACCGGAAAAACCGACACCCTTTTATCACTTCTCAACGCCTGAAGAATAAATCGGCAATTAGGACCGGGACGATTGGTGAGGTAAACGACCTGGATTCTAGCTGGCTTCACCTCAAATGAAGTCCTCCTGAAATTGTCCAGGTAACTCATCTCTCCGGAGAGACTTTCGGCAAAGACCGTTAATGTTTTATACCCTGGCGAGGTAAATACTACAGGGAAAACAATCTCCTGTTCACTAACACTAGAGCTGAGAGGAACCTCTCGGCTCTCGGCTGTCGCCCGGAATTGCCCAGAATCGTGCCCGCTTGGCGGCTGTCGGCTATCGCCCGGTTGGATACGAATGATCGCCTTTTCCCCAAAAGAAAAACCCTCACTCTGAACTATTACTTTAACCAATACTGTATCAAGCGCATAAACTACTGGCGGAACAAAGACATCCTTCACCGTTAGGTTGCGCCCTCCTTGCCAACCAAAGCCTACAGTATATATCGGCACTCCCGCCTTTTCGGCAATAGCGACCGGGTCCTTCTCACCATTATCCTGACCGTCACTTAAAACCACCACCGCTCCCGGTTGATGTTTTAAGACAATCTCCAGCGCCCTGCCCAGTCGGGTCCGCTCTTCTCCTGATACCGAATCTAAACTATCTCTTAACAAAAGAACACT
>JBDRUH010000043.1:0-13516 GCA_039801225.1 Caldifarciminota bacterium
AAATTGCCTCCTTAAGCAAATTGTGCTCAATTAAACTAAACTAATATTAACCTATTCTCCTTCTCTGTCAAACTTCTGTTATTTTTTGTGGATCCCCAAGGAAAATGTCATAGGTTAAATCCCCAAGGAAAATGTCATATTGACACTTTTTGGAACGTGACACCATCTTTGTCCCAAGATATGGTGAAAACATGGAAAGCAATTTTAACTTTAACTGTAGCGAGATGGAGCGACTAAGAGTGATTGAGAGAAGTTTTGCCGGTTTATCGGCAGCCAAAGCAGCGGCAATGCTTAATTGTAGTCCCCGTCAGGTATTCCGACTAAAAGCCAAGGTGAAAAAGGACGGACCAAATGGCATCATCCACGGCAATACCGGTCGGCTGCCCCTGAACGCCAAACCCCTCTTTTTTCGTAATCACATCATCACCCTCTATAAAGAGGAGTTCTCCGATTACAACATCGCTCACTTTGTTGATACTCTGGTAGAGGAGTATGGGATTGTTCTCGCCTATGAGACCGCTCGGCGCTGGCTTCGGGCAGAAGCAAATGGCTCACCCAAACACCACTACCCCATCCACCGCCGGCAAAGGGAGCGCCGCACCCAGTTTGGCGAACTGCTCTTCTTGGATGGCAGCCCCCACCCTTGGCTTGGACTATCACTTCCCTCCATAACACTGATTCTGGCTACCGATGACGCCACCGGCAAACCCCTCTACGGTCTCTTCGCACCACAGGAGACACTAAATGCTTGTTTTGAGGTGCTTTATCATGTCTGCCACAAATACGGACTCCCCAGTGCCCTTTATCTCGACCGTGCCAGCCATTTCACCACCACCAGACAGGGAGGCATCCCCCGATTCCAAAGAGACGACCAGCTCACCCACTTTGAAATTGCCCTTAAAACTCTGGCAATTGAACCTATCTTCGCCCACAGCCCTCAGGCACGAGGAAGAGGTGAACGCATCAATGGGTCGTTCCAGCGCCGGCTCGTCCCAGAACTCAGACACCACCATATCACCACTATTGAACCTGCCACAAAATATCTCAATGAGGTCTTTATCCCCAAGTATGCCCGCCGATTCGGAGTTAAACCACAAAGCCCAAAACCAGCATTTCGCCCTGTCCCAAAGGGTATTGACCTCCGCACCATCCTTTGTGCCAGGACCACCCGCCGAGTTACTAACGACGAAACCATCTCTTATCAAGGCACCATCTACCAACTACTTCCACCAAAACGGGCACTCACTCTCGCTGGCATCACCATCCAAATCCAGCACTGGTTTGACAACTCCATCCATGCCTTCTATCCTCACCTCGGTGAAATCCCAATACAACCTCTCTCACCAAAAAACTCCCCACAATCAGAAGAGCACCTATGACATTTTCCCTGTGGACTGACAGCCGATATTTTCTTCTTGACAGGGGGGGTAAACTTTTTATAATTGGATAATTTTGAAAAGCTGCAAGATGAAAAGGAGGAAGAATGCATAAAAAGCAGATTGCTTTTGCAGCAATTTCGGTTGCTCTTTTGGGAGCGTTTGTGTTTACCCTGCCTGTTTTCGCAGCGGAGGTAAATCATGGCCCCTGTTTGTGCCGACCAAGTATAACACCGATGCAAGGAGGGGCAAGGCAGGTGTATGTGGCTCAGGTTCGTTATTCCGACCCGGATAACGACCCACCGGCAAAGGTAGAGGTTTATGTGGACGGAATTGCTTATCCAATGCGCCTGGTTAAAGGAAAGGCAGCGGCAGGAATATATCAGGCTCGGCTTACCCTCACACCTGGAGAACATACCTATTACTTTTATGCCGAGGATGTCCGTGGGGCCTCAGAGCGATTTCCCCGCATCGGCGCTAAACCCGGACCTTTCGTCGGGTTTGGCAAACAGACCTACAATCGCCTTCCCGTTCTTTCTAAGGGTGGTTATTATGAAGACTATATCACCGGTTCAGGGGTATATACATTTACCCTTAACTATCTGGATAAGGACGGACAGAATCCTCAGGCGGTGCGGGTGGTGATTGACGGTATCCCTTATGATATGAAACTCCACAAAGGTTCACCCGCTGCTGGAGTTTATCTCTACAAAACCAAACTATCTCCGGGTACCCATTGCTATTATTTTGTTGGTATTGACGACTGTGGTGCCTGCGTTCTCCATCCCCAGCAAGGAGTGCTCTACATCTCAGCTATCAGCGAAGAAAAAAACTCCTCGCCTCTCCTAATTGGTGAACCTTTCCTAATTAGTGAAAAGGTTGAACCGGCGGCCGGTAATTCGAGGACGGTCTTTTCTTATTATGTGGAGTATCGGGACCCGGATTGTGATCCACCCTCCCGTGCCGAAGTCTACATCAACGGTAAACCCTATAAGATGAAACTGGTTGGCGGCAAACCCTCAACAGGCATCTACCGATACCGAACTCGGCTTTACCCGGGAAGTTTTCATAATTATTATTTCTATTTTGAGGATGGGAAAGGCGGGTTTTGCCGCTACCCGACAATCGGGTATTTTCACGGTCCGGTGGTAGTTAGATAAAAGTAAGGGAGGTAGGATGTGAATAAAAAAGGGCTGCTCTTAATATTGGGCGGTATTGCTGCGCTAATTGTTTCCCTCGGCCTGAAATGCGGGACTGGTCCACCGAAAACGCCAGTTATCGTTTATGCCCCGGAGTCAACCTGGTTTAAGGCAACGACCCCGATCAAGGTTTTCACCACCGCACCAAAGAATAAGGATATTCGTTATGTGGCCGATTTAGGTCAGTCCGATGGTAAAATGGATACTTCGGATGTTCTTCCCAGCGGTGATACCGTATACATCTATCCCAAGTGGACTCAACTGGGCAATTTCAAATTCAAGGTTGCTGCTTTTTTAGATGAAAATCAGGCAAAAATTTCCGAGTTCTCCAAGGAGAAAAGTATCCGCGTCCTGCCTAACAGTCCGCCGGAAAGTATCTGGATATATGCCCCATCTGTCTTAGCCAAAGATGTGTGGGAATATTTTTATGTCAGTGCGGTTGACCCGGAAGGAGATTCAATCACCTTCTACTTTGACTTTGGTGATGGGAAAAAGGAGTGGGTGGATACCCTTATCGCCTCGGGTGAGACACTTACTTACGCCCATAAATACACGAAAGTTGGCAATTTCTGGTTAAAGGTGAAGGCACGAGATAAAAAACGCACCGAGAGTGAACCGGAATCTATTCAGGTTACTGTTGGCACCGCCGGTAAAGTCAAGTGGTGGTTTGTGAATAATGCCGAGGAGGAGTTACCGCCGGTGGCTTCGCCGGTCGTGGCAATTCCTGGCGACACATGGATTTACACCTATTGTGGTGATGGACGTTTCTATGCGGTGAATTATTCTCAGGGGAAAACAAGAGCCTCGGCAATCGCCCTGGATACATTCCGCGACTTCTGCGGTCATCCAGCCTACTGTGCCAGCCAAAGGCATATCCTCATTGGTGAAGAAGGGGGATATCTCCATAGCCTGCGGGTGGAAGATTTGGCTCGCGTCTGGTATTGGAACACCCCGGAAACCACCGACCTTAGCACCCCGGCGATCAATGGTAGTTACATCTATATCGCTTCGGGAAAGGACACGCTCTACTGGCTAATTGACCAAGGCAGTACCTGCGTGGAGAGCGCCGCCTACAAACTCCCCGCCGGCTTAGAGGCACCGGTTATCGACCGTTCCGGCAATGTCCTCTGTGCCCTTGACAATGGTATTCTCTATAAGATGCCGCCGGACCTGCAGAATCCGGTCTGGGAATGCACCTTAAACCTCGGTGTTTCACTTCTGCCACCGATTATCGGCGATAACGGAATGATATATGTTGCTGACGATTCCGGCTATGTTTATGCGGTCCGAGAAGATGGCAGTAAGGCTTGGACCGCTTTAGGCAATGCCGGCGATATCGGCGGAATGGTTCTTGGCACCAGGCTGTTTGTTACCACCAGTTCGGGTAAGTTAATCGCCCTCAGTCCAGAAAATGGCAGTAAAGTGTATGATAAAAAAGTTCATCTGATCAGAACCCCCAACCTCATTGGCTCACCGCTCCTCGCTACCAATGGCTACATCTATTTTATGGACGACGACGAAATTCTCTATGCTGCCCAACAGTCCACCGGCGATGTTATCTGGTCGGCCAACTGCCTTGAGCAGGTTGAGGGCGGTGTTCGCTGCCACCATCCGAGGAGGCTTGCCGAACTGATGGAACCGAGTCTGACGATAGGTCCTTCGGGTAACATTATTGTCGTCGGTTCATCTTATATGTACTGCGTCCTCGGCGAAACCGATAAAGTGCTTGACGAGGCCGCCCCCTGGCCGAAGTGGCAAAAGGACCTTTTCAACACCGGGAAGAAATAAAATAGTTCATAGTTTTAAACCGGCAGGGGCGAGCTGACGCTCGCCCCTGCTTGACTTTCTGGTGATTAGCGGTAATGTTTGGCAATGCGTTTTTCTCTTATCTTAACAATTTTACTGCTCACGCTTAACTGCACCCGTGGCCCGTTACCGGTTGCTTGGGTGAACAAAACGCCAATTTTAGTTGAGGAGCTAGCACGTGCCCTGCCCCAAGGGTTTGAGTCAGGTAAAGAGACAATCGTTGTCCGGGAGTGCCTTGAGGAGTTAATTAACCGGGAGTTATTTATTCAGGAGGCGGAGCGCCAGGGACTGGACTCCTGCATCACCTATCCACTGGAACTGGAGAAGAAAGGGTTGGTTATCTATGAGCTTTTTGCTCAGGTGGCGGAGAAGGCACAACCGGTTACTGAGCAGGAGTTAAAAAATGCCTATGAACTTTTGAGTGAGGAGGTGCATTGCCGGATGATAGCAGTCCGAGAAAAGAGCACCAGCCAGCAACTTTATCAGGAACTCTGCCAGGGAGCGAATTTTGAAACCCTGGCGGTTCGCTACTCAATCCACCCCAGCCGGACTAAGGGCGGTGACCTCGGGTATATTCCGGAATATTATATTGAGGAACCGTTGCGCAGTGCGGTGGTTGGTCTGAAGCCGGGTGAGTTTACCAAGCCGATATTTTTTGACTCCAGTTACCAGATTGTCCTCTTGATTGACCGCCGGCCGACATCTCCCCCATTGCCCCCATTTCTTGAGGCAAAACAGCAACTGAGTGAGCAGATAAAACTTTGGCGACGCCGGCGCGCTGCGAATGAATATGTGCAAAATCTCCGGGAGCGTTTGGTTTATAATCCAGCCGGGTTGGCGATATTTTATAAGCCGGTTGACTCCATCACAGAGGAAGAGAAAGAAATCTGGGTGGCGATCCGCGACCAGAAGAAATATGTCAAAGTCGGGCGACTGCTCCATATTGCCCGGCGTTTCCCATTAGGGCTGGATACCGCCATCCGCACCTACGCTATCAAACGGGCGATTGAGGATGACCTGATGTTTGAAGATGGGCTGAATCTTGGATTAGATAAGGCACCAAAGGTCAAGGAGCAACTAAAAAGGCTTAGACGCAAACTGCTTTACGAGACCCTGTTCAACCGATTGGTTGTTGAGCAAGCGGTAGTTACCGATTCGGAATGTTTTGCCTATTATCAAAATCACCGCGAGCGCTACCCAAAAGAAGAGTATGCGGCAGTTGCTCCACTTATCCGGAACCATCTCCTCCTGGAGCGTCAGAAGATGCGGCAGAACGAAATTTTAACCGAGTTACGCTCCCGGGCAAAAATTACCATTAATCAAAAAGTTCTAAAACGGGTGTTAACTAACCTATCCAAGAAAAGGAGTTAAAATGAAAAAAATATGGTTTATTTTTCTTTTTCTTCTCGGCTGCACGAAAGAGCCGCTTCATTCACCAAAGGGCACGGCTGTCGGCACCATTAACGGCGAGCAGATTACCGCGCCACAGGTTGACTATGCTGCCGGGCAACTCCGGATAGAAGTTTCGCCAACAAATCTACCCAAACTCCTTGACCATATGGTTGCCGTCTCGGTCTGCGCTCAGGAGGCGGTGCGCCAGGGGATGCTTAAAGACGAGAAGGTAGTCTCCGGACTTGCCTGGATGGAAAGGATGTTTCTTGCCCAGGAACTCCTCAATCGGCTAACTGATACATTAGTACCTTCCTTGAGTGAAATTGCCACCTACTTCTCCGAGCATCGTGATCAGTTTACCTGGGGGTTAAAATTAAACCTTATGGTTCTACCCGATTCAGTTTTAGCTGAGCAGACACTTAATGAACTCAAATCGGGTGGCAACTTCGTCCAACTGGCAAAAGAGCGGTCATTGGATACTTCAGTAATCAATCTTCCTGGCTACCCTACCCGAGGGATTGGGATGTCATTGGGATGGAGTTTGGCGGACGAAGAGATGGTATTTGACTTAGCGCCTGGTGCGGTGTCAAAAGTGATTCCCACGCCGGTTGGTTATCAGTTGGTGAAGGTTGTGGATAAGAAACGGATTACCGATAGCCCTTCACTTAACGAGATGACCCAGTTTTATATTTCCGAGGCGCTCAAAGCCCAAAAACGCCAGTTGGTAATGAACCGCCTCTTAGACAGTTTACGCCAGAGTAAGAAAATCGTGTTAAAGCCCGAAGCCTATCAGAAACGACAATGACAGTAAGGGGAAGGTTTTTGGCTTTTGGTTTTTGGCTTTTGGTTTTTGGCTTTTGGCTTTCGGCTTTTGCTAATATTGCCGACCGGATTGTGGCGGTTGTCGGCGATAAGATAATCCTAAAGAGTGAAGTGGAACAACTTGTGACTTTCGTCCGACTGTCAACTGGGGATACATTGACTCCTGATTCAATTCTTCAAGAAGAGGCGCGGCGTCGTCTTATTGACGAGGCGCTGCTCCAGACGGAGGCAATCCGGGAGTCGGTAGAAGTGGGTCGGGATGAGATTGCAACCGAGGTGGCAAAAAGCATCGCCTCACTAAAAGAGCGATTTGAGTCGGAAGAGGAGTTTGCCGCAGCGCTGGGCGAGGAGGGGCTTTCAGAAAAGATGCTCAAGGAGCGGATTGGTGAGGAGGTGCGAAAGAATCTTTTAGCCCGACGACTCTTAGAAAAAAAGGGACTGATGCAGATTTATATCTCGCCCGCTGAGGCGGAACAGTTTTATAATGAGCATAAGGATTCCATCGCTTTTCTGCCCGGTAGAGTTTCCTTAGCCCATATCCTCATTCCTATTACACCATCAGAATCGGCCGAGGCTGAGGTCCAGCGTCGAGCCTGGGAGGTAATTGACCTTCTCTCCCGTGGTGGCGATTTTGCTACCTTAGCCCGCTCCTTTTCCGACGACCCGAAAACCAAAGAGAGGGGCGGGGACTGGGGGTTTAGAAACGAGGAGGAAATTCCTCTTGATCTAGGGATGGTTCTAACCCAACTTAAACCCGGGCAAATCTCACCCCCCTTCCGCACTCAAGATGGCTATCTCATCGCTAAACTTGAAGCGCGGGAAAAAAAGCGGTGGCACTTCCGAACGATTCTTTTCTCCCTGAAAACAACTCACACCGACACCGTTCGTGCCCGTCGGCTCGCCCTGTCAGTAAAAAATAAAGCGCTCAGCGGCGTTCCTTTTGACTCACTGGCGAAACTATACTCCGCCGACCCTGAGAGCAAAAAATCGGGCGGTTATCTCGGGCAGTTTTTTCTTGAAGGTTTGACCCCGCCCTTTGATAAGGTGATTGCCGGAATGGACTCCGGAGATATCAGCGACCCGGTCCTTTCTGAGCACGGCTTCCACATCATCAAACTCCTCGCCAAAGAGCCAGCACGAACCCTTAGTTTCCTGGAAATCCAGGATGCTATCCGGAACTACCTATACCAAGAGCGGTTTACCGAGCGTTTGCGCCAGTATCTTGACCGAATTGAGCGAACGGTCTATGTGGAGATTAAAAAAAACGACAATTAATTTTTTCTTGACTTACTTTCTAAATAATAGATAATAACAGCAAAAGGAGGCTTTATGCAAAAAGGCACACTGTTTGTTATTATCGGACTGTTATTCTCACTGGGCTTCAGTCTGGAACTCCGTTTTAGCGGTCCTTCGCCAGTTTATGATGGCGGTACCCCGATTGATGTTGGCAACTACGGAGCACCGGTGATAGCCGACTGGAACGGCGATGGCAATAAAGACCTCATCTGCGGTCAATTCACCAATGGCAAAATCCGGTATTACGAAAATATCGGCGCCGACACCGCGCCGGTTTTTAATGGGTTTGAGTTCCTTAAAGCGGATGGAGTGGAGATTGAACTCCCTTATGGTTGATGTGTTGGTTCTACTCCACAGGTTGTGGATTGGAACTCTGATGGTGAGTTAGATGTCGTTTCTGGTGACCGCGAGGGCTATTTCAATGTCTTCATCCGGCAGGGGGGTGAACTTACCGGCTACTATCAATACAAACTTATGGATTCCACCGTTCTTAAGGTTGACGCCAACTCCCATCCGGCGGTCATCGACTGGAACGGTGATGGTAAAAAGGACTTAATCCTCGGTTCCCAGACCGGCTATATCTACTTCTACCCCAACCAGACAAGCGATACCTGGCCGATGTTTCAGGACTACTCTTATCTGGAGGTCCGTGGTTCGCCCATCAACCGTTATCGGGTAAACCCATACATATTTGACCTTGACCGCGACACCATTTATGACTTAATCTGCGGTGCCGATGATGGCTATATCCTTTTTTATAAAAATGTCGGCACTAACGCTACGCCGGTTTTTCTCTTCCCGGAGACCCTGAGAGCCACTGACGAAACACCGATTCAGCCCAGCCCAACCTCCTATGGCTCGCGCTGCGCCTTCGGCTATTGGAACTCCGATACCCTTCCCGACTTTCTCCTCTCGGGTTATGACGGCACCGTGGACTTATACTTAGGAACTTCATTGGTCGGCACCGAAGAACCTCTTTCCACCTTAGAGGTTTCTTGCCGGCTGTCGGTTACCCCAATACCCGGAAGACCACCAGTTCGCATTCAGTTTAGTCCGGTTCTCCCTCAGGAGGTACAGCTAATAATCACCGATGTTTCCGGAAGGAAGGTTCGCACCGTTATCCTTTCACCTTGCCAAAGTGAGTTTGTCTGGAATGGGATAACTGACCAGGGAACCAAGGCGAATTCCGGTGTTTACTTTTGTGGGATAAAGCGCCCCTTAAACCGAAGCGAAAAAAACGGTGGAGGTAATAGCCCAGTTTGGACGACGAGAATTGTTTTAGAGAAGTGAAATTATTAACCCGGAGGTGTCTGTAAGGCTGAGTTAAATTATATAAAACAAAAAGAGCGTAGTGATTAAACTTTCTTAAGAGGATAGATTTCGCCAGAAGTTTTAAATCCACCTAAATTGACAACCGCTGATTTATATTCTAAAATTCTTTAACTTGTTTACACTTTCCGTTAATATTGACCATATTGCCACTTTGCGTCAGGCGCGGCGGGAAAACTTTCCCGACCCGGTGCAAGCCGCCGCGTTGGTGGAATTGGCTGGTGCCGATGGAATTACCGTTCATCTGCGTCAGGACCGCCGGCACATCAATGAGCGGGATGTGAAACTTCTCCGTCAGACAATAAAGACTGAACTTACTGTAGAGATGGCAGCAACACCGGAGATGGTTCAATTTGCCCGGATAGTAAAACCCGACCAGGTGACATTTGTTCCGGAGTTGACCACCGAGGTAACCACAACTCAAGGGCTGAATATCAAAAAGAAGAGGGATGAGTTAAAACGGGCAACTGAAGGTTTGAGAAAAGTTGGGGTACGGGTATGCATTTTTGTTGAACCGGACCCGGAACAGGTCAACCTGGCGGCGAAAATTGGTGCCCAGGCGGTGGAGTTGAATACCGACAGGTATAACAAAGAGCCGAAGAGCCGGGATTATCATCTAGACCGGTTGACGGTTGCCTCTCAGACGGCAAGGGAGGCGGGACTGATTGTCAATGTCGGTCACGGTTTGGATTATTTGAATGTTGTGCCCATCTTAGAACGGAAAATCGCTCAAGGGTTCTCCATCGGTTTTGCGATTGTTGCCCGGGCGGTCTTTGTTGGCCTGCGCGAGGCGGTGGCAGAGATGAAACATATTCTGGAGGTGTTTTCTTGAGAGGCGCGAGGATAAAACTTGCTATCTGGCTGGTGGTTTTTGTCATTGCCGGGGTTGTGCTCTGGCCCAGTTTTCAGTTATATGTCCTGTTACCGAAACAGGAACGAGCACTCCGGTACCGGCTTGCCCAAGCGACAACCGCGGAGGAGAGCACCGCAGTTCTAACCGAAATCAGTGAGTTCAACCGGCACAAGGCGGCACTTTATGAGAAGCGCATCGTTCATCTCGGACTTGACCTGGTTGGTGGAATGCATGTTGTTTTGGATGTTGACCGGACGAAGTTGAGTGAAGAGGAGTCCCGACGGGCACCAGATTTAGCCCTGGAGGTAATTAGGAATCGGATTGACCAGTTCGGGGTTTTTGAGCCGACAATTCAGAAAACCGACAAAGGGCGAATCCTGGTGCAGTTGCCGGGTGTGGACCGGGACCGGGCGCTCAATATCATCAAACAGCCCGCCCATCTCACCTTCCATCTTGTGGAAGAGAAGGCAAAGGTTTACGATGCCCTTAAGACAATTGATGAGCATCTGGTGACTAAGGGGATCGCCAAGGGACCGGCGGCGTTGGACACAATTCAACCAATTGACACCACTTTGGGTAAAGAGGCGCCACCCGGCAGCCTGCTCAGTTACATCCGGGGCGAAGGTGATGAGTTGGACCTGTTAATTGCCATTGATGATACCGCTGATTTCAAGAGACTTTTGAATCAGGGAAGGGAGTTCTGGCCTGAGGGATACGAGTTTCAGTTCGGTCCGGGAGAGAGTGAGGAGTATGGTAAGGTGGTAAGGCTCTATCTTTTAAAGAGCGAGCCGGAACTTTTCGGCACCCGGCTGCGCCGGGCAGAGCCAGCGATTTACCAGGGGGCAGAACTGGAGCGAACAAACACCTGGGTGGTGAATTTTGAACTGGACCGGGAGGGGGCAACAAAGTTTGCCCAGGTTACCGGTAGGAATGTGGGCAGGCGGCTGGCGATAGTTTTAGACGGTGTGGTGCGTTCAGCACCGCGGATTCAGGAACGGATTCCCAATGGACGGGGGCAGATTACGATGAATGACCGGAAGGGCGACAAGGCACGCGATTTGGCGATTGTCTTAAACTCCGGGGCGTTGCCGGCACCGGTGCAGGTGGTTGAGGAGCGGTCAATCGGTGCTTCCCTCGGTGCCGATGCGATTCGGCGTGGACTCATTGCCAGTGCGGTTGGTGCGCTGGTGGTGGTGTTGTTTATGCTCATCTATTATCGCATTGGCGGGCTACTTGCTGACCTGGCACTGATATTTAATATCTTTTTACTATTGGCGGTCCTGGCAGCGCTGCGGGCAACATTAACTCTGCCTGGACTCGCCGGTATTGCGCTGACGATTGGTATGGCGGTAGATGCCAATGTCCTGGTATTTGAGCGGATTCGGGAGGAGTTGCGCGCGGGCAAGACGCCGATGGCGGCGGTTGATACCGGTTACTCCCGGGCGCTGACCACAATCATTGATGCCAATGCCACCACCATCATCACCGCCATCGCCCTTTACTTCATCGGCTCAGGTCCGGTGCGGGGCTTTGCCATCACCCTTACGGTGGGGTTAATCATCAATGTCCTGACCGCAGTATTTTTGACCCGATTTGTTTTTGACTGGTTCCTTGCCCGTTTTGAAGTTAAAACCTTGAGGATTTAAGAATTATGAGACTATTTGGCGAGACCAATATACCTTTTGTTTTTAAACGGCGGCTATTTTTTATAATCTCTGCGGCTCTTGTTGGAGTGAGCATTATTGCAGTTGTGGTAAAGGGGTTCCGTTATGGAGTGGACTTCACCGGTGGCGGATTGATTCAGGTCCGTTTTTCCCGACCGGTAAAGATTGATGCGGTGCGGGCGGCACTGACCGCAATTGGTGAAGCCGGTGCATCAATTCAAGAGACCGAGACCGGTGACTTTCTTATCCGGGTGAAGCCCAGCGAAAAATCTGGCGAAGAGTCCGGATTTTCCTCCCGGGTCCGCCAGCAGTTCGCCATTACCTTTCCGGATAATCCGTTTGAGGTCCTGCGCGATGAGGCGGTTGGACCGCGCATCTCCAAGGAGTTGCAGAGCAAGGTGCTCTGGGCGGTATTATTGGGTTTGGTGGGAATTCTTATCTATGTTTCTTTCCGGTTTGACTTTCGGTTTGGCACCGGCGCGGTGCTCTCACTTATTCACGACACCTTGATCACCTTAGGGTTCTGCGCCCTTTTCAACCGCGAGGTTACCATCACCCTTATCGCTGGCATTTTGACAATGATTGGTTATTCGGTAAACGACTCAATTGTGGTATCGGACCGCATCCGCGAGGATATAAAGAAGATGCGCAAGGAGTCTTTTGCTGAAGTCTGCAATCGGGCGATAAATCAGGTTTTGAGCCGGACAATTGTAACCTCGCTTACCGTCCTTTTTGTTACCATTGCCCTTTTGCTCTTAGCCTCGGCAGAAATAAGAGACTTCGCCTTTGTTATGACCATCGGCACAATTGTGGGCACCTACTCCTCAATTTTTATCGTAGCGAACTCGGTGGTGGAGTGGGAACAGCACTTCCCCACCAAACGCCGTCGCTAATCGGCTGTCAGCCATCGGCTGCCAGCGGTATGAATTATAAACTGAAATTCTGGCTTCAAGCCAGCCTGGGCTCAGTTTTTTTCACCGGCTACTTCCCGATAGCACCGGCAACGGTTAGTTCCTTTTTTTCCCTTCTCCCCGCCTACCTCCTTTGCCGCAAACCGCTCCTGGCTTTCTTTACCATCGTTATAGTTTTCTTTTTTGGCGTCTGGCTGGCAAACGACTTGGAAAAGGTCTGGGGCAAAGACCCCAAGCGGGTAACGATTGACGAAACGCTCGGCACCCTCATAACCTTCTTTTTTATTCCGGTCTCCTGGCTCGGTCTTTTAATCGGTTTTTTTCTTTTCCGCGCTTTTGACATCCTGAAACTGCCCTTCATCAACCGGGTTCAAAATGTTCGGGGTGGCTGGGGCGTAATGCTTGACGACCTCCTTGCCGGTATCTGTGCCAACTTAGTTTTGCGAGTACTCGGGCAATTTTTCCCGGTGTTAAAGGTATGATGTCGGCGGAAATTATCATCATCGGTGATGAGGTCCTTGCCGGTCGGGTCCTGGACACCAACTCTGCGGTCATAGCCCGGGCTCTGGCAAAAATCGGCATTAATGTTAAACGGGTAGTCCGGGTTGGTGATGATGAAGAGTCAATTAAGCATGCCTTAGCCAGCGGGCTGGTCCTGAGCCGGCTGGTGTTCGTTGTCGGCGGATTGGGAGTAACTCCGGACGACAGAACACTGTCTGCGGTTGCCAGCCTGCTTGGTCGTAAACTCATCCTCCATCAGCCGACCTATCACCGGGTTGAGCAAATCTTCCGCAAGAGAAATATCAGACCGCCCCAACTGGCAAAGCGGCACGCCTTAATCCTTGAGGGCGCCACGGTGTTCACCAAC
>JBDRUH010000044.1:0-13465 GCA_039801225.1 Caldifarciminota bacterium
GGACCCGAAACTGAGCAATCTGTATAACGCCACCACCATTGGTGCGGATTCGGTCAACTCAAGACCGGTCTGGATTGTGGAACTTAAGGCGCGTTCAAGTGAGGTTGCCTATCCCTTGCGCCGGGTCTGGATTGACCAGGAGCGGTATTTAATCCTGAAAGAGGAACGCTATGCTAAAGGCGGCAAACTGCTCAAGACCGCAGAGGTCTTGGAGTTGAAGCGAATTGAAGGTCGCTGGGTGGCGACAAGGGCGCGCTTTAAGGATATGCTGAAATCTGGTGAAGGCACCGAGTTTATCATTGAGGATGTCAAATTCAATGTGCCGATTCCACCCGCCCTTTTCTCCAAGTCATCCCTGCGCCGGTAATATGCGAATGCATTGACAGTTGTAAACAGCACGAATCTGACAGGAAGAATAAGCCGGAACTTAGCATTTGTTGGTGCTGGCGGCGTGCGCTATGTGCTTAATGTGAAAAGTCCGGCGAATCCGGTGAAACTGTCAGAGGCTATTCACACCCGCGGCTCTGTTGAGGGCTTGGCGCAGGAGTCAAATCGGCACTACATCGCAGCAGGAGAGGTAGGTCTTGAGCTCTGGGATGTAACCAATCCCACAACTCCAACAAGACTCGGTTCCTGCAATACCCCAAGCAGGGCATATGGCGTTGCGGTAGCCGGCAATTATGCCTATGTTGCGGACGAGGAGGCTAATCTGCGGATAATTGAGTTCTATGGTGGTGGAATTGAGGAATACTTTCCTCCAACGGCTAACCGCTCACGGCAAACCGCAACCATTGTCCGCAGCACGCTTTTTCTTAGCCGCAAGGTGTCAGCTCTCAGCCGTGAGCCAGTTTTGCTCCTTGACATCACCGGTCGCAAGGTGCTTGACCTTAAGCCCGGTACCAATGACATCCGGCACCTTTCGCCCGGGGTGTATTTTATCCGAACACATTCAACCTTCGTAAATCAACAGGAGGCTCAAAAGGTAATTGTCGCTGAGTGATGAACTGGGTTTTAATTAGGCAAAAGAAGATGCTAACGGGTGGTTATAAGGGAAGTTGATAGACCCGGTAGGTGCGGTAGAGTTTTCCTCCCCACATCAGAATTGGACGGATGATGGCAAGGTTGTCTTCAAGAATCCAGGATACCTCACCTGCGGTGTAACCTAATCTTTTCGCACCCATAAACGATTCGTAATACAATAGGGCGTCAAAGCCGAGGTTGTGGAATTTGCGCTTCACCCCCAGTGCCCAAAGACGAGCGCGGGTGATGCGGTTGCGATAGAAAAGAAATTTAAGCCAGCCAAAAGGGAAGAGTCTACCACCAAGCCGTTTTAAAACCTGATTGTAATCAGGTAGGGCGATGCAGATACCAGCCACCTCGCCTTGATAAAAGACCAACGGGCAGATTTCTGGTTTGACAATCGGCTTTAACTGACGAGCAAGGTCGTCAATCTCTGCATCAGTAAGGGGGGCAAAATCCCAGTTCTGCGACCAGGCGTCGTTATATACCTCTTTGATAAACTTTAAGTCGGTTTTGAGATTCTTCAGGTCAACCGGACGAACCACCAAACCGGGGCGCCGCTTTAAACTTTGCATTACCCGAAGTAATTTTTCCGGTATCGGCTGGTCAAGAGGGACGGAATAGGCGTAGAGGTCTTTTACTTTAAATAGACCACACCCTTCTATGAGGGCGGGATAGTATTCGGGGTTGTAACTCATTTTGATGTAAGGCATTTCCGAAAAAGGTTCAATTAACAGCCCTGCCTCGTCGTTGAGCCCTGGGTTTGCCGGACCATAAAGAAACCTCATCCCTTGAGAACGAGCAAACTCAGCTGCTGCTTCAAAAAGCGCCTGGGCGGTATCTAAGTTGTTTTCGCACTCAAAAAAGCCGAAAAAGCCTATCGCCGAGTTGTGATATTGATTGTAGTTTTCGTCAATGGTGGCACAGATGCGACCCACCGGTTTGTTTGCCCGCTCAGCAAGAAAAAGTTCCCGGCGGGCATGGTTCCAGAAAGGGTTTCTGCCCGGGGTTAAGGTATTTTTTACATCCCCAATCAGCGGTGGTACCCAGTTCGGGTCATCGTGGTAAAGAGAGAAGGGTAGTTTAACAAACCGGTCTAAGTCAGCCGGCGTCGCCACACGCTGAATTTTCAGCGGAGTCAAGGAATCAGTCCCTCTTTCCTACCCACCTTTTTAAAAATCTCTAACGCCAGGTCGGTGTCTTCGTCGGTATGGGTTGCCATATAACTGGTCCGAATCAGGGAGCGGTTTGGTGGCACCGCCGGTGGCAAAACCGGGTTGGCGAAAATTCCCGCTTCAAACAGGGCACGCCAGAAGGAAAGGGTCTTCATATCACTGCCGATATGAATCGGGACGATTGGAGTTTGGGTACCGCCGATGTTATAGCCCATTGCCCGGAGCCCATCAATCATCTTGCGGGCGTTGCGCCATAGTCGCTCGCGGCGCTCCGGTTCCGATTTGATAATTTTTAATGCCGCGAGGACTGTAGCCGCTGCGGTAGGAGGGATTGCCGCGGAGAAGATCAGCGGTCGCGCCTGGTGACGGATATAGGTGATTACCTTATGCTCACCAACCACATACCCACCGATTGTGGCAAAAGATTTGGAAAATGTCCCCATAATAAGGTCAACATCATTCTCAACCCCAAAATGCTCCGCGGTGCCCCGACCATTTTTCCCCAAAACACCAATTGAATGAGCGTCATCTACCATCAGCCGGCATTGGAATTTCTTTACCAGCGGAACAATCTTGTCCAACGGCGCAATATCCCCCTCCATAGAAAACACGCCGTCAACAATTACCAGTTTTCCGCTATCGGACGGCAATCCCTTAAGAACCGTTTCCAGGGAATTCGGGTCATTATGGGTAAATCGCTTGACCGAACCGTAAGACATCTGACAACCGTCCATAATTGAGGCATGGTCAAGTTTATCGGTGATGGCGACATCGCCCCGCCGCACCAGCGCCGAAACAACGCCCAAATTAGTCTGATAGCCGGTGGAAAAAACGATACAGTCCTCCTTGTTGTGAAAACTTGCCAGTTCCCTTTCCAGTTCCACATGGAGGTCAAGAGTGCCATTTAGGAATCTTGACCCGGTGCAGCCGGTGCCATATTTTTTAATAGCAGCAATCGCCGCCTCCTTCACCCGCGGGTCAGTAGTAAGACCTAAGTAGTTATTAGAACCGAGCATAATCAACTCTTTCCCGTTGATAATCACCCGACGGTCTGGCTCAGAGTTCAGCGGAATAAAATACGGGTAATATCCCTGTCTCTTTGCCCGGTCAACAATCGGAAAGTATTCCCAGCATTTAGCAAATAGGTCCATCAGATTCCATTGTAAAAAAGCGAAATTACTTGTCAAAACCTGCCTATCTTACAAATTGAATTTATCCTTAGAGTCTTGACAATCAACTCATCTTGGCTATATTAAAACTATGGTTGGCTTGATAGCACTAATATTTTTCGGTGCATTATCATCCTCTGCTGACTTCCAAGCCATCCGGGTGATCTGGACCTCAGACCTCCATTCTCAGTTGTTACCCACTCCCGACTTCGCTTCTCCTGGAGTGCCCCGACGCAGATTAGGTGGCTGGAACAATCTTAAAAAATTAATTCAAGGGCAACAGACTCCAGCAACAATTCTGTTGGATTGTGGCGATTTTGGTTTCGGTTCTCCTGAAGGCGATAGCTCCCAGGGAAGGGTGGCAATTACCCTAATGAACCGTATCGGTTATGATGCCGTCACCCTGGGTGCCCGGGACTTCTGTGGCGGCTTAGCAAATGTTGAACTGCTCGCTCGCTTTGCCGGGTTCCCGGTTCTTGCCGATCCAATGCTAAATGTCGTGCTCAATCGCCAGACACCGCTCTTTCGCCCCTATATGATAAAAGATATTAAGGGGGTTAAAGTGGGGATAATCGGACTTACTGACCCGGAAATACCCGCACTCAACCGACCAATAGATGTTGCTGGTATAGTTATTGATGATCCTCTCACCCAGTTACACCGATATTTGCCCGCGGTTATCGCCGAATCGGCAGAGGTAATCATAGTCTTCGGTCATATAACGGTTGATGATGGGATGAATATTGCTGAAAGTGTGCCCGGGGTTCACCTAATTCTCTGTTCAGGCAACCCAGATAAAATTGAGGGTCAATTACCTAGGGTGGGGAAAGGCGTAGTGGCGGTTAGCGGTGTTTTTGGGCAGCGAATTGGTATCGCTGATATCCTCTTTCACAAGACCAAACGCCAAATTTATCAAATAGCAACCCAGGTGTTAAATGTTGTCCCTGAAGAAAAAGCGGACACCGAACTTCAAGCGATATTGCTCAATCGGCTGGATGAGACGGTCGCTTACTCAGAAGAGGAATTTCCCCCGGATGAAACGGGTAAAATCAAATTGGGACTGGTTATCGCAGAAGCAATAAAGAAAGCGACTGGTGCCGATATTACCGTCTTACCGGTAAATGTTATTGAAGGAGGGGTAACCACTGGAGAAATCACCATTCGTGACCTTTTTAATACCGTCCCCTACAAAGAACGTTTGAGGCTGTTATCTTTGCCTGAGACATTACTGACTAAAGTTCTGGTGCCGGTCAATCTTGACAGAAATATCATCTGTCCGGCAGTTGCCGGTGCCGACCTGTTTGTTACCGGCGATACTTTGATTTGGCCCCGACTGAGTGAAGTAACTCAATTCAGACTCAGAAAGCGCAACAAAGACATTTACAAATTGGTAACCACGGAAACCTGGCTAAAACACTCAATGCTCACCGAACAGGGGAAATTTCTCCCCGATAACCTTACTGACCTCTGGTTGAAATTTGTTAGTGAACACCAAAAAATCAAAGCGGATGAACCGCCGAAACTCTATCTCGCTACATTGGGAATTGCCCGAGAGCCGAGCAAGCAACTCATCAACATCAACACCGCCAGTACAGAACTCCTCTGTCAACTACCGGGGATCGGTCCAAAGACCGCCGAGAAAATAATTCAATACCGAGAGTCTCAAGGTCGGTTTCGGTCAATAGAAGAAATAATGAATGTCAAGGGAATAGGTCCTAAAAAATTTGAGCAAATCAAGGACCTTATTACGGTAAAATAAAAACCCGGCAGCGACCTACTCTCCCACGCCGTTACCAGCGCAGTACCATCGGCCCTGGAGGGCTTAACGACTCTGTTCGGAATGGGAAGAGGTGTTTCCCCTCCGGTATAACCGCCGGGCAATAATTTAAAAGGAGAAGAAGCAGACTAATGAACTCAAGCCGCACGGCCGATTAGGACCACTCGGCTAAACCCGTTACCGGGCTTACACCTGTGGCCTATCAACCTGGTAGTCTACCAGGGGCCTTGAGGGTGAATCGTCTTGCGACGACCACACGGGAGACCTAATCTCAGGAGGGGCTTCCCGCTTAGATGCCTTCAGCGGTTATCCCTGCCGCACTTGACTACCGAGCGGTGCCCTTGGCAGGACAGCTCGTACATCAGAGGTGCGTCCACCCAGGTCCTCTCGTACTATGGGCAGCTTCCTTCAAGTCTCCTACGCCCACGATGGATAGAGTCCGAACTGTCTCACGACGTTCTGAACCCAGCTCACGTACCGCTTTAATGGGCGAACAGACCAACCCTTGGGACCTTGTCCAGCCCCAGGATGCGATGAGCCGACATCGAGGTGCCAAACCGGGCCGTCGATGTGAACTCTCGGGCCCGATCAGCCTGTTATCCCCGGAGTACCTTTTATCCGTTGAGCTATGGCCCTTCCACGCAGAACCACAGGATCACTAGGTCCGACTTTCGTCTCTGCTCGACCTGTCGGTCTCACAGTCAGGCCGGCTTATGCCCTTGCACTCCCCACACGGTTGCCGTCCGTGCTGAGCCGACCTTTGAGCGCCTCCGTTACCTTTTAGGAGGCGACCGCCCCAGTCAAACTACCCGCCTGCCACTGTCCACCGCCTGGATAACAGCGCGGTGTTAGAACCCCAACAGAATAAGGGTGGTATTTCACCGGCGGCTCCGTCCAAGCTAGCGCCTGGACCTCACAGCCTCCCACCTATCCTACACATATTCGGCCAAGGTTCAATGACAAGGTGTAGTAAAGGTTCACGGGGTCTTTTTGTCCAATCGCGGGCAGGCGGCATCTTCACCGCCACTACAGTTTCGCCGGGCTTCTCGTTAAGACAGCGCTCCACTCGTTACACCATTCGTGCGGGTCGGAACTTACCCGACAAGGAATTTCGCTACCTTAGGACCGTTAGAGTTACGGCCGCCGTTTACCGGGGCTTCGGTCGGGAGCTTTGCCTTGCGGCTGACCCCCTTCCTTAACCTTCCGGCACCGGGCAGGTGTCAGTCCCTATACTTCGCCTTCACGGCTTAGCAGAGACATGTGTTTTTGTTAAACAGTCGGCAGAGCCACTTCACTGCGGCCACCTTGCGGTGGCACCCCTTCTCCCGAAGTTACGGGGCTAGATTGCCGAGTTCCTTAACGAGAGCTCACCCGAGCGCCTTTGGATATTCTCCTCACCCACCAGTGTCGGTTTACGGTACGGTCACCCGGGCATCTGGCATAGAGGTTTTTCTCGGCAGTTGGTCAGGCTCAGTTCCTCCACCTGACGGCAGAGTCCCCATCACCACAGTGAATTCTGCGTGCGGATTTTCCTACACGCCATCACCATAGTTTAGACCCCGATCCAGCACGGGGCTGAACCATTCCAACTGCGTCACCCCTTAGCTCGTGGCGATGCCAGGGTGGTTCCGGAATGTTGACCGGATCCCCATCACCTACGCCTTTCGGCCTCAGCTTAGGCACCGACTAACCCTGGGCGGATTAACCTTCCCCAGGAAACCTTGGGTTTTCGGCGAACAGGTTTTTCACCTGTTTTAACGCTACTCGTCCCGGCATAATCACTTCTGGTTCGTCCAGCTGGCCTCACGGTCAGCCTTCCACCTACAACAGAACGCTCCCCTACCACTCCTCCTTTCGGAGAAGTTCACAGCTTCGGCGGTATGCTTGAGCCCCGATAAATTTTCAGCGCAAGGTCGCTCGACTGGTGAGCTGTTACGCACTCTTTAAATGATGGCTGCTTCTAAGCCAACATCCCAGCTGTCTGAGCAACCTCACCTCTTTTCCCACTTAGCATACACTTTGGGGCCTTAGCTGGTGATCTGGGTTATTCCCCTCTCGGCCATGGACCTTAGAGCTCATAGCCTCTTTCCCGCAATCTAAAGTTGTGGCATTCGGAGTTTGGTCGGGTTTTCCCCCACATTGTGGGGGAGCGCCCGTCCAGTGCTCTACCTCCACAACTGAACTTGCGAGACTGCCCCTAAAGGCATTTCGGGGAGAACCAGCTATCACCCGGTTTGGTTAGCCTTTCACTCCTACCCACAGCTCATCCGAGACTATTGCAAGGGTCACCGGTTCGGTCCTCCCTTGGGGGTTAGCCCAAGTTCAACCTGGCCATGGGTAGATCACACGGGTTTCGGGTCGAATGCACGCGACTAATCGCCCAATTAGGACTCGCTTTCGCTCCGGTTACGCCTCAGAGAGGCTTAACCTCGCCACGTACATTCACTCGCCGGGTCATTATGCAAAAGGCACGCGGTCACAGCCATCGCCAAACCTTGCGGAAAGGCGAAAGTCTGCTCCCACTGATTGTAAGCATATGGTTTCAGGTTCTATTTCACTCCCCGCCAGGGGTTCTTTTCACCTTTCCCTCACGGTACTGGTGCACTATCGGTCAGTTGAGAGTATTTAGCCTTAGCCCGTGGTCGGGCCTGATTCCCACAGGGTTTCTCGTGTCCCGTGGTACTTGGGATACCGATCGCGGGAGATCCAGCCATTTTTGCCTACAGGACTATCACCTTCTTTGGTGCTTCTTTCCAGAAGACTTCGACTAACGGCTAAATTTTTTAACTCCCTCGCCTCCCAGCAGCCAGCGAGATCGGTCCCGCTACCCCGTTCCGGCAACGCCTGCTGGCTTGACGCCGGAATCGGTTTAGGCTGTTCCCCTTTCGCTCGCCACTACTCAGGGAATCGCATTCGCTTTCTTTTCCTCCGGGTACTGAGATGTTTCACTTCCCCGGGTTAGCCTCCCGGGACTATGGATTCATCCCGGGATGTGTGGACATTACTCCACACGGGTTTCCCCATTCGGGCATCGCCGGGTCAAAGCTTGTGTGCAGCTCACCGGCGCTTATCGCAGCTTACCACGCCCTTCATCGCCTTCAACTGCCGAGGCATCCACCATATGCTCTTAGTAGCTTGAGGTGAATATCAGCCTGCCTCTTCTCCAAATTGTCAAAGAGCGAATTTATTCTTCTGTTAATATTAATAAATTTACCGTGAAAAGTCAAGCGAAAAAATAAAAATTTTTAATTTATCCTTAATTTTTTATAAGTATTTATTAAAAAGATACTTAAGTTTATTACTTTCCTCTTTTATTTGCCTCCTTTTCTCAAAAATTTAATCTCCCCTCTTAGGGGACAGAAGGATCCCTCCTTCAATTATTACTATAAATTACCGCTGGCTTTTAGTTACGCTCTGGGTGCTCCTAAAATAGATTGTTCTTCTTAATATATGCCCAGAGCAGTTTATTCATCTCGCCGACTTTAACCGCGTTCTTTTTACCCAAGAATGCCTGAAGTTCCGGCGTTAGTTTAATTGACCTTTTCATCAAAGGTCCTTCACCGGTCATCAGTTTATTCTTTTTGATATAGTCCCAGAGCTTCTTGTTTATATCCTTTATTTTGATCACCTTGCCCGGTCCCAGAACCGGTTGCATTGCATCAGTAAGTTTTACCGTGCGCTTCATCAATGCTTGACCTCGTGGCATTTACTACTCCTTTCTGCCCGCAACGGGCGATTTTGAAACCTTTCTCTTCATTATGCCGTCTCTTAGTGGCATATAAGTTTATTTTATTGTGAACATAAAATTCCCTTCTGTCAAGCAAAATCAAACAACGAAAGCCTAAAGCCGAAGGGCAAAATTTCCCGATTCGCTTTTGAGATTTGACCTAAAATCCCAGCAAGAACTTCGGTAGGTCAAATCAAAAACTTTCCATTCTTCATTATTGGTTTACCGTCACCGTAAACGGTGAACCCTTGCCTGGTGTCGCAGATCATATCCCAGTGAATCACCGACCTGTTTCTGCTGCCGGTTTTAGGATAGCCGATACCCAATGCCACATGAATTGTGCCGCCGATCTTTTCGTCAAACAGAATGTCTTTGGTGAAACGCTGGATGGAATAATTTGTGCCGAAGGCAAGTTCGCCAACGCGGCGGGCTCCCTCGTCGGTGTCAAGCATCGCCTTAAGGATATCTTCACCTTTTTCAGCATGCGCCTCCACCACCTTGCCCTTTTTGAAAACCAGCCGGATGTTCTCCACCTCTCTCCCCTGGTAGATTGCCGGAAAACTGTAGCGAATATAGCCCTCAGTTTTCCCCTCCTCAGGACCGGTAAAAACCTCGCCATCCGGGAAGTTGTTATGACCATCACAGTTCTCCCATTTTCTGCCCTCAACACCAAAGGTGATGTCGGTATCCTTACCTACAACCCTAATAGTGCTAAGTTGATTCAATTTTTTTATCAGTTTACGCTGCTGTGCTGAAACCTTCTGCCATTCCTTTATCGGGTCACTCCGCTCCAGCATACCTGCCTGGTAAACAAACTCCTCATATTCGGTTCGGGACATAGCCGCCTCCTGGGCTAATGCGTCACTGGGAAAGTTGGTAAGAACCCAGCGGAGTTTGCCTGCCGCCTCCCGCTTGAGCCTAATTTCCAAAAGTTCCTTGCGTGCCTTTTGATATGTTGCCAGTTTCTTCGCATCAATCCCGCTCATCTCCTTCATATTCCACCCGGCGCGAACAAATATAAGCGCATCCGCTTTTTCCACCTCCAACCGGTCGGTTGGTGGTATAAACCGCAACTGCTTATCATTAGCATAGCGTAAAAAGAGATAACCGGCATCGGCAATCCCTACCCGGAAGGTAATATTGGCACCAACCTTGAGCGCCTCCATCTGTAAAGCCTTGAGCAAATCCTCAGCCAGATAGGTGCTGTAGACAACCGCCCACTCACCCCTTTTTAGACGGACGCTATAGTGAATCAGCACCTGGGCTAATTTTTCTATTCTGGGGTCAAACAAACTGTCCTCCTTTTTATTTAGATTTAACCTATATCCTTATGTCGGACAAGAAAGAAGCCGACAACACAGCCAATTACTACTAACAAACCGAAACCAAAGAGCAGTCGCCGGGTGGAAAAGAAATTGGTTAACTGACCGATGAGGAGTGCGGCAAGGGCGAAAAGGAGATGCAGTAGCCAGTCGCGGGTGGAGAAAATTCTGCCCCGAACTTCCTCGGGCACCACCTCGTGCAAAAGTGTGTCCATTCCGATATAAACCGGGGAAAGTGCCAACCCGGCGATAAAAACCATTGGCGCCACCGGTGCAAAACTCTTTGATACCGCCAGCCCCATCACCACCAGCCCCATAACCAGAAAACAGCCCAGCATCACCTGATGTTTTTTTGCCCGGTGACCGAAAATGCCATAGGAGATTGAGGATAAAAGTAGCCCCACCGACCCAATCGCCGCCACATAACCAACACCTTTTGTACCCAGACCGACACCACCCAACCTCCGGCTTGACTGAATCACCGGGACATAGAGCACCACCACCGCTGCCGCCAGAAGAACCATTAAAAGGATTGAGGAGTAAACAAAAAGCACCGCCGGCTCACGGCTAACCACCCGCCACAATCCCTTGACACTTTCAATCATCTTTGACTGCTCGCGGAGGATTGGGGCATAGCCAGTAGTTCTCTCCTCTCGGTTCAGCCCCAGCCTTTTAAAGATAAAAAGAAGCGATACCACCGAGACAAAGTAGGTAAAGGCGTCTATATAAAAACCGGCACTCCAGACCGGTCTTATCCCCAGCCGCTCCCAGCCACTCCAGTCAACAATCAATCCACCAAAGAACATCCCGGCAAATGTCGCCACCCGACCAAGAATATTAATGAACGAGTTGGCACCCAAAACCCTTTCTGTCCCAACTAAGTTGGGAATAATTGCCAGCCGGCTGGTGTTGAAGAAAAGACCAAATAGAAAAACTAAAAAAGCCAAAAGATAAACTAAAATTAGGTGATTGGTCATTAACACAATCATCGGGATGAAAAATACCACCAGGGCACGAAAGAAGTCGCAGATAATCATCACCCAGCGCCGGTCCCAGCGGTCTACCAAAATCCCGGCAAGCGGACCAAACAGGACGACCGGTAGTGCAACAACAACTGAAAGATAGGAAATCGCCTTGGCACTATCCCAGCCAAACCGGCTGGAGAAGTAGGCGATCATTGCCAAAAGTGCCATATAGTCCAATTTGTCACCAAAAAGGGAAAACGCCTGGGAGAAGGAAAAAACCATAAATTCTGGAATTCTTAGAACCGGCAGCAACTGACTTTTATTCTTAGGAATGACTATCGCCCCAGAGGTCTCTTCTTTCATAGATTGGCTATCGGCTGCTCTGGATGGCATCATCAACTCCTTGGGCGCGAAGCCGGTAACACGGGTTCGGATAACGGGCGAGCAGTTCTTTGTATAACTCCTTAACCTGAGACGCAACATTTGACCAGGAAAACTCTAGCGCCCTTTTTCTGCCCGCTTCGCCCATCCGCTGTGCCAGTTCCTTATCCTTGAGAATTTTGATGAGTGCCTGGGCGAGCGCTTTCGGCTCACGCGGTGGCACCAAAAAGCCCTGCTCTCCTGAAGTCAAAACTGTCCGATAACCGGTAATGTCAGAGGCAACCACCGGTCTGGCGGTCGCCATCGCCTCAAGCAAGACAATACCAAAACTCTCGTGACCAATTGCTGGTGAACAAAACACATCACAACTCCGGTAATATCTCGGACGCTCCTCATTGGGCACCAGCCCTGCCCAGTGAACATGGTCTTCAACCTCTTTCGGCAGATAGCCTTTATAGGCATAGCCAAAAAGACCAGTTCCGACAACCACCAGTTGAACATCAGGGACCTCACCAACAATATCCGGCAACGCCATTAAAAGATATTTCAACCCTTTACGGGGTTCAAACCTTCCCAAAAAGAGAATTTTCGGTCGGCCATTGTCAAGTTCTAAAATTGGTGCCACATTCGGGGAGAAAAACTCCACATCCACCCCGTTGGGAATAATCCGGAAATCACCGGGAAAGTATTTTGCCGCCGAGTCCCGGGCCGCAGGCGAAACCGCTACCAATCCGTGAATCGCCCGGAAATAGGGCAAAAGAAAGGAACGGCTGAGGGCATAAGCGATGCTTTTCTCATGCGTGGCATGAAAGGTAAACACATTGATTGCCCTGGAAACCCGCAAAGCCACCAAAGGGAGCGTTGGTGCAAGTGAGCCATGGAGGTGGATAATATCAAACTTCTCTTTTTCAAAAAACCGCTTCACCCGGGCACACGGACGAATCGCCACCGGTACCCGGGCGAATGACTTGTTGGAGCGGATTAAAATTCCTCTACCCACCCGAAAAATCTTGTCCTCATCCGGCACTTTTTCCAGGCAGGCGAGTGTTCTACCGCCAAATTTTGTCGTAAGAATTTTAACATCATCACCCTGGCGCCGTAACTCCATTGCCAGGTGGTAGATGTGTTCGGCGATGCCACCGATATAGGGGTAGTAGGTGTCTGAAACCATGCAGACCCGCATATCTCCTTCTTTAAATTCCGCTCAACCCCTGCACCCCGCCACTTTGCGATTGGCAAACGCCTCTATTCCGGCTTTAAGAACCCGCACGGCGCGAATTAAATCCTCGCACCGGAGCACATAGGCGATTCGCACCTCACTCTTTCCCATACCCGGGGTGATATAAAAACCGTTTGCTGGTGCGAGCATTACCGTCTCTTTATCCAGATCAAACTCATTAAGTAGAAATATGGCAAACTCCTCGGCATCCGGCACCGGCAGTTTTGCTATCAGGTAGAAGGCGCCTCGGGGCATAACAAACTCCACCCCGGGAATTTTTTTCAACTCGGCGCCCAGGACATCGCGGCGCTGACGATACTCCTGGCGCACCTGTTCAAAATAGGTATCCGGGATTTTTGCCGCATTCTGAGCCGCCAGTTGGTCAATCGTCGGCGGACAGAGTCGTGCCTGACCAAACTTGAGCATTGTCGCCATAAACTCTGAATTCCGGCTCACAACGCAACCGACTCTCGCCCCGCAGGCGCTATAGCGCTTAGAGATAGAATCAACCATTATCGCCCGGTCTTCAACCCCGGGTAAGTTCAAAACACTGAGCGGTTTGGTGTCATCATAAACAAACTCGCGGTAAACCTCATCGCCAATTAAATAAAGCTCGTAATCCAGGGCTAAGGAGCGGAGCAGAAACATCTCCTCCTCAGAGTAAACCACACCGGTGGGATTTCCCGGATTGGAGAAAAGGATTGCCCGGG
>JBDRUH010000045.1:0-13149 GCA_039801225.1 Caldifarciminota bacterium
AACGGTGTATTCGGTTTTAAACGGCAGTTGGGCGAGATAGAGAAGGGTGCGATGTAAAAGTGGTGCGAATGGCGCCTTGTAAATCAAATCTGTTGCCTCGGGAATGGGCGCAAATGTCCAGACTATCAGGTTTTGCTCGGGGTAAGCGATAATCAACGGGTCGCCATCACTGAGCCGGGCAAGTGCCCTTCCACCCTTCACCCGCGTGTGGCTGAAGAAGCGCGCGGTGGCAAAGTCGGCGGGGCGAAAGGTGCTGAATACCGGATGGGTGGTGTCAAAATCGGCGATGGTAAGAAAGCCAGCAGGACGGGAAATGCCGAGGGTTGAAAATAACCGATTGAGAGGATGCCCTTCAGCAACCGGCGTTCCAGAGATTAAAAGGGCACATCCGCCCGAGTTGAGATAAAACTGAAGGCGCTCAACATCAGCATCCTTGAGTTCTGCCGCATCGGTGATAATAATTAGCGGGTAGCGGGCAATATCGGTGCGTCGGAACTGTTCAACTTTTATTTCGGTTAGGGCAAATGGCGCGGTGGTATCGGCCGAGAGGGCGAGGCTGATATAGCGACCGGGCACCGCTTCACTGGTTACAAGTAAAACTAATAATCGGTTCGGCAAAAAGAGGACGAAGTGATGCGTGTCGTCAATGGGAAGGAGGTCAGGAGATATTGTCACCGTGCCGGTCCAACAGCCCGGCTGTTCAATTCGGGTGTTGAATGTAATGGTGGTGGTGCTTCTGGGCGGAAGGTTGACAATCTGTTCTTCCTGAATCGGACCCCCAGCCGACGGCTGTAAACCCTCCACTGAAAGCCGGATAGTCCGGCTAATGGTAGTTTTACCGTAGTTACTCACCTCAGCCTTGATAACCCGGTCAATTAATTCCGCCCGAGTGACACCGCAGTTTTCAAAATCACCTGTGCCAAAGTTGACAATCCTGAATAAAGTCGGGGGGCGGGAAATGCCGGTGTCGGGCAGGGCACGGCGCTGCAGGTCGGTGAGGAGCAAAATTGGCATCGGCGCAGCATGAATAAAGGAAAAAGCCCGGTTGAGTGCCGGGGAAAGGGTACTGGCGGTGGCTGAGGGTTTGATGGTGTCAATGAGCGCCAATAACGCCCTCCGACCGGTGAGGATGGTATCGGGCTGGCTGGTAAGGAGGAGGCGGGGACGGGCGCTAGTGCGAATAAGCCGCTCGGTGAGGTGCCGAGCATTTTGCCACCGGTCACCATAACCCATACTGTAAGAGTCGTCCAGGATTATCAGCAAGTCGCCCGTCTTTATTACGGGCAGAGCCGGGGCGAGGAGATAGGGGCGGCTGAGTCCAAGAACAAAGAGAAGTAGTAAAAGGGTGCGCAGGATGAGGAGTAAAATTTCTTTGAGCCGGAGCCAGGAGAAGGTGGCGCGTTCAACATTCTGAAATAGAATGATGGAAGGGAAGGGAATTTGCCGCAATCGCACCCGACTGAGGAGGTGAATGAGAAGCGGAATCAGGGTAAGGGGTAAAAGGAGGAAAAATCCCGGGGCAAGAAATCGCATCAGGGCAGACGACGCCGGCGCTCAAGATAGGCAAGAAGCGCCTGGTCAAAAGGCGTTGCGGTGGTTATCGGGTAGTAGTCAACTCTCCCTTCAGCACAGCCGCGCCGAAACTCAATCTCGCGCCGGGCAAAACTTTGCTGGTATTCTCCTTTGATGATGCGGGGGTCAATCGTTATCTCCTTACCGCTCTCTAAGTCGCGGAGGCGGACCGGCGTGGAAAAGTCAAGTTCCTTTTCGTCCGGATGGAAGATGTGAAATAGAAGAAGTTCATGCTTGCGGGCTCGGAAATGGCGCAGGCTGGAAAGGACCGCCGTTGATTCGTCCCAGAGGTCAGAGATGATAATTATCAGTCCCCGGCGCCGGAGAAGTTCGGCAAGTTGGTGCAGGGTTTGGGCGATGTTGGTGTCGCCCCCGGGCGTTAGGTTTTCCAATTCCCGCCAGATGACCCGGAGGTGGGCGGTGGTAGCCCGGGGCGGGATGTAACGCTCAATTTTATCGGAGAATGTTACCAGACCGGTGGCATCCCGCTGCCGGGTTAAAAGGTAGGCAAGGCTGGCACAGAGCCAGCGGGCATAGTCAAGTTTGGTAATCTTGCCGCCATAAGCCATTGAACCGGAGGTGTCTAAGACCAGATAGGCACGGAGGTTGGTCTCCTCTTGATACTCCCGAACAAAGAATCGGTCAGTTCTACCGTATACCCGCCAATCAATCCGCTTGAGTTCGTCACCAGGGATATACTGCCGGTACTCGGCAAACTCCACCGAAAAACCTTTATACGGTGAGCGGTGCAGACCAGCGAGAAAGCCTTCCACCACCAGCCGCGCCTTTAAGTCAATCCCTTTGAGTTTGGCGATGAGTTCGGGCGCGACCCGAAGCGGGTGCTGGTTAGAAATGGCAATCGGCATAAATCAGTTTAGCGTTAATATACTCGGGCTGTCAAGATTAATAAATACTCCCCGACTGCAAACCTAAAAACTTGCCCCGAGCCACAGAAGGAAATTGCTTCGCTAACGCTCGCAATGACGGGGCGAGGGGTTTGCCCTGCATCAAAATAAAATTATAATAAAGTAATTATGCGACGCCGGAAGAAAAAAGGCTTTCAGAGTTTGAACAATGCCTTACCAGCGGTTTTGGCACGAATCGGTTTAAAGGGTAAGGTTCAGGTCTATCGGGCAGTGGTCGAGTGGCGGGCAATCGCCGGCGAGGCGGTTGCTCGACATGCCAGCGCAATTAAGGTGGAGGAGAAGACACTAATAGTGGCGGTTGATTCCCCCGCCTGGATGACCCAGCTCTTATTTCTCAAAGAACAAATCTTAAAAAAAATTGCCGCTCAGATTGGTCCCGGGTTGATTGAAGATGTCCGATTTGTCCTGAAACGGGAGAGTCTTCCCACTTGACTTTTTTAAAACAATTGCTAAGATATAATAGATGAACGAGAATTACGATGCCCGACAAATCCATGTTCTAAAAGGGCTGGAAGCGGTCCGACACCGACCGGCGATGTATATTGGCGACGTTGGCAGTCGCGGGGTGCACCATCTGGTGTTTGAGGTGGTGGACAACGCGGTGGATGAGGCGCTGGCGGGCTACTGCGATTCCATCATTGTAACAATTCATCAAGACACCGAGATTTCCATTGAGGATAATGGCCGGGGTATACCAGTTGATATCCATCCAACTGAGAAAAAGCCAGCGCTGGAGGTGGTCCTTACCGTGCTCCATTCGGGCGCGAAATTTGAGCATAAGGTTTATGCGATATCAGGTGGTTTGCACGGTGTCGGGGTTTCGGTGGTCAATGCGCTATCGGAGTCGCTGATTGCTGAAGTTTATCGTGATGGAAAAATTCATCGGATGGAGTTTGAGCGGGGTGAAGTGAAGAAGGAATTAGCGGTTATCGGCAAAACCAAAAAGCAGGGCACAAAGATTACCTTCAGACCGGACAGTAAAATTTTTAAGAAGTTTGCCTTCGGATATGAGATTATCGCCAGCCGGTTGCGGGAACTTGCCTATCTCAATAAAAACCTGACGATAACCCTGATTGACGAACGGGATGGCAAAGAGGAGAAGTTTCATTATCCCGGTGGGCTGGTTGATTTTGTTACCTACCTGGATAAGGGGCGGAACCGATTGCACAAACCGATATTGATTGAGGAGAAGCGGAATGGCATGGAGGTTGAAGCAGCGTTTGAGTATAATGACGGTTTTGTGGAAAGCATCTTCTCCTTTGCCAATACCATCAACACCCATGAGGGTGGTACCCATCTCTCTGGATTTAAGGCGGCGCTGACCCGCTGCATTAATGACTATGCCCGGAAAAATAATCTGTTAAAAGAGGATGTGGAACTGATTGGCGAGGATACCCGGGAGGGGCTAACTGCGGTGGTTTCGGTGAAAATTCCTGACCCGCAGTTTGAGGGACAGACAAAAACCCGATTGGGGAATAGCGAGGCAAAGAGTGTCGTAGAGACGGTGATGAATGAACGCCTTGCCAGTTACTTTGAGGAAAACCCCCGGGTAGCGAACCGGATTGTTGAGAAGGTTATTGCCGCAGCAAAGGCACGAATGGCTGCCCGCAAGGCACGGGAGTTAGCCCGACGGCGGTCGCTTTTGGAGTCGGATACCCTGCCCGGGAAACTGGCCGATTGCGCCTCGGAGGATCCGGCTGAGAGTGAATTGTATATCGTTGAAGGTGAGTCAGCGGGTGGTTCAGCCAAGCAGGGGCGAGACCGACGCTTTCAGGCGATACTGCCTTTGCGGGGTAAGATTCTCAATGTGGAAAAGTCCGGGTTGAATCGGATTTTAACCAATAACGAAATTCGGGCGATAATATCGGCGATCGGTGCCGGAATCGGTGAGGATGAGTTTGACCCGGGGAAGGCACGGTATCATAAGATTGTGATAATGACCGATGCCGATGTTGATGGTTCCCATATTCGCATCCTCCTGCTTACCTTTTTTTATAGGTTTATGCATCCATTGATTGAGGCGGGTTATCTCTATATCGCCCAGCCGCCTTTATTTAAGGTCCGGCAAGGGAAGAAGGAGGTCTATCTTTACTCTGAGGAAGAACTTCAGGAACTTTTAAAAAAAACCAAGGGCGACCACTTAGAAATTGTTCGGTATAAGGGTCTGGGCGAGATGAATCCGGAACAGTTATGGGAAACGACGATGAATCCCGAACAAAGGGTGTTAAAACGGGTGACGATGGAGGATGCCACTGAGGCGGATGCGGTGTTTAGAATGTTAATGGGCGAAGAGGTTGAACCGCGGCGTCAGTTTATTGAGAAAAATGCCCGGAATGTTGAAAACTTAGATATCTAAAAACTGCTTCCTTTCTTACATTCCGTAACCACCGCTGGAACCGAAGTTGGAAAGAATCGCCATATAGGGCATAATTACCGCCACCAACAAGAATACCGCGGCAACACCCATAAAGAGAATCAATATCGGTTCAATCATCCCGGTGAGGTTTTTGACCGCATACTCCACTTCGCTGTCGTAGAAGTCGGAGATCTGTTTTAACATATCGTCTAATGCCCCGGACTCTTCACCAGTTGCCACCATCTGCACTACCATCGGCGGAAAAACACCCAGTTCCCGCATCGGTGCAGCAAGCCCTCGCCCCCGGCGAACGCTCTCTGCTAACTGGTCAACCGCCTGGGCAATATAGACATTACCTACCGTTTTGGACACCAGGTTCAGACTGCGGAGAATGGGCAGTCCGGTGCGGTCAAGAGTCTCAAACATTCGGGCAAAGCGCGAGAGCGCCATCTTATACACAATAACCCCAAAAACCGGCAGACGCAGTTTCAGCCGGTCCCACCACATCCTTCCGACACTGGTCCGGATAAAAATATAGAAAATCACCGCCACCGCGGCAATAAGCAGAACCATCATATACCAGTATTTCCCGACAAAGTCGGTCACGATGATAAGAATCTTGGTGGGTAAAGGCATCTTGCCTCCGACCGTGGTGAGTAGCTGAGCGAACTTGGGCAGAACAAATATCGCCAGAACTGCCACCGCCACAACAAATGTCACCATCAGGATTATCGGATAACGGAGGGCGCTGCCCACATCAGACTTCAGTTTCCGCTCGTGTTCCAAAAGCATAACCAAACGGTCCAGGATGTCGTCCAATACACCGCCCGTTTCACCCGCCCAGATGGAGTTGACATACAGTTCGTTAAAGATTTGGGGATGTTTTGCCATTGCCGCTGATAAAGATGCACCACCCATCAAATCCCTGCGGATGGCGTCCAGCGCCCTGGCCAAAGGTCGGGATTTGGTTTGCGCCTGAAGGGCGCCAATTGCTGTAAGCATTGGTAAGCCGGCGCGATGGAGGGTTACAAACTGCCGAGTAAAATTGATTAAATCTGCCGGCTTCACCCGCTCAAAGAACCGTCCGAACTCCAACTGGGGTCCTTTAACTGCGCCCTTTTCCTCTTTGATGCTTATCGGGATATAACTCCCGGCATCAAGTTTCTCAATAACACTTTGGAGGTCCGCACCTTCCACTGTTCCGGATATAATTTTACCCTCTCTATCGCGGACCCGATAACGATACACAGGCATTGCTCCCCCTTTCTCCGCCCGGTTCGGCGGTTTTGTTAATCAACTTTTTCGGTTTCTTCCATAACCTCTTCAACGGTAGTAATGCCACTCGCCACTTTCCGCATTCCGTCTTCCCAAAGAGTTTTCATTCCGAACTCGCGTGCCAGCGCGCGAATCGCTGAGGTGGGCGGTCGGGTCACAATCAATTCGCGCAATCGGTCATTTATTTTCATAACCTCAAAAATTCCGATTCTCCCCCGGAAGCCGGTGTTACGACACTGGTCACACCCTTCCCCTTTATAAAATTTGGTGCCCGGCGGGAACCCCAACTCCTCCAGCAACTTTGCCGGTGGGTCGTAATCCACTTTGCACTTCGGGCAGATGCGCCGCACCAAACGCTGGGCAACAACCCCTTCCAGACCGGAGGCAACTAAGAACGGCTCAATTCCCATATCAATCAGACGGGTTACCGTGCCCGGCGCCTCATTGGTGTGGATTGTCGAGAAAACCAACTGCCCGGTGAGTGCGGCACGAATCGCCACCTCAGCGGTCTCAGCATCACGAATCTCACCAATCATAATCACATCCGGGTCCTGACGAAGAATGTGTCGCATCCCTACCAAGTAGGTGTAGCCGGCACGCTCGTTCACCTGAGACTGACAGATGTCGTCAATGTCATACTCCACCGGGTCTTCAATCGTAATGATGTTCTTTTCTCCAGAGCGAATTTCCTGAAGAATCGCATAAAGAGTGGTTGATTTTCCGGAACCGGTTGGACCGGTAATTAAAATCACGCCATGAGGTTTGGCAATCATCTCCCGGAGCGTCTCATACGCCTCGTCTACCAACCCCAACTCATCCAGAGACAAAAGCCGCATCCGGTCAAGGATACGCATCACCACCTTCTCACCGTAGGTGGTAGGAAAGGTAGAAACACGGAAGTCAATCTCCCGCCCGTCCACTATTGCCCCGTATCTGCCGTCCTGAGGCACCCTCTTCTCGGCGATGTTCATACGGGACATAATCTTAATTCTTGATACCACCGCCACTTGCAAAGCCTTCTTTGGCGAAACAATGGGATGAAGAACACCATCAATCCGGAACCGAACCCGTAGCCCCTCACGGGTTGGCTCAATGTGAATATCGCTCGCCCGCTCCCGGACCGCCCGGATAATCAGGTGATTCACCCAGCGCACCACCGGTGCCTCTGACGCCATCTCCTCCAATTTGCTGGGCGCCAAACCCTCTTCTGGGGCCGCGGCGGCCGCCGCCTCTTCCTCCGCAGCAATCTCCTCCAGACTGGTCATTTCGGGCTCGTCGGGAAGTCCGGCGGGAGTGGTTTTAGCGTAATACTGATTCAATGCCTGATACAAATCCAGTTCCCGGCAAACCATCGGCTCAACATCCATCCCGGTAGCGCGGCGCACCTCATCAATCGTCCAGATGTCCCTTGGGTTTACCATCGCCACTGCCAATGTATTTCCGGAGTGAAAAAGCGGCAGTATCTTATGAGTTCGGAGAAAATCCTCAGTGAACAACTGGAGAACCTCCGAATCAACCCGGAAGTCGTTCAAATCAACAAACGGTACCCCGAACTTCTCTTCGAGTACCGCACCACTTTCCTCTATCGGTGTCTGTTCATCGGCCATTTTGCCTCCTTATTAGACAACAACCATTGCACTTTTAAATTATATACAAAATTTTCCCCGTGTCAAATTTTTATTTTATTGAATTTTAACCCCGTTTTGCTGACAACTGAGTTATGAGGCTTATAATCTTAATCCCACCTAGAAAAATTGTCGCAGAAATCAGTCCAAACCAGGGGACAATTATAACCGCTATTATCAGTCCCCCAAATGCGCCACCGGTGAAATCCAGGATACTCAACCTGCCGGCGATAGTTCCTGCAGAGATAAATGCCCGCTCGCTCTCAATTGCGGTAGCAGTCAGCCGCCGGCTACTGGCAAGGGCAAACTGCCACCCTAAACACATTCCGGTAAGAATGAGCAGGAGGAGAAAACTCACCGGTCCACTCCCATAACGGGTAAGAAGGATAAGCCCACCCACAAGAAGAATCAATACTACCTCACCGGCGGTGAACAGTAAACTGACCGTCCTCTCTCCTCCGTCTTCGGTGAAGGAGGTGCCGAACCAAGCACCCGGCACTGTGCCAAACATAAAACCGGCAAGAAGTAAAGCCACCCCGGAATAAACTGAGCCGAATTTAACCTGATAAATTAGAATTGCCAAAGTAGAAATACCCGCCCCGATAAATCCACTGGTCCAAATCCCTAAGCCTCGGGCAAAATCACCACCCCTTACCAAACCACCTGCAATCCCCGCTATCAAAAGGGTAAAAAGAAAGATAAGGATTATCCAGTTGGCTATTTTGGGGATAAAATAGTATAACCGGCTGAAAAGAGAAGAAAGGCGTCGCTGCTCATATGCCATGTTTAAAAAAACCTCTCGCGGCTGAATGTCGGTATTCGGCTGTCGGCTCTCGGCTCTCGGCTCTCGGCTGGCATTGCCGAGATACCTCTCTTGCCGAAAATCGTCAAGTAAAAAGGTGAGGTAATCTGGATTAAGAAAGGTTAAATTTAAATTCCGTTCCCTTAATCGGCTGAAGAGTTCATCAACAGAGAGGGTAAAACTGTCCTCTCCGGCAAGAATCAGAGGAAAATCAAGGACATAAGTCTTAACCTGGGGAAATACTTGGGCTAATGTCGCCTGCCTTATCCTTAACAGCGCTATCACCTCCGGGGTGGGGGTTTCGCCGCCACCTACGGTCCGGGTTACGAAAATTCCACCTTTCTTCAGCCGGCTCTTTACCAGAGAAAAAAACTCTTTGGTGAAAAGCCGGTTGGCACTTAAGCTGAATGGCGCGCTACTCATAAGCAGAATAAGGTCAAAACTGTCTTGAGTTACCATCAAAAACCGCCTCGGGTCAGAAATTGTCAATATTACCCTCGGGTCGGAAAGTTCCTCGGCAACCAGCCTTCCCCCACCCCAACGAATTTCATCAACCAGTATTGGGTCCAGTTCCACCACAACCACTTTCTCTACCGGATGCTTTAAAACCTCTTTTACCGCACCACCCATTCCGCCAGCAAAGAGAAGAACTTGCTTTGGCTCGGGGTGAAAAAGCAACGGAAAGTGAATGAACTCCTCCAATGACCCGATGTTAGTTTGGGGAAGAGAAAAAACTGCTACACCATTATAAAGTAATAGTCGTTGCCCTTCCCGCTCCATAGTGGTAACCTTGCCATAGGGTGAGTCCTTTACTTTTAATACCTTCTGCCCGGGCAAGTTTCTTTCCCAGACCATCCTTTCCAGTTCCCTGGCCCCACTGGGAACAAGGACAAAAAAAACGCCACCTACCACCAGACAGACCAAACGCCAGAGCCGCCGAGAGCCTACGGCCGACAGCTCACGGCCTAAAGCCCAAAGAACTATTAAGAGGATTCCAGCAAAAAGGAAAACAATCCCCAAGCCACAAACCCGGGGAAGTAGCAAGAAATAGCAAATAACCGCTGCCAGCACCGTTCCCAGCCCTTCATAAAGATAGGTGCGACCAACCCATTCCGCCTTCCGCCTTCCGCCTTCCGCCTTCCGCATTCCGCATTCCGCATTCCGCATTCCGATACGGGAAAGGATTGCCGCGCCCAAGACAAAAAGCCCGCCATGGGTTCCTGCCGGTAAAAGAACCACTAAAAGGGTAATGGCAAAAAGTGCGCCAATATCCAGACTCTCTCCAGGAAGAAAGCCCAGGAGCGGGCGAAGAAGGGTAACCGCCAACACCGCACCCGCCGAACTCAACGCCGAGACCAGGGCAACGCCATAAAGCCAGAACCACTCTTTTCCCCGAATCTTCCCTAAAACTTTGCCGAAAAACCATGCCCCCAGCCCCTCGCTAACGAGCCATACCGCAAGAAAAATGCCGCTTGACACCTCATTACCAGCAAAGGCGGCGATGAGTTCGCGCAGAATAACCACCTGTGCCGTTAGACCCAATCCGCCGATTGCCATCAATACTGGAGGCATAAAATTGCCGCTAACGCCCAGCGTGAATAACTAAAGCAAAAGACAGCCCTTCTTTTCGTATTCCTGGAACAATCGCCCCCAGCCGGTCTCCCTTTTCCAGCGCTCAAATACCCTTTTTCCCCGAAGGGGCCATTGAATAAAGTCGTGGTTAAACTCCGAGACAAAGATGGGTATATTAACGAGCCAGGTGCGAAAGATTAACTTCTGCAAAAAACGGGTCGGTCCATACCAGGATAGCCAGCCCAGAAAGCGATGGAAATTCCAGCCCACCTCAAACCCCCAGTTTTCATTGGAGATATCATCCCCAACAACCTCAATCTCCTTTGGGTCACCAACGCCCAACCCTTGCTCCTGTGCCAGACGGATATAACCAATCGCCATCGGGTCAAAACCCATCATCTTTGCCGCTATGGCATCAATCGCCACCTGGTCCTGAGAGGCGAGAATCACATTCTTTACCACCGGTCTTATTGTCCTTGGTCCTGGACCATCACCAGCGGTAGTTCCGTCCATCACCGCGAAGACTCCCGGATGAATCTCCTTTTGAATGGTTAAAAGGTCAACCAGTGTCTCATGAATCCAGGTGTGGGTGTAATGGCGATGGGTTGCTAAAAGTCCACCAAACGCATTCTTCATCGCCCCGGTGGTGGTGGTATAAATATGGCACTTCACCGTTGGCAAATGAACTATATTTTTCCCGAAAAAGTAGTCCGGAATCCTTAACCCTTCAGGATAAATACGGTCAAGGACGAGCAGCCTCGCCTTCGGCTGAAACGGAACCCACTTCATATCCGAATCCTTAAAATTGTAAAGCACCTTCAGCCCGCACTTTTGAAAAATCGGCACATAACGGTTCAAATCCTCGCCCTTATGGGTGTCAATCACTACCGTTTTGTTTTGCACCACGGCAAGGTCGTGATAACCCAAATCCTTAAGTCCTAAAATTGTTCCCTCCAACTGCCAAGGTGTTGTATTTGCCCCGGGCATCGGATAATGCCAGGAGATGTTGTCCTTCAAGATTGTTGTTACCCCGGGCTTTAAGAACTTATCCGCCTCAGCCAGCCTGAGCAACCGGCGATAATCATCCAATACCGTCTCCGGTCTGGTGAACAAAACCGCCACCTTCGCATTGCTTGCCATCAAATTTAAATTATAATCTTCTCAAAAACTCATTCAACCCAAACTTTAAAAACTAAACCAACGCCAAGGCGGCAGCGTGACCTTATCAACCAAAAACAGGAACCCCAAACCTCTTAACCTTAAGCACTATTTCTTTACCATTCAAAACCGAGAAAAAACCAATCTTAACCGTTAAGGCAAAAGCCACCGTTAAAGCAACATCAACGACGAATGTCATTTCAATCACCAACACAACTGCAGTGGCAAGGAAAAAAGCCAGCGAAAAAACTCCCGGCGAATCTAAAAGAAAAAGAGCCTTAAACCCAACTTCAAAAACAAACTGAATAATAATTAAGGGGGCAGCATAGGGGCTGGGGTCTAAAATCGAGCAATATTATTCTAAGATTATGAAAATTAAGGAGTTAACCCATAAAAACCCTCTTGCAATTTTTCTACCTATAGGTAGAATTTTTATAATGCCAATACAGGAAGAAAATGCGACCTTTGTCTGTAAACTTGGTGGAAGACTTCGGGAGATAAGGAAGAGAGCAGGGCTCACCCTGAATTCGCTATCCCAAAGATTGGCGCCTGGTTCCAAAAGTTATCACCATATACTCCAGCGTCTGGAAAAGGGGAAAATCAAAAGCCCCTCAATTAACCTTATCGCCCAGTATCTTGCCGGTTGCGGAGCCTCATTTGCAGATATAATTGATATCCTGAATCGGGCAACAAAAGTGCCATTAAAAACGGGAACGGAGGGCGCGGCGTTGCTAACTCAGGCAACAGAAACCCTGCCCGAACCATTGAAAACCGAGGTCAGAGAGGTTGATAGGCATCTGTCTAAGTTAAAAATTGAGCCGATAGAGAAAAGGCTAAATCGGGCAAAAAGGATGGCGCAAAACCGCATCATCCGCACCCTCTTAGAAGACACCCTCTATCAGATAATAACCGCGCCTGAGGCAAAGGAGATTGAGTTTGAGAAACTTGCCGGACTCTGCCATTTGGGCAGAAAATTATTCTCCATTTTCAAAAGAACCCGCAACAACTTAGCCCGCCGAACAAGGCTGATGGAAAAACTAATAAGGCGGGCAAAATACCAGGACCTGCCCGAATCGGGCGTCTCAACCGTTTTAGAAAAGATTAACCACCTCTTTCAGGAGATGGAAGAAAACGGCATATTTGAGGAGAATTTTACCTGGCAAAAACTGCCCGAGGATTGGCTAAAGCCTTTACTGCCGGCACCGGTGCGAGCGGAAAAAAGGATAGTTCTTGAGAGGGAAAAGGGACGCATTCAGCGGGAAAAGGAAAGGGCGGGTGTGGGTATTACAATTTTCCTTGAGATGAACCGGCAACTCAAGGTGGAAAATCTTGACCACAAGACCCGCGGTTGGGTTATGGAATTTATCAACCGTCTTTTTAAAATTGCGGTGGAGTTGGACTCAAATCCTTTAGAGATGGAGCGCCGATTTGCCGAACTCCTTTCTCAATCCCCCGACCCCGACCTCGCCCAGAAAACCCTTGACCTGTTCAAAACAACCTATCCGAAATACCGGCAGAAGGCAATAAATAGTAATGTTTCAGAAAGTTAATTGACACAAGTAAGGGGCAAAATATAATTTCATAATTCTATGAAGAGAATTTATCTTAAATCCTGCGAGAGGATGGAGGAGATTAAAGATGGCGAGGTTGATTTAATCGTTACTTCTCCACCTTACTGGAATGCTATAGATTATGATGTTCACACTATAGATAATACGAAGTGGTTTAGAACAAGGAGGGGGGAGGAATACGAGAAATATCTGGAATGGCTGAGAAGATGCTTTCAGGAATGTTATCGGGTCCTAAAACCGGGCAGATTCTGCTGTGTGGTAATTGGCACGGTATTATACAATGGCAAACATT
>JBDRUH010000046.1:0-12869 GCA_039801225.1 Caldifarciminota bacterium
TGTCTGTCTGTGTGAACCTAAGAATAAATATCGGAGGGAAGTGGATAAGGTCAAAACCTCAACAATCACCATCGTTGCAAGTATCAAAAAACAGCCTTTTGTCAAGCAAAATTTCCCAAAAACCTAAACCAAAAGCAAACCTCTGCCCCGAGCCCGCAGAAAGAGATTCCTCCACTTCGGTCGGAATGACGGAGCGAGAGACGCGGTCGGAATGACGGAACAAGGGGCTCGCAATGACTTTTCTCTCGGTGTCATTCCGAGCCCGTCAGGGCGAAGGAATCTCTAACAATGAGATTGCTTTGCCCTCGGAATGACGGAGCCGGGGGGCAAAACAGGGAAGTCAAAAGTCAAATCTCAAATCGTTTTGACTTTTGCAATTTGCATTTTGCCTTTTGAATTGAATACAGTGGAGTTATACATACACAAAATTCTGATGGCTAAAATTGAGTTAAGTGTCGTAATTAAATAACTTAATTTGAAGACGGGTTTGCCTGGGGGGCTGTCCACTCCAGCACTAGGGTGGTAAAACCCCTTCCAAGTTCGGTTTTGGGTTAGATTCTAAGTTTTATGGTAAAATCGGATTTAAATTCAAAGGGAAAATCAAATGGAGCAATGTTTATAAAAGGTAGTCTAAATAGTTTCATAGGAGTGGCTTTTCATTTAATCCTAAGTTCAGAACTAAAAAGATGGCTAAAAAGCGGTGGCAGATTTAATTTAAGAGGAAAGGTAAAAAGATAGGTTCTTTCTGATTTAAAAACCTAATGAGGTTTGATTTTAGAGAGGAATGTTTTATATTTCTTGAGTTTGTTCCTGAACGAACCGAACCAAAACCCGGGCAGCGTCAGCCGCAGTAGGTGCGCTGAGCATTGCTTCCCGAACCGCGGGTAATCGCAAAACCCGGGCAAGGGCAGCGAGAACCTGAAGATAGGTGCCGTAAAGTGAAGGGGGGGAAACCAGGGCAACAATCAGGTTTACCGGCAGTTCGTCTCGGGCTTGCCATTTTAGACCAGGGTTGAGCCGAACCACCACCACCACTATGCGGTCAATCGCGCTCGTCGCCGCATGGGGCAGGGCAACACCATGCCCAACACCGGTTGAGCACAACTCCTCCCTTTTTTTGAAACCTTCAAGGAGGATATCCTGGTCGGTGGTGATGCCGAACTCCCGCAGCCGGTTGACAATCAACTTAAAAAGTTGCTCCTGATTGGCAACCGCCCCGGCATCAAAAGCCAACTCGGGAATGACAATCTCCTGTAAGTTAATCATAATCTTTTAAAGAAATCCAATATCGTATTGATGATGAACTCCTGCTCGGCATCTGTCAAGTTATGCCGGATTGGCAGGCAGAGAATCTCCTGGCTCGCCCGTTCCGCCTCTTCGGCTCTGGGCTGTTGACTGCCAGCGGTCGTTGGTTGGGGGTAATATATCATCGTTTCAATCCCTTTACTGGCGAGGAAGGAACGCAGGGCATCCCGGTGCCGGGTGAGGAGGGCAAACTGATGAAAGTTGGGCAGGGAGCCAGGGGCGCTCTGGACAATTTTCACCAAGGGGCTCAGCGCCGAACGGTATCTCTCCGCGAGTTGCCGGCGTCTTGCCAGCCAAAAGTCTAACTGCCGGAGTTTCACCCGTAAAAATGCCGCCTGAAACTCATCCAGCCGGGCAGAGGTTTCACAATTGATTGGCGTATCCCGGGCAAAAACTGCGCCGCCATTACCCAAGGCGCCAAGGTTCTTGGTCGGATAGAAACTGAAGGTGCTGATTGCACCAAAACCGCCCAGTTTCCTTCCCCGATATTCCGAACCAATCGCCTGTGCCGCATCCTCAATCAAAATCAGATTTTGCTTTTGGCACAGGTTGATGAACCGGTCAATGTTGGCACAGTTGCCAAAAAGGTGCACGAGGAGAACCGCCTTAGTTTTTGCGGTGAGAAGCGACTGGCAGCTCTCAAAAGAAAGGCAGAGGGTGTCCGGGTCAATGTCACTTAGGACCGGTTGGGCACCGGTGCGCAAAATGGCGGTGATGGTGCCGGGAAAGGTGAAAGATGGGGTGATTACCTCATCGCCCGGACCGATGCCCAGCGCCTTCATACCGAAATATAGCGCATCAGTTCCACTCTTGACACAAACCAAAGGTCCAAAACCCAAATAGTCGCTCAATTCTCTTTCCAACTCCTTGATTTCCTGCCCGAGAACAAACCGCCCGGAGCCAAGGATGCGCTCAAAAGCCTGCCGGAACTCCTCAAGAAACGCCCGATTTTCTCCTCTGACATCATAGAAAGAAACCGGCATTGCCATTTGGTTTTTAGTTTATAGTTTATAGTTTATAGTTCAACCAAGAACTAAAAACCCAAAACTATATACTATAAATGTTAACTTGACCGCCAATTGGGTCGGCTTAGAATTTCTCTGTGAACGGGCGTTTTCGGCTAAAGGCGCCTTTTAAGCCCACCGGTGACCAGCCCGAGGCGATTGAGCGGCTGGTGGAGTTTTTGGCGTCCGGGGCAAAGTTTTCCACCCTTTTAGGGGTAACCGGTTCCGGCAAGACTTTTGTGATGGCTAATGTCATCGCCCGGCTCAACCGACCAACAATCATCATCTCCCATAACAAAACCTTGGCGGCGCAACTCTATGGCGAATTCAAGCAGTTCTTCCCGGAGAATGCGGTGGAGTATTTCATCTCCTATTACGACTATTACCAGCCCGAGGCTTATGTGCCGGAGCACGACCTTTATATTGAGAAGGATGCCTCAATCAATGAGGAGATTGAGCGGTTGCGCCTGCGTGCCACCTCCAGCCTGATTGAGCGTCGGGATGTAATTGTTGTTGCCTCGGTCTCCTGTATCTATAACTTGGGCGAACCTTGGGAGTTTAAGGAGTCACTCTTTCCAATAGAACTCAATAAGGAACTGGACCGGGATGGGCTCTTGGACCAACTGGTGAAACTGCAATATACCCGCAATGACCTGGAATTGAGGCGTTCAACATTTCGGGTGCGGGGTGATGTGGTAGAAATCCATCCCTCCCATCGTGATTACGGTGTCCGGGTGGAGTTTGACGCCGAGCGGGTGGCAAGGGTGAGTGTTTTTGACATCCTTACCGGTGACCTGATTGAGCGCCGCGAGCGGGTGGTGGTTTATCCGGCAAAACACTTTATCACCGGTGAAGAGCGGATTAAACGGGCGCTAGAGTCAATAGAAGAAGAACTGGTGCAACGGGTGGCAGAACTGGAGGCCCAGGGCAAACATCTTGAGGCGCAACGGCTGAAGACCAGAACCAGGTTTGATTTAGAGATGATTCAGGAGTTTGGCTACTGTCCGGGAATTGAGAACTACTCCCGCCACTTCCTGGGCAAGGCGCCCGGTGAAAGACCTTACTGCCTTTTGGATTACTTTCCTGCCGACTATCTGATGTTCATTGACGAGTCCCATGTTACCATACCCCAGATTCAGGGGATGTTCAATGGTGACCGTTCCCGAAAACAGGTCCTGGTTGATTACGGATTTCGGCTTCCCTCCTGCCTTGATAATCGCCCCTTGCGATTTGAGGAGTTTGCAGCGCTGATCAATCAGGTTGTTTTTACCTCGGCAACACCAGGCGACTATGAGTTATTCCAGAGCCAGGGGCGGGTGGCGGAGTTGATTGTCCGTCCGACCGGTCTGGTTGACCCAAAGATGACAATCAAGCCGACCCAAAATCAGGTTGACGACCTGATAAACGAGATTCGCCAGCGGGTAGAGCGAAAAGAGCGGGTGCTGGTAACCACTCTGACCAAAAGGATGGCTGAGGACCTGGCTGAGTATCTAACCGAGATGGGCATAAAGGTGCGGTATCTTCATTCCGAGATTGAGCCCATTGACCGGGTGGAGATTCTGCGCGGTTTACGGCTGGGTGAGTTTGATGTCTTGGTGGGCATTAACCTTTTGCGCGAGGGGCTGGATTTGCCCGAGGTTTCGCTGGTCGCGGTCCTGGATGCGGATAAGGAGGGGTTTCTGCGCGACGCCCGGTCCTTGATTCAGACCGCAGGTAGAGCGGCACGAAATGTCCGGGGTGAGGTGATTCTCTATGCCGACAATATTACCCGTTCCATCCGCAATGCCTTAAAGGAGACCGAGCGTCGGCGGCAGAAGCAGATTGACTACAATGAGCGGCACGGAATTGTCCCGCGCTCAATTGAGAAAACCACCGAACAGGTTCTGGAGACCACGGCGGTGGCCGATGCCCGGCGCGATGAGGAGGAGGTTGATGAGGAGTGGCTGAGCGCAGAAAGTGAAGACCGGCTCGGAATGCTTGCCCGCCTGCAACAGGAGATGGCACGGGCGGCGCAGAACTTAGAGTTTGAACGGGCGGCAAAGATTCGGGACAAAATCCAGGAACTGAGACAGAAGATTGATGATGAGGAGTGGAAAAAGTCACGGCGCAAGCGGCTGAAAGGTAGCTAGGCAAAATTGGTGTGCCTTGCCCACCTGCGTCTTTTAATGTCGGGCACACCTTTAGGTGTGATTTCCCTTATGGAGGCTGAATATCGTGAAGAGCCAAGAACTAATAAGTATAAAAGGCTGCCGGAAATGCCACTTACCGCCCGAGGTCCATCCAATATTCAGCAGTTTTAACGGTCAGCGCTGGATGCTGGTGGGTCAGGCGCCTGGTGTAAAGGAGCAGCACTCCAAGGTGTTGTTTATCGGTCCGGCAGGAAGGAGGCTTTTTAAGTGGCTAAATGCGGCGGGTTTTGAAGAAGAAAAGTTTCGTTCTTTCTGTTATATCACCGCGGTGATGAAGTGCTTTCCAGGAAAAGGAAAACGGGGTGACTTGAAACCGAGTAAGGCTCAACTGGCTAACTGCGCCCCATTATTAGAGAAGGAACTAATCCTGGTCAAACCCGAGGTGCTAATTCCGGTAGGTCAACTGGCGATTGGGTATTTTTTAGGCAGGGTTAAACTTGAAGAGGTCATCGGCAAAAGGTTTATAAGAAATATCGGTGGCAAAGGTGTTTTAGTTATCCCTCTGCCCCATCCTTCTGGTGCCTCAGTCTGGACAAACCGACCGGAAAATCGGGCGCGAATCGCTCGGGCAATTGGGTTGATAAAACGGGCACGAAATCTTTTTGGCAAAACTTCTTGAACTCAGCCTGAATTGGAGAAACTGATTGGGTAAAGTTGACCAGGTTTTATCTTTTAGTAAAATTTCCCTATGAGTAAGCACCCTTTTTTTATTTTTCTCCTTTCTCTTTTGTTTTTATTTTGCCCGGGGAAAACTAAAACCCAGCCGCCGAAGGAAATTAAAGAAGCACCAGCCCCACCAGAGGTCTCCTTCTCCCGGGATGTTTTACCAATTCTTTTAGAACTGGGCGGCGAGTGCCACAACCCGGAAAATAAGGCGGGCAACTACGCCCTTAACTCCTACGAGGAAATTATTGCCGGTGGCACCGACTCCATTCCCAATGTGATTCCAGGTAAGCCAGACAGTAGCCTGCTTTACATCTATCTCGTTAAAGGGCATCCATTCGGAGTAAAGCCTGACTCGGCAAAACTGAAAATGGTTTACAACTGGATTCTCCAAGGGGCAAAAAATAATTAATATGGTCCTTAACGCCACTGTTCGCTGGACAAAAGATATGCAGTTCTTGGGGGTTTCCGGCTCCAAGCACGCAGTGGTTATGGACACCTCACCGGAGCATGGCGGCAATGAGACTGGCGCCACACCGATGGAGTTGCTTTTGGTGGCTCTGGCCGGCTGCACCGGTATGGATGTGGTGGCTCTTTTGAGAAAAATGCGGGTTAACTTTAACGGCTTGGAGATAAGAATCGGTGGTGAGCGTCAAAAAGAGCACCCGAAGGTCTTTACCCGGATAGACCTTGAGTACCTCATTTATGGCTCTGATGTTAAGGCGGCGGCGGTGAAACGGGCGATTGAGCTTTCTCAGGAGAAATATTGCTCGGTAGCGGCGATGCTCCGACCTAACTGTCCGGTTAACTACACCTATCGGATAGTGAAAACCAGGTCAACCGACTAAATTGGCTTCCTCAGTCGGCGCAAATCGATTTTTTAAATAGTTTATTATTTTTTCGGCATCTTCCGGTAAAAGGAGATGCACGCCGCGAAAGTTATCCAAGAAGTTGGGTTTAGCAAAAGGGCTTAAAACCACACCACCCGAGGTCAGAAAAAATCGCCGAAAACGGGACCACTCATAGGTATAACTGAAGATTCGCTTGTCTATTGTTACCCCAGAGTTGTTTAAGGTGTAGGTGATGGGCAGAAAATAGGTGTGGGTCGCCACCGCCAGCACCAAGAGGGCAACTAAGGTAAGGATGACCCCCAGAGTTATGAATGTGAAGGTCAAAAATAAGAGAATAAAAAATCCGGTGATTACTGTCTTAACCGGATGCTCTTTTGCCCGATGGACCGTCCAGGAGAGTTGCAAACCGCCGTCCTCTAACGAAAAAATTTAATGGGCCCGGTCCGGGTCGAACGGACGACCCACTGATTATGAGTCAGTTGCTCTAACCATCTGAGCTACGGGCCCAGGTAAAATATTAGCCCATATCCGAGTTTAAGTCAAGCCTTTTACCATTCCGATTCATCCGGTTCCTCAAAATCCGGATTAAACGGCTCCTCTTCCTGTTCCAGAAAGTCGGCATCAAATTCCTCTCCAAGACCAACCGTCTCCTCTTGCTCTTCCAGCCATTCCGGCTCGGGATGTCCCCGCAGCCGGCGGGAGCGTTTTTTTCTAATTTTCTTTGATTTCATCTTCCCTCTCCTTTAAATTACTACCTCCGCAACAGCGCCAAGCGCTCGCCACGAAACGCAGACCGCGGCAAGCGAATAACCGGTTCGCCAGCAACCCATTATTAACACCTTTCACACTGAAGTTAACAATTTCTCATCCGCTGTCAAGCAGAAAATTCAATAAGTTTCCATTCATCGGTTTTGCCGGTTTGAAAGAGGTTTTGTTAAAGACCGCACATTGTAATCCAAAAGTCTCAGGTAGGTATCCGTCTGGGGTAAAGCACCGGTGATAGAACTTAAAACAATAATTTCTCCGTCCGTCGCCCCGGCTAACGCTTCGGCAATGTCCCGGTTGTGGTGCGGTTCAACTACAATCTTTCTGACCGATTCTCTCTTCATCTTTTTAATAAGTTGAGTAAGGTGGTGGGCAGATGGCTCCTGCCCTGGTAAAGGCTCAACCACCCCGGTCAATTCAAAACCAAAAGCCCGGCAGAAATAGGGCCAGGAGTTGTGCATAGCGACAAACTTTCGGTCCGGGCAATTCTCCACCAGTTGCCCGAGTACCGCAGTGGCGCTATCCAGTTCCCGGGCATAACGCTCCGCCCGGGTTTGATAAAACTCTTTTCCCCCCGGGTCAACTGCGCTCAGCGCCTCCACGATTAGCGGTAGTGCCTTTTGGGCGTTAGCCGGGTCAAGCCAGATGTGCGGATTGCCTTCTTGATGAATCCGGTTGCCATCCCCCTCATCACGCAGCGGTTCTACCACATCAGCAAGAGTAATCACCTTCAGTTTTGGGTTCTGGGCGTTTGTTAGTAACCCTGTCAACCACTCTTCCAGCCCCATCCCAATACGGACTAAAACCTTTGCCCGGGCGACTTTTCCCAAATCGCTCGGCTTTGGCTCATAACTGTGAGGCTCTTCAGTGCCACGCAAGATGGTGAAAACCTCCACCCTTTCGCCGCCGACCGCGTTCACCCAGTCGGCTAAGTCGGGCAGGGTGGTAACCACCACCGGTTTAGACTTTTGAGCAGCCGATTTCCTCCGGCAGAAGGCTAAGGGCAAAAGGCAACTAGGTAAAATGATCAACAATAAGCGAAAAATTATGGCTCTCGACCACATACCCGACATCTTTTCCTTTTGGGCGAGAATATCGCCGCTAAAGCAAAAAGTCCTGCCGAGACAATTACGATTGTCGCGCCGGACGGCACTGCCAGTATGTAAGACAAGAACAATCCAACAATGCAGGCAATAACCGCCACCGCCCAGGAGAGAAAAAACATCACCCCGTAGCGATTGGTAAGTTGATAGGCGGTAGCGGCAGGAATGACCAAAAGCGCCTCAACCAAAATGATACCCACGGTCTTAATAGAAACAACCACCGTCAGGGCGATAAGCGCCATTTGAATCGCACCCAGGAGTCCCACCGCCAATCCGCTCGCCTCGGCAAGTTCTTCATCAAAGGCGATAAATTTGAACTCCTTATAAAACAGGATAAAAACCAAGAGCACCACAAAAGCCAACGCCAACATCAGAATGATATTCCCCCTGGTGATTCCCAAAATGTTGCCGAAGAGATAGCCATAAAGCCGGGCGTCGTAGCGGCGCATAAGCCCGATAAATAACACCCCCAAAGCCATCGTAAAAGCAAAAAAGATGCCGATGGCGGTATCCTCGCGCAACGTCGCCTTTTTTTTAGTCAACTGGATCAGTAGTGCCGTCCCGATGCAAAATAGAATTGCACTGAAAAGCGGGTCAATCCCCAAGAGAAAGCCCAGCGCCACACCACCAAAAGCGGCATGGGCTATTCCGGCACCGACGAAAGCCAGTCCGCGCAGAATCACCAATACCCCGATAACCGAACAGACTGTACCCACCAAAAGCGCGCCGAGGAACGCATTGGTGACAAATGGGTAGCCGAAAATTTCAATCATGCCGGTCCTCGGTAAACACCAACCTTTTACCCTGGTGTTCGGCAAAAACCACCGCTGCGCCATAAAACTCTTCAAGAATTTTTGGACTCACCACCTCGCTAACGCTGCCCAAAGCCCGGATTGTTTTGTTTAAGAGCATTAACCGGTCAACCCAGGGCAGAATCTCGTTGATGTCGTGGGTAACATAAATGGTGGTAAGACCTCGTTCTTTATGTTCTTGATAAATAAGTTCCACCATCCTCTTCCGGCTGGCAACATCAACGCCGGCGGTCGGCTCATCCAAAAGGAGCAGTTCTGGATTTTGCATTAGCGCTCGGGCAAGAAGCAGCCTTTGCTGCTGACCACCAGAAAGGTGTCCGGCGATGTGCAATGCCCACTTTTCCAAACCCACCGCCTTTAGGGTGGCAAGCGCCCTTTCCCGTTCTTTTTTAATAGGCTGACGCAAAACACCTATTGAAGGGTAACTGCCCATTAAAACCACCTCCAAGGCACTTACCGGAAAGTTGGGGTCAATCGGCTTCCGCTGCGGCACATAGCCAATTCGGGAACGAACCCGGCGGAGCGAGCCGCCATTTCCCCCTAAGATGAAAACTTTACCGCTAACCGGCTTGACAAAGCCCAAGACCGTCTTTAACAGGGTGGTCTTTCCCGAGCCGTTAGGACCGACCACGCCTAAAAACTCTCCCGATTCCAGAGAGAAGGAGACATCGGCTAACGCTACGGTGTGCTGATAGGCAACGGTTACCCGTTCAAACTTAACTACGTTCAAGGCAATTCCTGCCTCAACGAGGAGATACTGCCTGCTGGTTTAAAAACTCTATTAAAGTTCTTAATGGCACCCCGGTGGCGCCTGGCGGGATATAGTCCCTTTCCTCGGTGGTGAATGCGGTGCCGGCGATGTCAATATGTACCCATTTCACCCCCTTGCCGACGAACTCGGAGAGAAATAGCCCGCCGATGATTGTGCCGGCGTTGCGGGGTTTACCGACATTCTTCAAGTCCGCCACTAAACTCCGTAAGTGCGAGCGGTAGCGGTCAATCAAAGGCAACTGCCAAAACAGTTCGCCCTGCTCCTGACCAATGGCAATTAACCGTTCAATTGTTCGCTGGTCGTTACCCAGAATTCCTGAAACCTCATTACCCAAGGCGATTACGCAGGCGCCGGTTAAGGTGGCGATGTCAACAATTAGAACGGGATTAAGGGTGGAGGCGTAAGCCAGCGCGTCAGCGAGCAGCAGTCTACCTTCAGCATCGGTGTTTACCACCTCCACCGTCTTACCGTTAAATTGGCGTATTATATCGCCCGGTTTCTGGGCACCACCACCGGGGAGGTTTTCGGCTAAAGGTGCTATGCCATGAATCTCAAAAGGCAGGTCAGCCTCACCGAGATATTGGAAAAGTCCAAATACCACCGCGGCACCGCTCATATCGTCCTTCATCAACTCCATCTGCTCGGCGGTTTTGAGCGACAGACCGCCGGAGTCAAAGGTAATCCCCTTACCCACGAAGGCGAAAACCTTTTTTGCCTTTCCCTTAGGGATGTAAGTGAGGTGAACCAAACAGGGCTGATTGTGTGAACCCTTACCTACCCCTAAGATTCCTCCCATTCCCATCTTTTCCAGTTCACACTTGTCCATAATCTGGACAACAATTCTGTCCTTAACCGTTAGCGCCCTTGCCCGTTCCGCAAGCATCAGCGGCGCCTTGGTCCCTGATGGTTCATTCACCAGATCCCGAACATAACACACCGCCTTGGCCCTCAGCAGCGCCTCCTGCAGCACCTGCTCTATTGACGGCGAGGATGCGGTTGGACTAATCACCGTCAGTTCCTCAACCGGCGGCGTCTCGTCACACCGCAACTTTCTGTACCGTAAATCCCGGTAGCCGGCAAGAACCGCTCCCTCAATTACGCCAGCAACCCAATCTTTAAGGTCTTTTCTTAATTCGTTAATACCGGGCAGGAGAATACCCAATGATTTCGCGCCAATTCCCTCAGCCCGCCGCAGCGCCTTTGCCATAGCCACCCTGATGCGGTCGGGCGCAAACTCGGCTCGTCTACCCAAGCCAGAGAGAATGAGCCTTTTGCCATCCTCATAATGTAAAAGTGCCGTCCTCCTGAACTCCCCACCAAACCGTTCTTCAAGCGCCAGTTTTGCCAGTCGGAACCCCTTTTCTTTCTCAAACCCTAAAAGCCGGCTCTCGCCTTCAAACATAAACACCGTTAGGGTCTTACCGTGCCACTTCGGTTTGGTTGTTAAGGTTATATTCATTCTCACTCCTTTCTTAATTGTCGCTATTCCTCACCAATAGTATGCAAAAGTCAAATCGCAAATCTCTTGGGTTCTTCTTTTTGACTTTTGACTTCTGCATATCTTTAGACAATGTTAACCCTCTCTTATAAACCTGTCAAAATTTAACCTCACTCCAGTAATCTATTCAATATCCAGGTAACCAAGACCGCCAGAACAATTCGGGGCACAACAATCCAGAAAAAGTTTGCCCCCAGCACCAGAAAGATTGCCGTATCCTCAAAGAGACCATGGCAGAGGGAAAGAAATGTTGCCACTAAGGTCACCTGCTTTGGTGTCAACCGGCTCTCCTTGACCGACTCAACAATCAGTCCGGCCCCGAAGACAATCCCAAAGACATTCCCGGCAAGCCAGGGCATCCCCGCCTCATCAGAGTAGCCCATAAAACCGATTACTCTTTTCAAACCGCGCAGAACCTTCTCCAGAACACCATAACGCCTTGCCAGTTCCAGAAGGATGAATATCCCGACCAGGACCAGAACCATCTTCACCCCGGTATTTACTAAACCGAGGGACCAGGACTTTAATGCCGGCACGAGTAAAAACTTTTGTCGCAATGAGGTAAAGTCAAGAAGGGTTTTGCCATAATCACCGCCGGGTACAATCAGGGCTGACAGCCCGATTCCACAAGCAAATGAAACCAAAAGCCTGATAAACCACAAAAGCCACCACTTCGCCTTTATCTGAAAAAAGACCGCGGTCTCAAGAATCTGCGAATGGGAAAGCAAGACCATCAGACTCAAAACGGTCAACTGGGCGCCGGTAATCTTTAAAGCGGTGATCGCCCCTAAGGAGGCATAGATATTGACAAAATTTCCTAAAATCAAAACCATCGCCGCCTCACCCGGCAACCTAAAAAACCTCATAAAAGGCGCCATAAAACGGGCAAAAGCCTCAAGAACCGGTGTGTATTTCAGGAGGGTAACAAAGGTATAAACCGGGGCAACAATCATCATCAATTTCAGAAACGCCCGGAACCCCCGCCAGGCACCTAAGCCAACCGTTCGGAAAAAACCCATTAGAACCGTTCCAGACTCACCCTGCCGTTTTCAACCAGACCGTAGGTAAAACTCTTTACCCAGTCACCGATATTCAGATAAACTCCCCTTTCAAACTCAACCCGCTCGGGAATGTGCGAATGTCCCATAATCACAAAGTCATAGCCCGCATCTATCTTCTCTTTGGCAAACGAACGCATCGCCTCAACTAAAGAAGGCTTTGCCCCCTTTTCCCGGCTCTTCCTGGCTATCCATCTTGCCAGCCCGACCCCGACATCCGGGTGAAGCAAAGAAAATAGCCGGGCATTAAACCGGTTTCTCATCAAACTGCGAAAAACTTTTGGCACAAACCCTTTATCCAAGACATCACCATGCATCAGAAAAATTCTCTTGCCATCAATCTCAATCTCAAGTTCATCATAAAAACCCTCAAAACCAAGCTCCTCTTTCAGCCTCCCGTCAAACCAGACATCATGATTGCCCTTGAACAAAACCACCTTTGTGCCATTCCGCCTCAATTCCGCAATCTGAGAAAGAACCCCCAAACCGGCGCTGGGCACCACCCGCCGGTAACTAAACCAGAACTCAAACAAATCACCAAGGATATAAAGCGAACTTGCCCTGCCCTTGATGCTTGAAAGAAAATCAGCCAGCCGCCTTTCAGCCGCTGGCGTTCTTGACCCTAAGTGTGCATCAGAGATAAAAAAATACCCGCTCAATTAGGCAAAATTATACTTAGATATGAGGAATTATCAATAGAAGGTTAGTAGTATAATTAGTCCGTAGCGCGGTCCATTAAAAATTTTAACTTTCTGATACCCAGAAATGTGCTAATTGGGTTCTTCTTTTCCCAGGTTACACAATTCTTCAACTAACCTGACTAACGTTGCCTCATCCATATCTTTAATG
>JBDRUH010000047.1:0-12601 GCA_039801225.1 Caldifarciminota bacterium
AGGGTCTGCCCCGAGCCCAATGCGAAAAGATTGCTTCGCGGAGCCTGCCCCGAGCGAAAAGAAAGGGATTCCTCGGCAAGCTCGGAATGACGGAGCCGAGGGGCGCGCAATGACAGAGATGAGGGGCGCGTAAGGGAGAGGAGGGTAAGGGCTAAGTGTATTTATATATACACAAAATTCCGATGGGTAAAATTGAGTTAAGTGTTGGAATTAAGTAACTTAATTTGAAGACCGGTTTATATAGGGGGCGGTCCACTCCAGCACTAGGGTGGTAAAACCCTTTCCTGGCTCGTTTTTGGACTTGTTGGTAAGTTTAAAGTTAAGTTCAAAGGGAAAAATAAATGGAGGGATGGCTGGAAGAAGTGGTTTAAATAAGTTTTCAAGAGTGGCTTTTCATTTAATCCTAAGTTTAGAACTAAAAAGAAGGCTAAAAAGCAGTTTAAACTCTGATTTAACAAGACCCGCCCCGAGTCCGCTAAGTTCGTGGTTTGGAGTCCATAGTTTTGGGCTTCCAAATAAGAAATTAGAAATAAAAACCCACAATTAACATTAGGAATCGCTTCGCGCAGCCTGCCCCGAGTAAAAAAGGCTTGCTTTGAGCGTAGCCGAAAGGGATCGTTCCACTTCGGTTGCAATGACGGGCGGAGGGAAGGTGAAAAGATGAGTTCATCCAATTTAGAAACCAGATGAAGTTTTAATGTTAGTTCAAGGAAAGAACTAATTTTGCCGACAGCCGATACCCTTTTATTGACTATGGAGAAATTTATTGGTAAATTGTTATCTTAATGTTTTGTTCTTACGGATTAAATAACATATCAGCGGGAACTAATACCCGCTGGATTAATGCCGATAGGTTTTTATTAGGTCTACGCCGGATTAACCTTTTTGTTGGTGGTTATGGTTCGGGCAAGAGCGAGGTGGCGATAAACTTTGCGATTGGTCTTAAAGAGTGGGGATTTAAGGTAACTGTTGCCGATTTGGACATTGTTAACCCGTATTTTCGCAGCCGAGAGGCAAGAAAGGTGTTGGAAGGTTTTGGTATAGAGGTGCTTTTGCCACCGGTAGAGATTATGGAGTCGGACCTGCCGATAATCCAGCCCGAGATAGTTGGGGCGCTAAAGAATCCGGAGAAATTTCTGGTTCTTGATTTAGGCGGTGACCCGGTTGGCGCGCGGGTTTTGGCAAGTATATCACCCTGGGTGCCAAAGGATGAGATTGACTCCTTTTTTGTTTTGAACTCCCGGAGACCCTGGACCAGAACTGTGGAAAGCACCAAGAAGATGATTGAGGCGATCACCGATTCCTGTGGCTTTCCGATTACCCATCTTATCGTTAACTCCCATCTTATTGAAGAGACCAGTGTTGCGGTGATAGAAGAAGGTATTAAACTGGCAGAATCGGTGAGCAAGGTTGCCATGATACCTATCGGATTTGTCGCAATTGAAAGCAGGTTTTTTGATATTACCCAGTTTGCTAACCTTCCCTATCCAGTTCTGGTTATGGAGCGTTATCTCTTGAAACCATGGGAAAAAGATAGTCGGTTGGGACCGGCGCGGTTTAAGATATAAGGAGAAGAATGGCAAAAAAGGCAAAGGTTACTATAGAGAAAAATCGGTGTAAAGGTTGTGAACTTTGTGTTCATTTCTGCCCGAAAAAGGTTTTAGCGATGTCAAAGGAGATTAATGATAAAGGGTATTTCTTTTCTTCTGTGGTGAACCAGGATGCCTGCATAGCCTGCCGCTTCTGCGGGCTTATCTGCCCGGATTGCGCGATTGAAATTGCTGTAGAAGAACCGAAAACAACGGAGATTACCAATGGCTAAGGTTTTGATGAAAGGTAACGAGGCGATTGCTGAGTCGGCAGTCCGGGCGGGTGGACTTTTGTATTTTGGCTACCCTATCACCCCGCAGTCCGAGATTGCCGAATATTTAGCCCATCGGATGCCTGAGGTTGGCGGCTGTTTTTTGCAGATTGAGAGTGAAGTGGCGGTGGCGAATGTTCTTTATGGGGCGGCGGGTGCCGGGGCCCGTGCTTGGACATCATCCTCCAGTCCCGGAATCAGTTTGATGATGGAAGGCATCTCTTACATCGCTGCTGCAGAGTTGCCCTGCGTTATCGTAAACATCGTCCGCTGCGGTCCTGGTCTGGGTGGAATTCTACCATCACAGGGTGACTATTTTCAGGCGGTTAAAGGTGGTGGGCATGGTGATTACCGGTGTTTGGTTTATGCGCCGGCATCGGTGCAAGAGGCGGTGGACATAATGCCTCTGGCTTTTGACCGGGCAGACCGTTATCGCAACCCGGTAATTGTGATTGGTGATGGGATGATTGGTCAGATGATGGAACCGGTTGAGTTCAAAGAGCAGGAATTTCCACCCCTGCCACCAAAAGATTGGGCGACGACCGGTTGCAAAGGGAGAAAACCTAATGTGATAAATTCACTATACCTTGACCCAGTAATAGAGGAAAAACTTAACTTTAAACTGGCAGCGAAGTATGAGGAGATGAAGAAGCAGGAGGTGCGATTTGAGGAGTTCCGCACCAATTGTCCCTACCAAGTTTTGCTCGTTGCCTATGGCACAACCGCCCGGGTATGCAAGACGGCAATTCAGCGTCTCGCAGAAGAAGGGATTGAGGCGGCACTTTTAAGACCGATAACTCTCTTCCCTTTCCCTGATGAGAAGATATTTGAACTGGCGCAACGGGCAGAGTTTATTCTTTGTGTGGAGATGAGCACCGGTCAGATGATTGAAGATGTAAGGTTGGCGGTCGGCAGGACCAAACCGGTTTATTTCTATGGCAGAGCCGGTGGAATGGTACCCAGCCCAGAGGAGGTAGTAGAGGCGGTAAAGAAGCACTGGGGAAGGAAATGAAGGTAATATTCAAAAGACCAGAATCATTGAGTTCCACGCCTACCCATTATTGTCCCGGTTGCACTCACGGCGTGGTTCATCGTCTGATTGCCGAGGTGATTGATGAGTTGGGTTTACGGGAAAGAACGGTTGGCATTGCTCCGGTAGGCTGCTCGGTTCTCGCATTCAACTACTTCAACTTAGACTTTCAGCAGGCGGCGCACGGTCGGGCACCGGCGGTTGCCACGGGTATAAAAAGGGCAAGACCGGATTTAATAGTCTTCACCTATCAGGGCGATGGCGATTTGGCATCAATCGGGATGAGTGAAATTGTCCATGCGGCAAATCGGGGTGAGAAGTTTACGGTGGTATTTATTAACAATGCGATATATGGAATGACCGGTGGACAGATGGCACCAACAACGATGCCCGGACAGGTTACCACCACCAGCCCGAGGGGCAGAGATGTCAATGATGTTGGCTATCCGATTAGGATGTGTGAAATCTTAGCCAGTTTGAAGACGCCGGGTTTTATTGAGCGGGTGGCGGTGCACACCCCAAAACAGGTGCTAAATGCCCGCCGGGCGTTAAAAGAGGCGTTCACCCTTCAGCGGGACGGCATCTGCTTCTCTTTTGTTGAATGCCTTTCCATTTGTCCAACCAACTGGGGACTTTCTCCGGTTCAGGCAACAAAGTGGTTAGAAGAAAATATGTTACCTTACTATCCGGTGCAGAATTTCAAAAGACCGGAAATAAAATGTGGAATGCGGAATGCGGAATGCGGAACTCAGAACCGGGAAAAAGATGCAGATTGAAATCGTATTTGCTGGATTTGGTGGGCAGGGTGTTCTGCTTGCCGGCAAGGTTCTTGCTGAAGTGGGAATGAAATTGGATAAGGAGGTGGTCTGGCTGCCCTCTTACGGACCAGAAATGCGCGGTGGCACAGCCAACTGCACGGTGATTATTTCTGATGAGCCAATCGCCTCACCCATCATCGCTCATCCCAGAGATACGGTGGTGATGAATAGACCGTCTTTAGAAAAGTTCTGTCCTACTCAACGCCCAGGTGGATTTACCATTGTGAACACTTCACTTATAAATATCAGGCCGGAACGGAATGACATCACTGTTGTTGAGGTCCCAGCAAATGAGATAGCGATTGAAGCGGGTACGGGCAGGGCAGCAAATATGGTAATGCTGGGTGCTTATGTTGGGGCAACCAAAATTGTTCCTTTGGAAGAGGTTATAGAGCAAATTAAAGAAGAGTTTGAAGATAGACCGAAAGTGATTCCGGTTAACATTAAATGTTTAGAACAGGGGTTCAAAATCGGGCAACAATCTGCCGGCAGCCGATAGCGGCTGGCTGATAGCCATTGAGATGCAATGTAGTGCTGCGGTTGCGATAATAATCTCCATTGGCAGCGGGATGTGGCTCGGACCCGGGGCAACCGGCTTTACCTTTATGAAGTTAGGGATAGGTGCCCGACCGGTAGGTATGGGGCAGGCTTTTACCGCGGTAGCGGATGACGCCAATGCCCTTTTCTATAATCCCGGAGGGCTTGGGTTTCATTCTCAGTTTAATGCCAGTCTGACAGTTATGCAGATGTTTGATTGTGTCTCTTACCTTTCAGGCGGTTTTACGACACCGATAGCTAACCGATTCGCCATCGGTCTGGGAGGCGGTTTTTTGAGCGCCACTGATATCCGAAGGGACAACAAGGGTCAAGAGATTGGCAGATTCGGATTGAATGAGTTGATAATAGGACCGGGTTTTGCCTTAAAACCGGTCAAGTGGTTGGCGTTGGGCGGGACCGGAAAATTCTCCTTTGCCCGAATTGACTCGTTTTCTGCCTGGGCTCTTTCCTTTGATGGCGGGGCTATTTATCAGCCGATGAAGTATCTCACTTTAGGTGCCAGCCTCCTCCATCTGGGCACACCAAGGCGATTTATTGCCGACTGGGAGTATCCACCAGTAAATCTGCGTGCCGGTGCCGCATTCAAACTGCCGATTGAGAACCATTACATCCTCATTGCTGTTGATGGGTCGGGTTATCCTGATTACGGTCCTAATTTATCAATCGGTGGTGAGGCGCGTCTGGACATAACTCAGCGGGGTGGAAAACAGAATCAGGCGCTCTTGCTCCGCGCCGGTTATCAGACCGGTAGTCCTCTTGGTCTCTGGTCAGGATTTTCCTTCGGCATCGGGTATGAATATGGGCTTACCTCGGGAGTGAGTTTAGCGATTGATGCGGTTTATCTTTCTTATGGTATTTTGGGCGATGCAGAAAGGGTTTCTTTGGGTTTGAAGTTCACACCCGTAGGTATAGTAAAACGCCGCAAATAGTTCTTAAGTTACAAATTTGGATACCAAACCGGATTTTCTTTCATAAACCTTAAAATTCTTCCCCCGTCACGGCGCGTGTTGATGAGTTTAATGCCCATCTCAGGAAGAATTGATTCCAGCCGGGCCGGAGTGGGATACCGGCCGAGAACGATAACATACTTTGGTTTAAGCGATTCAAACAGTTCTAAAGGGTTCCCTTTTCTACTGCCATGATGGGGCGATTTCAAGAGAAAGACCGGGGCGGTTGAACTCTGTTTTAGAGCGATGGTCAGTGCCTCAGGCATTTCGCAGTCACCAGTTAATAAGAAGGAAAACTGTTTATGCTCAATCAAAGCAACAAGAGAAATCGGGTTGGTTGAGATGAGCCCCTGGTGGTAAAACCAGAGGGTAGTTTCGTCAGGTAAAAGAAACTGGATTTTATAACCGAACCCCTGTAGTTCCCCCCCTTTTTTAGTAAGAACTATTTCTGTGCCGGAAAGTTGGTACCGGTTCAAGAGTTTTTGGTAAAGGCTGTCGCCCTGAGTCGTCGGCACAATCAGCCGGTCAATCCTAAACCGTTCGGGCAGGTCAAGGAGTCCGCCGTAATGGTCCCGGTCTGGGTGGGTAACAACCGCCACATCAAGCCGTTTGATCCCCTCGCTGCGGAAGAAATCGGTTAAGACATTGGTGCCGTCAATGCCAGCGTCAAAAAGAATTTTTCTGCCGAGGGTGTCCTCCAAAAGAAGGGCATCACCTTTACCCGGGTCAAGGATGGTGATTTTCGTCTGGGGTTGGGTAAGAATACCCGACCAGACAAAAACTACTAAGCCACCAGCAAGTCCGAGGCGAAAGAGGGTTTTTGCCCAGTGGTTTTTCCAGTTTAAAAAGAGGAGAAGAAGGGCATAGAACCAGAAGACCCAAACCCAGGAGAGCTTACCCGGTTCAATAAGCAAAAAGTCAAGCCTGGCGAGCCAGTTGGTAATATTTAGGAGTAATGAGGAGATAATTCGCACCGTTTCGGCAAGAATACTGGCGGTGGTGGTGTTGAGTAGTGCGAGGCAGAGCATAAGAAAACCTAAGGGTAAAGCGAGATTGACCAGAGGAATAACTACTACACTGGAGAAAAATGCCAGGGGTTGAAAACGAAAAAAGTGATGAAGCAGTAATGGTGCGGTGCTAATAGTGGCAATAAGGGAAATAATAACTGGTAAAAGTAGATAGTTGCGGAGCCAATTAGGAATTTTCCGACGGGAAAGTAGAACCCAAGCCTTTGGTGAGAAGGTAAGGAGGGCAGCGGTAGCGGTAAAGGAGAGCTGGGCACCGGCATCAAATAGGGTATTGGGTTCAATAAAAAGCAGGATTATTCCGGCAAAACACAGAGTTGCTAAAGGGGTAAGTCGGCGCTGAATCGGTATGCTTAATAATGCGGCAGTGGTCATTAGACCTGCCCGGGCGGGTGCTGGTGTCCAGCCAGCGAGCGCCACATAAAACAGCGCACCTAAACTTGAGATAACAAACCTTGCCCAACCTCTAATCCGTAGAACCGAAAGGAGAAGGATTAGCGCACCGACCACCACTCCAACATTTAAACCTGAAACCGCCATAATATGAAGCAAACCCGAATCAGTAAAAGAGGTTTGGACCTTTTTGGGAAGTCCACTTTTATCGCCAAAAAGGAGACCAATGAGTAGCGCTCCTTCATCGCCACCAATGAGTTTTTCTATGGTCTTGAAGATGAATCGGCGCGAGGGCATTACCACCGAGCGGGCAAACCAATTACCGTGGTTTCGGCTGAGGAGAGTAATTTTATTCGGTCTAACGGTAACCCGACCAATAAAACCCTTCTTTTGCATCACCTGGTTATAGTCAACCAGTCCGGGATTTTTGGGAAAATCAAAAGGGCGGATTCTTCCTTTTACTTTAATGAAATCGCCCAGCCGCAAACCCGAATTGGCATCTTTTAGAAATAATATAACTTTACCCTCAAGTGGTGGTGTGAGTTCCAACACCGCACTTCGGGGATGATAGCCATAGGGTTCTGAGACCACTGTTCCAGAAAAGGTGTTAATGGGAGTAACATCTTTTGTGACCCAAGGGTTACGGCTATGGGTAAATAAAAACGCGCTCAAAGTAAGGAATAGATAAAGCGAAAATCCGCGAGTTGGTTTTGCAAGAATCAAGCCGATAATCACTATAATACCAGCAAACCACCATACCGGGATTTTTGTCTGGGCGAGGATTATCCCCAAGGCGATGGCAATAAGCGCCCGTAATGATGCATATTTCATACCGACAAAAGGAGACCCCACGCTGAAGGGTAAAATAAAATTGATTGAGCGTCAATAAGAATGTTGTGATTGCATTTTCGGTTGGGTGAGATAAAATTAATAGGTGATAGTTTTGGTAATATTGCCGGCGTTAGTTATGCCACTTTTTTATAAATTTATGGAGGTTCTATGTGGACAGTTAGAGTAAGCAGAAGTTTCAGCGCGGCTCATTTCATCTCCGGAAAAGGTAGTAAGTGCGAAAAGATGCATGGGCATAATTATCGGGTGGAGGTGGCGGTAAGTTCCCAAACTCTTCAGCCAGGAGGAATGGTAGTTGATTTTGTTGAACTGCGCTCCCGACTGGAAAGTGTTTTACCCGACCATCGGCTCTTAAATGAGGTGTATGGATTTATCCCAACAGCCGAGAACCTCGCCCGACACTTTTATGAGGAGTTGGTAAAGTTTTATCCCGTGAGCAAGGTAACCGTCTGGGAGAACGAGGAGTGCTGTGCCGAGTTTGTTCCGGATTAAGGAAGAATAATTGCTTTAATAGGTCTTAAGATATTTTTCTTCTCCCTTAAGGTAATAAAGTAAACACCGGGGCCGGGAAAGGTTATATTTTCATTTAAGCCGTTGGCAACAAAGAGCCTTCTACCGGTCTCATCGTGAACCGCTACTAATGCTACACCATTTGATAAAAAGAGTTCTTTTCTAAATATTACTGTAGGGCAAACCTTCAGGTTTGCTTCTGGAAAAGCAACAAGTTGTGGAAATGGCTGGTGGGGCAAAGCCCGGGTTAGTTCCAGCGCCCGCCAGGCGTTAACTAAACCATAGCCAAACCGGTCATCTTTTCCTGCAGTGCCCATATCTATTGCCGAGATGTTAATTATCGCCCGGGCTTGGCTGGGGCTGAGATTAGGGTTAAGAGCGATAATCAATGCTGCTATGCCGGCGACTTCAGGAGCCGCCATTGATGTTCCCTGGGCCTCTTTATATGAGTTACCAAGCGCGGTGGAGTATATCGCTACGCCCGGGGCGATCACCTCCTGTTCGGGTCCGTAGTTGGAAAAACTGGCAAGTTCCGATAGTTCGTCCATTGCGCCCACCGCGATGCATTCGGGCAGTCGTGCGGGATAGGTGATGCTTGACTGACCATCATTTCCCGAGGCGGCAACGAGCACCGCTCCTTTGTTATAAGCGTATTGGCAGGCTTCTTTCAACGGTGTTGATGAGGAACTGCCGCCTAAACTCATATTAATTACTCTGGCACCATGGTCTGCTGCCCAGCGGATTGCCAGCGCCACATCGGATAGTGTGCCATTTCCGGAGTCGTTAAGCGCACGGACCGCAAGGATTTGAACCTGAGCCCAGCCGGCAACACCTATCAGATTGTTACTCACCGCCGCGATTATTCCTGCTACATGGGTCCCATGAAATGCCTCTGGAATATTGGGATTGTCCGGTTTTGGGTCTTCGTCCCGACCAACAAAATCATAGCCAAGCTCACCCTGGTGAAAATTTGCGGTTAGGTCCTGATGCCAGTATTCCACGCCATTATCAACCACCGCCACTTTCACAGGGCTACCAGACCCGGTGGTTATGTCCCAGGCACGGTCGGCATACATCACCCATTTATCCCATTGTTTCTCAAGAAAAAATGGGTCATTAGGAATGTGACAGATTGATGCGAAAAAGTCAGGCTCAAAGAATCTTATACCAGGAGTCATAACCATTTTTTGTTTCAGTTTTTCGTAGGAGATATCAACAGGAAACTCGGTAGTAAGGAATAAAGCATCGTGATGGACTTCTTTAACCTGTCCACCGGTTTCGTTAATCAGAGAAATGATTTCAGTTAAAGCCTTAGGTTCAAATCCCAATACAAATCTACCTAATGGGTATTTTGTCGGGGATAGAGAGGAAGGAATTGTGGTTTTGGAACAGGTAAGATTTTCATACTCCTTTTCTAACAACAGCACCTTTTGAATATCTTCGGCAGATATAGATGGACAATTGGGTCGGAAAATTAGTGGAATAAGAAGGAGAAATAGATTCATCATTGCTGGATAACAAACCTTGCCCAGTAGGTTTGGGTTTTTCCGGTGGTATTAAGGAAGACCAGATAGAATTTGCCCGCGGTATTTAACTGATAATTAAGGGTCAGTTCGGCGCTATTCTCTTTTTCAAAAAGCGGAATATAGGATTTGCCCGAGCGGTATTTATCAAAGTTTGACTGGTCAAGGAGGGAAAAACGGCTGATGGTTCCCCCTGAAGTTGCCCGGGCATCACCCAAAACAGTTTCTCCGGTGGCGCCATCAAAGTTAACCCACCAGTAGTAATGGTCCTGGAGGATAATCTGACCGTGAAACACATTGCGCTGAGCACTTTTAAAAATCTGCACCCGGACCGTATCGCTATAGCCCTTATTATTAGCGAGGTCGGTGGCAATGCAGAAGATTTGATGCCAGGAGTTTTCAGAAAGTTGTCGGGTATCCCATTCCGCGGTAGCCTGAGAATTGCTATCCAGGGCAATGAGCGAACCATCAACATAGAACTCAATCGCCGCAACACCGACAGAATCAAATGCCTCGGCTTGAATTTTGACAATCCCTGAGACTAACGCTGAATCAGATGGCGAGGAAATGATGCAGACTGGTGGCGTTTTATCCAGTTTTATAAGAAGGTCACAGGCGACAAGGATTAAGAAGAGCGGTGTAAAGAGCCAGACCTTAAATTTCATACTCCTCACCCTTTTTCGGGATAATCACCTCCGGAATACCGAGTTGTTTAATGGGCTCAACCATTGCCTCGGCTGCGGGTAATTCCGAATGAACTAAAAAAACCTTTTTTAACCTTCTCAAACGGATATTCTGGACATAGTTCAAAAGACCATTACGGTCGGCATGGGCACTGAACTCATCCATCACCACCACTTCGGCATTGAGTTTATACTCCTCGCCCAATATTTTTACCACCGGCTCTTTTTCCGCAATCTTTCTTCCCAGGGTATGTTCAGCCTGGTAAGAGACAATAAGAATTAAGTTACGGGGGTCGGTGATTGAATGTTTAAGGTGATGGAGGACCCTGCCACCCTCGCACATCCCTGACGGAGAAATGATGATGCAGGGCTCGGAGAAATGGTTCAATTTCTTTGACTCTTCAGGATCATCAATATACTGCAAACCGGGGAAGTCAAAAGGTCCGTTGCCATCGTCTATTAAAGAGCGGGTTTCCTCATCAAAATAAGCCATACTATTACGATACACTTCAGTTACCCTGCTGGCAAGAGGGCTATCAACGAATATCGGAATAAGAGGAATTTCGCCCTTCTGTCTTAGAACCCGGAGGTTATAAACAATCTCCTGTGCCCTTTCTACCGCGAAAGCCGGAATGACTATTCTACCACCGCGTTTGTAAACCCGGTTGATGATATCAAGAAGTCGGTTGCCCACATCGTTATAGTTGCCGTGCAGTTTATTGCCATAGGTTGCCTCCATAATCAAAAAGTCAACTTCGGAAACTTGCACCGGGTCGCAAAGGATAGGCATCTTTGCCCTACCTAAGTCACCGGTAAAGACCACCCTTTTCCCTTCAACTTCAATATCAACTATTGCTGAGCCGAGGATATGCCCGGCGTCGTGAAAAAAGATGGTGAATGGACCAAGGCGCTCAGGTTTAGCATAATTTATTCCGGTTATTCTTTTGAGGGCGTGTTCGGCGTCGGTGGTATTATAAATGGGTTTAACTGGCTTTTCCCCGAGTTTCTGCCTCTTTTTGTTTAAGTAGCGAGTATCCGCCTCCTGAATTTTTGCCGAATCAATTAAAAGCAGATGGGCAAGGGCACAAGAAGGTTTGGTCATTAGCACCGGTCCTTTAAAACCATTCTTGATTAGATTGGGTAAATTACCAATATGGTCAATATGGGCATGGCTTGTAACACACCAGTCAATTTCTTTTGCGGAAAAAGGGAGATGGCGGTTTATTTCCTCTGCTTCTGCCCGATGCCCTTGAAAAAGTCCGCACTCTAAGAGTAACTGGCGTCCGTTAGATTTCAGAATGTGCTGAGAGCCGGTTACGGTTCTTACGCCACCCCAGAACTGGACTTTCACTTTACCAGACTCCGCACGGTGCGCATATTTTCTAAGTCCTCTTTTGGACCGGTGCGCGGTGTCTCCATTATCGCGGGTAGATTCTTCAAAAGCGGATGGTTGATAATTTCCTTAAACCCTTTAACCCCAATCTCGCCTTTGCCGATATGCCAGTGCCGGTCAACTCTTGAGCCTAATTTGGTCTTGGAGTCATTGAGATGGATGAGGTAAAGTCGGGCAAAACCGATTGCCCGGTCAAACTGCCGCAAGGTTTCATCAATACCCGCCTTGGTCCGCCACTCATAGCCCGCCTCAAAAGAGTGAGCGGTATCAAGGGTTACACCGATGCGGTCCTTATCTTCCACGCCTTCAATTATCTCGGCAATCTGCTCAAAACGATAACCAATCTCCGAACCCATTCCGGCGGTGTTCTCCAAAAGGATTTTTACCCGGTTGGCAGCGAGACCGAGGATTCGGTTGACATTTTCAGTTACCCGCTTGATTGCGGTGCTTTCATCATCGCCCATTGCCTTACCTACATGGACAACCAAAAAATCAATCCCCAAAATTGCACATCGCCGCAGTTCTTCAGTTATCGTCTCTATTGAGCGTTTTTTTAATACCGGGTCAAGAGCGGCAAGATTGGGCAGATAGGGTGCATGGGCAAAAACCGGGCTAATTTCCGATTCTTTGATATCCTTCTTGAACTCAACCACATCTTTTTCATCCAATTTTGCCGCACCCCAGCCTCTCGGCGTTCTGGTGAACAGTTGAATTGACTCGCATCCCAGTGCCTCCGCCCTTTCCCGAACTTTGGCAAAGCCGCCGGCAATAGATATGTGGAAGCCAAACCGCATTACTGATTTAAAAATATCCATTATTCCTAAAGAGTCAAATGAGCCCTATCGTGTTGGCGTAGTCCAATCCGTTCCTTAAAAGGCACTACCCTCAGGCTTGAATACGGAAAATGAGCGTCATTGCGAGAAGAAAAAGCGACGAAGCAATCCCCTCATTATGAGAAACTCTAAATTCTAAACAAGTTCAAAGCACAAATGTTCTAAATCCAAAATGTTT
>JBDRUH010000048.1:0-12178 GCA_039801225.1 Caldifarciminota bacterium
ACCCGAGCAGCGTTATCAAGCGCTGGGTATTATTTCTGCCGTAAAGGATTTCAACCATTGGCATATTCGGAGATTGGAGAGAAGGGGATTCTTGCTCGGGTCAAATAAACTGGTCAGTTTTGTCATTTCTATTCTATCTATAAAAATTGTAACCGAATCTATCATGGTCTCAAGCATGAGCAGACTGTCATAGTAACATCAGTTCAATCGGCTCAAGGCAACCTTTGCGCGGGTTTACCTTGAGACCAAGGGGTTCAAGTTTTTTTCGCTATTCCCGTTACCGATATAGAATCATAATCGAACAATTTAGAATATCAAACTTGTGGCAATGTGTCCTAATGAGCCTAAGGAAAGTAAAGCCAGAAAAGTAAGGTCGCGAGCCATATAGTCCCCAGCGTGGGGCCAGTCCCGAGTTATAAAACTATATCCGACAATCATTGTTAATCCGTAGAATGTCCCGCTTGCTACTCCCACACAGGCTTTTTTCCACAATTCCGGAGTGTTTTCATCGTAGCCCAGTTTTGCCCATTCATTTTTCAGTATATTTTGATAGTAACCAAAAATGGCACCAGACAGAGTGCCTAAGGAACCGAGTGCAATCAATTGCCAGTCTTTGACATAACTTTCAAGATAAGGTGAACCCAAGGCAAAGATACTCATTGTTGTCGCATCAATGCCAGTGGCAATAACTGTCTCCCAGGGAGGGGCGTCAGCCGATTTTTTGTTGAGAAATTTTGTGCCTACCGAGAAGTAAAATTGGTTATACGAGGTCTTTATCTCTTTAACCCCAATTTTAGGATATTTAATATTCATATAACCTATTTCGGCAACAATATCGGAGTTTATTAATCGCACAGGCACAACCCCTAAAGAGACTTTTCCATATTGAGACGGGAACAATTCATACACGATATATTCATACCAGATATGCCTGGGGATGTCTATCGGGATTGCTTCATACCAATTGTCAACATTCTCTTTCGCCCATAAGGAGCCTTCTAATTTCAAATATAGCGGAATCCTTTTTAGTGGATAAATTTCTCCGTAAAGGGTAAAAAAGGAGAATGGAAATCTATAGCGAATTACCAAATCTAAAGATTCTTTTGTCCAGGAATAAGGACATTCAATTTTCCCTTCTTTTTGTTCTTTAAAGAAATTCTCAACGCCAAACAATGATACACCGAGCGAAAAGGCATCGGTTGATAGACCCAAATTACTCACCGAGAAATTAGCGATGGTATGTCGCTGAATGGAATAGCCGATGTTTGCCTTGACTGGTGTATAAGAAAGATTTAAACCTGATAATAAGATGAAGTATATCAAAATCACAACAGTTTTATTGTAATATTAGTTCGGGAAAAAGCAATATATGATGATGCTTGGAGGGGTAACCTGATATTAAACCGAATCAATTAGGTAATAACAGAAGAGCGGAAATTAAGAACTAAAAACTAAATAATTGACCACCCTTGCAGTTTTTCTATAATAGCGTTAATGTTTCAAGAGAAGTTGAACGATTTTCCCACCCGTTACGACCCGAAGCCGGTTGAGGAGAAGTGGTATCGGTTCTGGGAGGAGAAGGGGTTCTTCACCGCCAATCCCGATTCGCCTAAGCCGAAGTTTTCCATTGTCATTCCGCCGCCCAATGTTACCGGCTCACTGCATATGGGGCATGCCCTGGACAATACTTTGCCGGACATTCTTATCCGGCGGAAGAAGATGCAGGGGTATGAGACGCTCTGGCTGCCAGGGACCGACCACGCCGGCATCGGCACCCAGGTGAAGGTTGAGCAGATGCTCGCCAGGGAGGGAAAGACCCGATTTGATTTAGGTCGGGAGGAGTTTCTCAAGCGTGCCTGGGAGTGGAAGGAGAAATACGGTCAGGAGATTGTTAAGCAGTTACGCCGGTTGGGTTGCTGTCTGGACTGGAGTCGGTTTCGGTTCACCTTGGATGAGGTGTGTGCCCGAGCGGTGCGCGAGGCTTTTGTTCGTTATTATGAGAAAGGGCTGATTTATCGGGGGTTGAGAATTGTTAACTGGTGTCCGCGCTGCCTCACCGCCCTTTCCGACTTAGAGGTCAAGGATAAGGATGAACGGTCGTTTCTCTGGTATATTCGCTATCCGCTTTTGGCGGACAAGGGGCAGTTCGTGGTGGTGGCGACAACCCGACCGGAGACGATGCTGGGCGATACCGCGGTGGCGGTTAATCCTAATGACGAACGTTACCGGAACCTGATTGGCAAGAAGGTCTTACTACCTTTGACCGAAAGGCAGATACCGATTATTGCCGATCCCGCGGTGGAGATGGAGTTTGGCACCGGTGCGGTTAAGGTTACGCCGGCACACGACCCGGTTGACTTTGAGATTGGCGAACGGCATAGCCTTGACCGTATCAAGGTGATTGGTGAAGATGCCCGGATGACCAGTTTTGCCCCTAAAAAATATCAGGGAATGACCAGAGAGGAGTGTCGCCAGGCGGTGGTTGAGGATTTAAAGGCACAGGGTCTCTTAGAGAAGATTGAAGACTATTCCCATGCGGTAGGTATCTGTGACCGCTGCGGCACGGTGATTGAGCCTTTGGCAAGTGAGCAGTGGTTTGTTAAGATGAAGCCCCTGGCAGAACCGGCAATTAAGGTGGTGGAACAGGGTAAGGTTCGGTTCTATCCCGAGCGCTGGACCAAGGTTTATCTGGAGTGGATGGGTAAGGTGAAGGACTGGTGTATCTCAAGGCAGTTGTGGTGGGGGCACCGGATTCCGGTTTGGTATTGTGAGTGTGGGGAGACGATTGTTGCCCGAGAGGACCCGAGCGAGTGCCCGAAGTGCCATTCCCAAAATCTGCGGCAGGATGAGGATGTGCTTGATACCTGGTTCTCTTCGGCGCTCTGGCCTTTTGCCACAATGGGCTGGCCAGAAGAGACCGTTGACTATCGGACATTTTTCCCAACCGATTTCCTTACCACCGACCCGGATATTATCTTCCGCTGGGAGGCGCGGATGATATTTTCCAGTATAGAGTTTACCGGCAGAATTCCGTTTACCGATGTTTATATCCATTCTACAGTTCTTGACCGCAGCGGTGCCCGAATGAGCCGGTCTAAGGGTGTTGGGGTTGACCCGCTACTGATAATTGATAAATACGGCACCGATGCCTGCCGGTTCACCATCGCCTATCTGGAGAGTCAGTCCCAGAGTTACCGGCTCTGGAATGAGCGTTTTGAACTGGGCAGGAACTTTACCAATAAAATCTGGAATGCCGGTCGGTTGATAGCGCCATTTATTACGGGTGGTGAATCTAATTTACCGATTGAAGATTTGAGCCCGGTGGATAACTGGATTTTGCAAAGGTTCAATCAAACCTTAGAGAAGGTGAACAAGGGGCTTGACCAGTATACATTTGCCTCAGTCGCCCAGGCGCTTTACGACTTTTTCTGGCATGACCTGTGTGACTGGTATCTGGAGTTTATTAAATCCCGTCTGAAGGCAAATGAACCGGTTGTTCGTCAGGTGCTCATTTCTCTCTTTCGGGCGACTTTGCAACTGCTCCATCCGATAATACCCTTTATTACCGAGGAACTCTGGCACCGGCTGCGACTGGGCAATGGTTCAATCCTTGAGTCCTCCTGGCCCGGTCCTTTTCCCGGCAAAGAAGAGGATGTTGATTTAATGGAGCGAATGCGAGAATTGATAAGTGAGGTCCGCCAGGTTCGTGCCGAGATGCGGGTGCCGGTAAAAAGTCCAGTTGAATGTGTCGTCAACACCCAAAATGAACGGTTTGCCGCATTCCTTAAGAAGGAGGAGATACTTATTAAGGAACTGGCGAAGGTCTCTAAAATAAGTTTTAGTTCCATCCGCCCGCCCTCCTCCTCGGTGATTGTGTTTGCTGATGGTGAAGTTTACATTCCCCTTGCCGGGGTTGTTGATGTCCAAAAGGAACTCAGCCGACTGAGTTGTGAGGCGGAAGATTTGCGGCGACTGATTTTTGAGATTGACAATAGGCTAAACAACGCCGATTTTCTCAGCCGGGCAAAAAGGGAGGTTATTGAAAGGGACGAAGAGCGCCGGGCAGAATTTGCCGCCCGCCTGGAGCGGCTGGAAAGACAACTCAGTTCAATGCCCGAGACCAAAATCCCCAAGTCCCAAAATCGGTAAGGGAGGTGGTAATGAAAGGTTTTTTAAACGCCTTAGGCTGGATATTTTTTTTACTCCTTTGTATCGTTGGACTTCTGTTCTATAACTTCAGTTATCTTTCTAAGGAGGCTAAGATTTCCCGGTTGGAGCAGGAGATTAAAATGTGGACCCAGCGAGTCGCCGAACTAACCGATAGCCTGAGGCGTTCAACTGAAGGAACCGATACGCTTTTTTCCCGAACCTTTCGCTTTGACGAACTGTTTGAGAGCGCAGAGAGTTTAAAAGTTTCGCGAGATGGCGAGGCACGGTTACGCGATATGGTGCCCCAGTTGCGGTCAACCTCAGGTGTAATTGAGGTGATCGGACACACCGAGTCCAAAAGGTCACCTGCTTTGTTATCCTGGCCGACCGGTTGGGAGTTTTCGGCATCTGCGGCTGCGGCGGCTGCCCGGACCCTGATATCCTTGGGAGTGCCTGCAGAGCGGATTTTGGTGGTTGGGGCGGCAGATAACAGACCGGCAGTTCCCAAAACTGCTACCGATGCCCAGTTGATGAACCGTCGGGTTGAGATTACGGTCCGCGTTAGATGAGTTTAGTTTTAAGTTTATTGTTATTATTTTTTGGTCAAACTCCTGCGGCAGAGTCCTTGGCCACTGTAGATTCACTGCCAAAGAGTGTAGGAGCAAAGTCACCAGGTAAAGCGGTTCTTCTTTCCTTTCTTATTCCCGGGGGTGGTCAGATATACACCAAAAACTACTTTAAGGCGGCGCTGATCGCGCCGACCGAGGTCGCACTGGGCTATATCTCCTATCGCGAGCATCTCAAGGCGCAAGATGCGCTAGAGAGGGGAGACACTGCCGCTTATTCCGCATATCGCGACAGACGAACCGCATTTCTTTGGTGGACATTGGCAACGGTGGTCTTTTCCATGGCTGACGCCTATGTTTCGGCACAGATGTTCGGATTTGATAAAGAGATGAAACTGAACATCGGTCCAGACCGATTTGGCATCACCATTGCCTTAAAATAACCAAGAAAGATGCCTTCTTTCGTTTTTTTCTCCACCTCCACTTCAACCTAATTTTATGCCGGTATTTTTAGCCGCAGCAGGAAAGTTTACAATGGAATGGCTCCTTTCTATCCTCAACAACCCAGAAACTGCCGGGGTTGAAGGTGGCTGGGGAGTTGCCTATTGCTATGGCAACCGGCTGGAAACAATTCGCTCACACCATTCCCGAAAAGAAGGCGAAGAGTTCAATCAAATGAAAGAAATCCGCACTGATATGGCGATGCTCTATTTCCATAATACAGACGAGAAGCTCACTCCAAGAACCGTTCAGCCATTTGTCAGGCGCGAGGCGGGTGAAGCCTGGGCATTCTGTCATATCGGTCATATTGAACATCCGGAAAGGCTGAACTTAGGTGGAAGGTATCCTGATGGTCCGGCACCGAGTGAAACTTTTTTTATGCATATTCTAAACCAATTTCGGGCAGAAGCGCCAGTAGAGTCGGTTTACGCTCTTTTCTCAACAACCCCGGATGAAGGAACGCTTTCCTTCTCTTTAATGTCGCCCAATTTTGTCGTGGCTGCCTCATGGTTCAATGAAAAAGAAAAAAAGCCCATCCGACTGTGGTTTGGAAAAGGAAAACTGGTTCGGCTTCTTGCCACCTACCCTTTTGAAAACTTAGCCGGTGTTGTCTGGGAGGTTCTGGCTAACCGTTCGGTTCTTATAATTAACCGGGAGCGTCGGGCGGTTTAAAAGCCTTTTCCCGATTAAGTAAAGGGGCGGTTGTTGAACCGCCCCTTTTGTTAGCTATTTTTCTTATTTCTCTTCAGGTCCGGTCTCCGACTCTTCGGTCTTGAAGTCCTCCTCTTTCATAAGGATTTCAATCTTTGCCTGTGCCCGGAGGTTCTTTATCAGTTCATCGTAGAGCTGTTTTTCCTTTTCCCGGCGAAGTCGGGTTTCAATCTTGCTCCTAACCTCGCTAAAGGAACGGGTATATGCCGGCTTTTTCTCCTCTATTTTGAGGATGGTGTAGGTTGTATCATTGATTTTTATGACCGGAGAGATGCTTCCTTTGCTCAGACTGTAGGCGGCACGGACAATTTTGGGGTCCCGGGATTTGTCATCAGGTGTTAGGGAGAGTTCACCGCCCGCCCATTTACTGCCTCCGGCAGAGAAACGGCGGATTAGTTCGGCAAAGTCGGCTTTCTGGGTGGTGTCTTTGCGGGTGATTTTGACGACGAGGTGGCCGCCGGGAATAGGATAGGGTGCGCTGACATCACCGGCGTTGAGTTGGAAAAGACTCTTAGTAAATGTTAACGGCAGGGTTTTGACCAGTTGGCAATAGGTGCCAAGTCGGCTGGAGTCGGGTTTAACATCAGGCGGAAGGAGACGGGTTAAATCATCCCAGGTCTGGATGGCGATTGGCTGAGGCTGATAGAGCAGGTCTTCAAGAGAGAGATCAGAGAAGGCGAAACTGTAAAATCTTGATTGAACAAATGGTCCGACAAGCGAGGCGGCTTGAGAGAGGTCGGGGACATCTTTACCACCGATATTTTTCACTAAAACATTAGGAAGGCGAGCCGGGTAGCCGGCAAGACAGCCAAGGGCGACAAAGGAGTCGGTGTTGGTGATCTGATGGAAAAGGTTGGCAACCTCTTGGACATTTTCCTGCTCCGGGATAAATAATACCACACCATCAACCAGCGCCGGAATCTTGCCGCTAACCGCCCAGTTGCGAATCTGCTCACCCCGTTTTTTACTCTTGACAATCAGTTCCCGACAGCGGACCCGGGTTGGCTCTTTATAGTCGTTAATCGTCCTTTTGTATTCGGCGTACAGGGTGGCAGAGTCAAGTTTGACCTTTTCCGTAGTCTGGCGGCGCCGATAGAGGTCAACGAGAAGGGTAACGCGTCGGGTGAGTAACTGCTCAAACACCCGGTTACTGAGCCAGAGTTTTTCCTTTTCGCAAACCTTGAGCAGTAGTTTCTCAGTGATTAACTGGTCAAGGATACGCCGTTTGCCCTCCGGGGTTTCAAACTGCCCGCGGAAGAAGGGAGGAATGGCATTGAGCCGCTCTTCCAGCTGGGCGCGGGTAATCGGAATTCCATTGACGACCGCCAAAGTCTCACGATTCTGATCAATCGCCAGGGTATCCTGTTGGATGGTGTTTAGTTTCTTCAGCCGGGCGATTTCTTGTTCGTAGAGCTGATTGGTGCGTGTCTGGCGCAATTCTATTGCAATCTGGTTCTTAACTTCGCCAAAATTTTTTACCGTGCGGGGCTTTTTTTCCGTAACTCGGAGAATAACAAAGGTGTCTTTGAGGGCGATAGGTAAACTGATCTCACCCGGTTTCATTTTGAACGCAACTTTTTCTATCTTCTCGGGCTGGACGCCGCGGGCAAAAAGTCCCATATCACCGCCGCGCTCCTTGTCCGGAGCGATGGAGTAGAGTTTGACAATCGTGTCCCATTTACTGGTGTCGGCAATCAAAATGGTACGCAGGGAGTCGGCAAGGGGTTTGTTGGTTACGATGAGTTGATAGGCGTGGACCTTTTCCGGAGTAATGTATTTAGACCGGTTCTTTTTGTAATAGCCGCGCAGCTCCTTTTCACTGGGTTCGGCATTACTGGTGACATAGCGTTCATACCATATCTGAAACATCGCTCGGTTGCGGGTGTCTTTTAAGTTACCGGCAATTTGGGGGTCGGAACTAAGATTAGAGGCAACCGCCGCTTCATAGAGCAGACGGTTGTTGATCATTGTGTCCAAAAGTTCCTGTTTTTTGCTGAAGGGTTCGTAGGCGGCAGGGTTGCGACTTATGCGGTCGTCAAGTTCAATACGGGTGATCGGGTAGCCGTTGACATAGGCAACACGGTCTTGATAGTTTTTCTTAAAACAGCGTTCAATCGCCTCCAGCGCCTCCTGACCATAAGCGGATTTGAAGTAATGAGTCGCCAACTCCTCATAACTCTTTGCCGCATCCAGAAACTTTTCCTGCATTTCCTGACTCAATGCCAAGCGATAGAGCACCTCAGGTGTGCGGGGGTGTTTGGAAAAATCGAGGAGCAATTGCTGATAGATGGATTCTGCTTTAGGATAATTATTCGCTTTGTCTAAGTAATAGTCACCCAATTCCAGCCGGATAAGGAATTTTTCTTGCGGGCTGGCGACCCGGTTATTAAGCTGAGTCAAAAGGGAATAGGCGTGGGCGTAGTCCTGTTCGGCGTAGTAGAAATAGAGGGTATCTAATGCCGGCAAGGTGGCATAGGCGAAAACGCAAAATGCGAGGTGCAATATAGCAATTTTAATTTTTACTTTAGTATTTTGCCGTTTCATTTTTGCCTCCTGTTAAAAATTTAATTATCTTCACCCACTTCAACAGAAGACGAGGTCTGTAGGGCAAACCTTCAGGTTTAGTTTCGGAAAAGCAAGGCTAAAGCCTTGCCCTACATCACCCGTCCAACTTAGAGCAAACTTCAGGTTTGCGTTCCTTTCAGACGCAGAGTGCGTTCCGCATTATCCTGACCGGTTAGCGGAGGATTTGCAGGGCGATCATCATCACCGTTCCGGAAAAAAGTGGCACGACAACATTGTCGTTGATTTCAAATGGCAAAGCCTCCACCACCGATGCGGCGATGGCACCAATCATACCAACTATAAAAGGCAAGTCAATATCAGGGAGAATTGAGACAATATAAGCGATGCCGATACCGGTAATGAGCCCGGCAATGGTTCCTTCCAGGGTTTTGCGGAACACTTTGATTTTCCCGAACGATAGCCCGACAATTGCGGCAACGGTATCACCGATCGCCAGAAAGGATATGGCAGCGATGAATACCCCCTTATTACCACCAAAGATTAACATTGAGAAAAGGGAGGCGACCATCAGATAACTACCACCGGTTAGCGAGGTGAACTCGCGACGACGCAAGAGGGAGCCGAAAAGTATGATAAATATGTTTTTGATCGGGTTAAGGCGCAACCGGAGCAGGTCAACCAGAAGGAATATGGTGGTGGCTAATGCCATCAGAATCAGGGAAAGGGCGCGAGAGGGTATTGTGTAATAGGCGATAGGAATAAGGAGGGCGGTCAGATGCACCAATTTCCGCCCTAATTCGGGACCTAAAACTCCACACCCCCGGAAATCTGTTGCGGGCTACCCAGTTCTCTTGCCTCTGGTGCCACGCCACTAGCATAGCCATAGTCTATGTGGAACCGTTTGAACCGAAAGCCCAGCCCGAAACTGAGGTTTTGCCGGTAAACTCCTACCCGGGCAAAGAGGAGATTCCGAAATGCATATTCCAAACCTATATTGGGATTAAAATCTTTTTCCTCAAACGCCCCCTCGGCTTCAAAAGCTATTTGGACACGGTCTCTACCCAGAGAGAAAAGTTTGCTTACACCGAATGCGGCACGGGGGGTAATGAGTTCTTTAGTGCCGGTGGACCAAAGCAATGGCGCGGTGCTCAAATTGCGCACCCGGAGACCAATAGTTATATCTTTTAGCGGTGAGGCGATAACCCCAAAATCAAGCCCCATACCGAAACAGGATGCGGTGCCACCCAGGTTCTGGTAAATTATTTTACCATTTCCCCCAAAACCAAAAATTGAAGAGATGATGCGGGAATAGTTGAAGTAGCAAATCAATTGATTGGCGTTGACGGTGCGATAAACATAGGGACGGTTGGTGTCGCTCGGGAGAGTATCAAGAGTATCGGGCAGTTTGGTGAGTTTTATCCCTGGAATGCCGTTGTGTAAGAGGGCAAATCCGAAGGACTGATTTTCTTTGGGAAATGTGATACCTAAGAAGTTGTGTTTTACCAAGCCAGAGAAGTCCTCGGAGTGCATCAAAAGAGCCGAGGGGCGCGGCAAACGGGCGCACAGCGCCGGGTTGTAATAAATGGCGCTGGGGTCGGTGCTTGCTGATACAACTGCGCCACCCATACCGAGCGCCCGGGCTGATGTACCCAGTTCTTCAAAGTCACCAGAATATTTTGTTGCCAGTGCTATTGAAAACAGGGCAAAGGGCAAAATGAAATAGAACAACTCAAAATGCAAAATTTTCTTTTTGGCTTTTGGCTTTTGGCTTATTCTCAGTTCCATAAATTTCCTCCCATTTATCCGGGTAGTTTTCTCACCCGGGTGGTAAGTTGTTTTTTCATCGTGTATCTGGGATGAGAATAGGTCGGACGAAGGGTAATATTGATAGTATATTCACCTGCGGGCACAAACTCACCCTGATTGTTCCTGCCATCCCAGGCGATGAGCACCTCACCCGGTCCCTGCTGATGCACTGGGGTAAGGTTACGGACTAAATTTTTGAGGGTATCGGTTATTTCAATGACGATCTCGGCGCGCTGGGTGAGGTACAGGGCGATGGTTGTCCCGGGGCGCTCAGAGTTAAACACCTCAGGAAAACAGCCGATAAGATAGCCGTCTAAAGCAATAAGGTAGTATTGACCGCCATCAGCCTCGCTGATAAAAACCTGACCGAACTTTCTGCCGATGGCAATTCCTCGGGGTGAGTTGAAAACCGGTTCATCAGCACTGCCAGATGGACCCCGCCCGAAAGAGGTGATGTATTTCAGAGCGGGGTCAAAGATGTGAATCTGAGAGTTGAGCCGGTCGGTTACATAGAGATTACCGTGCCGGTCAAAGGCGCAGTAGGCAAAGTCGGCGCTATCCAAGCCTATTCGCCGGCAGTCAATTGTGCGTTTAATCTCACCGGAAAGGGAGAGCTGGTTTATTCTCATACCCGACCGGTCAACAACTACGAAAAGGTCCTGTCCGGTCTCGTTGAACTGGGCAGAATGGTCAAGGATGGCGATGGCGGTGGGATTTTCCAGTCCGGAACAAACAGTCTGGCGAGTGCCCTCGGGTGAATAAGCCACCACCCCAAGTTGATTGTCGGTTACATAAACATAGCCTTTGGAGTCCATTGTAACATCATAAGGAAGATTGAGGTTAGAATCAACCACCGCCACCCATCTCAGTTCACCGTTGGTATAACGCAATCGGACCAGGCGGTTGTTATCCCGGTCGGCAACAAACACATCGCCGGCTTCATTACAGGCGATTCCGTAGGGGTTTTTGAACTGACCGATACCGCTACCCTGAGTGCCAAATACCCGGAGGCGGTGAAGTTTTATGTTATACAATATCTGACCGGTCCCAGAGTTTACCGCAAAGAGGGTGAGAAGGGCATCATCCCGCCAGGTGGTGGTGTCCTCCTCCTCTTTCATTTTGGCGCAGGCGAGCCCCTGGGGATTATCAATACGGAAATCATTACCAAGAACCATACTGATATAAAACGGGCTGATGCGGTTGAATCCCAGGGTGTGAGAGAATGGTGGCGGAATGAGTGTGGTGGGCACCCCAATGAGTTGAAGCAATGTCAGGACAACCGCCATCATTTAAGATGATATTGAGATAGTGAGAGAAGTCAACCGCTCACCGCTCCTCACCCGCGGTCATTGCGAGCTCCTCGGCTCCGTCATTCCGAGCTTGCCGAGGAATCCTTTGTATTCAATTCAAAAGTCAAATCTCTAAAGTTAAATCTTGAATATCAAAATTCCCGGATTCTTCGTTTTGGCTTTTAGATTTTGGCTTTTGACTTGTCCCAAAATTCGGGCTCGGGGCAGGCTCCGCAAACCAACCCCTTCTCCACTGTGTGCCGTTAGCCGGTTTCCTTTAGTAAATAACTGGCTGCCGCTCCTGTATCAGTGCCGAATATAACTTAATCCTGTGGTAGCGGTGAAGCCCGGAGCGGTCGTTTTTCCGATGATGTAGCCCGGGGTTTTCCAGCCGGCAGTGGCAGTTATCTGCCAGTTGCGGGTGAGATTGAAGTTGATCGTGGCACTGAGAGCGCCACCGCGGCCGTAAAACTGCTGTTGCCAGAAATCGGCAGTTAACCCCAGGCTGAATCTCTCAGTAGAAATGATTTCCGGTGCGGCAACACCAGCACCGATGCCATTAAGCGGGAAACTGTAGCGAAGATAACCGGTATAAAATCTGCCTTTTATCCGGAGATAATTCAAAAGGTA
>JBDRUH010000049.1:0-11431 GCA_039801225.1 Caldifarciminota bacterium
ACGCATTGTAGAGTTCCCGTTCGTAAACCCAGCGGATTTTGCTGGCAAACCCTTTCTTATTCAAAAGCACATTCTGAGGCAACTCCTCCTTGGTGATTATCTGATAGCCATTCTCTTTGAAAGTTTCAATTATTGCCCGGGAGATAAAATCCTCCTGAATGTTATAAAAATGACCGATAAGCCCAACCTGTTTTGGCCCCTCGGCTCCGCCCTGCCGACCGAAGTGCCCGATTCGGGTCTGGTCGCTCGGGGCATGCTTTTGGCTTCGGGATTCGCTTAACTTCTTCTTGGCTTGTTGGAACGCCTGCCAAACTACGATAGGATTAGGATTAATCTTAAGACCGGCTATTAGATGGGCGGTAACAAAATTCCCTTTAATCGCTGGCGCGATCAGCCGAACCCGGTCACCGATGAGCATTCGGGCGATGTCCACAATACCAATCATCTTTGGGCAGGCGTAAAGTTTCTCCTGCATCCAGACAATTCTTGGAAAGAAGATAGCATCAACCTCTCCAGCCAGTTCTAAGAGATGCCCAGCAACAATTTTAATGGGCAGGCACACCTCACTGGAGACACAGCCGACACCCTTATTCAGCAGGGATTCATCAGTTTTCCGGCTTACCACCACCTCAGCGCCTAACCCTTTAAGAAAACATTCCCAGAACCTGCCATAACGATAATAGAGAAGCGCCCGAGGTAATCCAATACGCATTATCTCATTTTATTACCTTAACAGTTTAAAGTCAATACTCTTACCTGTGCTGAATGCGCCGGTCAAAGGCTATTTTAATTTGAACCGGGGCAGTTCTATGGTATGATATTATTATGCTCAGAATTCACCATCCCATTATTGGGCTGACACTGATTGGGCTTTTATTTCACTGTCAGAAAAAAGAGAAAAAACAGCAGTATCCCTCTACCCAGATAGGGGCGCCGAACATAACTACAAAAAGATTTGGTGTGCAACCGGATGAGATTATGCCCTTCCTTTTCAACCGGAGTGGTGTCCCTAAAACAATTGCCGAGCGGACGCTCGACGCACTCCGCCAGTTCGGGTTCAACTTTCGCCAGATGCGCCCGGGCGACAGCCTGATTCTGTTCTATCGTGGTGACACCCTTTTCCGACTTCACTACTGGCACAGTTACGACTCAACCTATCAAGTGGATATTGACTCTTTAGAATGTCGGGTATCGCTCATTTCTCAGCCGGTTACTGTTGTTCCGGCTCTTATTCAGGGGCATATCCTCAGTTCCCTTTATCAGGCGATGATAGATAAAGGGGAGAAGCCATCTCTCGTTGCCGCCTATACCGAAATCTTTGACTGGGAGATAGACTTCTTCTCAGAAACTCAACCGGGTGACTCTTTTGTTATTCTGGTCTCAAAGAAGTTCGCCGACTCGGTGTTTGTCGGTTATACGCCAATCATTGCCGCCCGCTATAAAGGCGTTGTCGGCGAGTTTACCGCTTTTCGTTTCACCGACCCGGAGGGCAAAACTGATTACTATAACCCTGAAGGGCTTTCAATGCGGAAGACATTCCTCAGGTCTCCCTTGCGCTTTTCCCGTATCTCTTCCTTTTTTGGCAATAGGTTTCACCCGATTAGGCATATCCGCTGTCCTCATCAGGGGATTGACTATGCGGCACCTATTGGCACACCGGTGTCCTGTGTTGCTGATGGTAGAGTTATCTCGGCTGGTTGGTCCGGAGGTTATGGTCGCCTGGTTAGGGTGGGTCACCGGGATGGTTTTGAGAGCCGATATGGTCATCTCAGCCGATTTGGTAAAGGAATAAAGCCGGGCGCCCCGGTGACCCAGGGGCAGATAATTGGCTATGTTGGTTCAACCGGGCTTTCCACCGGTCCCCATCTTCACTATGAGGTGCGGAAGTATGGCTCACCAGTCAATCCGCTTCGTCTCAACCCGCCGCGAGTTGGTGCGGTAAAACTTGCTCATCTACCTCTTTTTCAAGCGTTGCGCGATAGCCTTACTGTTTATCTTTCTAATAAATTGCCGCGGCCAGAACCAATCCCATAATCTCACCGGCACCTGCCCCGCGTAACTCCTTGGCCGCAGCAGAGATGGTTGCTCCGGTGGTCATCACATCGTCCACTAAAATCAGCCGTTCACCCCTGAATTTTACTCCGGATTTTACTGCAAATGCATCAAAAACATTTTCCATCCGTGCCTTTTCATTCTTCATATCGGTCTGGCTCTTGGTATTCCTTATTCGGATCAACGGGTCAAGAAGCGGAATTTGGGTTACTTCTGCCACTTCCCTGGCTAAAAGATGGGCCTGATTATATCCCCTTTCCCGCAACCTTGCCGGATGGAGTGGCACAGCACATATTCCATCGGCGCTTTTTAACTGACTGTCCTGTTCTAATAAAAGCGCCAATGCAGCGCCTAAGATAGAAACAAGTGCAGTTTTTTGCTGATATTTCAGCGCCTGAATGAGTTCGGAAATCGGCGGACGATAGAGACCTACTGCCCGCACCCGGGAAAGCGCGATTGGTATTTGGCACCTTCCACACACCCAATGATCCGGCAGACAGGGACGACCGCAGCGCCGGCAGACATCAAGTTCGCTGGTAAAGAGTAAAAGCCGACAGGATTCACAAATTAGTCCTTCTTCAATTTCTTCATTACAACCAAAGCAGAGTGGCGGGAAAAGGAAGTTGGTAATGGAGCGCAAAAGAAACTTAAGCCAGCCGGAGTAGGTAGTTTTGGGTTTATAGTTTTTAGTTCGTAGTTTCAAACCCTATCGGCTTCGCCTAAGGAAAATAATGAGGAGGATAACCCCGAGAAGGGCAAGAGACAGAGCGACGACCTGATTTCCCCAGAAATTTGCCGCATTCTCATAATACCGGACAAAATCAATCCCGAACCGAAAAAGGGAGTAAAGGATGAGAATGATGGCGAAAAGGACACCCGGTTTGCTTTTCTTTCGTTCCAATAAAAGCGCCAAGCCAAAAAGGACAAAGCCGGCAAGCGAAGAGTAAAGTTGTGTGGGATGAATCGGCTGATTGGGAAACTGAGCACCAGCCGGCGAGTTGGGTGGGAAAAGAACGCCAAGAAAAGAGTTGGTTGGTTTACCAAAGCAACAGCCATTGAGAAAACAGCCGATGCGGGTGAACCCCTCACCCAAGACTATCGCCGGCGCCACCGCATCAAGAAGTCTGACCAAAGGTAGTCGGTTAACCCAGACAAATATTAGTCCGGCGATAAAAGCGCCAAGAAACCCGCCATAGAACATAAGCCCGGAAAGTCCGGGTGGATTGCCCCAGAAGCGGATGATGTCAATCTGGTTGTGTTTGAATTCAGACCAGTGAAATGCAACATAGAAAAGCCTTGAACCTAAGACCACCGCCAGAAGAACCCATAGCGCCAGGTCGGTAATCTTCTTCGGGTCAACGCCAAATCGCCTTGCCCTCTGCTCCACAAGATAGATGCCCAAGACAAAGGATATAAATAGCATCACCCCGTAGGAGTAAAGTTGCAAATTGCCGATTCTTAAAAGGACGGGAAACACTCTCCTATCCTAAATTTTAACTTTTGCCTGTCAAGAAAGTCAGGTTTTTAAGTTGCCCCGGCATCGGTTTTGACCAATTTCGCTTTTTTATTATCCTTTCCTGTTGGCTGATAACAAAAGAGATATTATTGCCATCGGCAGTGAAATTGGGCGCGGGCATCCCCAGTATCTTGACTCGGTGCTTTACTATCTTAAAGATGTGCCAAGATTCTCGGCTTCGGGATTGGGCTGGAGTCTGGGGCGATTTTTTTATCGGATGGGAGGCAAAGGAGGTTTTTTTACCTGTTTTTACAATCTCAGCCGGGCGCGAAGGCGTCCGGGAAAATTAGAACTTTTTCTTCTTAAAGGTGGTTTTGTTCGTCGCATTGCGGACCACAAAGGTGTCGTATTAGTTGACCATCCCCTACTTGCTCATCTCCTTTCCCCCCAATTCCAGGTCGCCTATCTGCACGGTGAGATTGCTGCACCGCCCATCGCCGCTGTGGTAAATGCCTGGCGCATCTTCGTTCCTATAGAAAAGACCGCAAAATGCCTTCTGAAGGCGGGCGTCAGGCAGGAGGCGTTATTAGTAACTGGTCTGGTGATTGAACCGGAACTGATTCCTGTTGCTGAAACATCTTTTTTAAGCCGGTTAAAAAGATTCCAGTCAAAAGAGCCTTTGAATGTTGCCTTCTTTACCTCTGGTGCCTATCCCAAGCCTCATCTCAAGGCGATTGCTCTTGCGGCAAGTTCTGCCCGGCAGGTCGGGCATAATGTGATAATCTTTGCCGGTGTTGATAGAAGAAGGGCAAGGTTCCTGCCGCAGGCGCTAACCTTTAACTCCAGGCAGGAGGAGAACCAGAAGACCTCGGAACTCTTTTCCCAGATTGACCTATTTGTTGCTGCTGCTCACGAGCGAACCAACTGGGCTGTGGGGCTTGGTTTACCGATGTTTGCCCTTTTACCTCACATCGGACCTTTTGCAAAAGAGAATTTTGAGTTTGCCTTAAATCAAGGTGTCTGTTTGCCTTTGACCCGTGCTGAAGAGTTTGGTTCTACGCTAAGCGCATTACGCCAGAATGGCAAGTTAAGAGAAATGGCTTACGCCGGCTGGCAGAAACATCCCATCACCGGCGCCCAGGTTATTGCCAACTTTCTCTTATCTTGTGAAGCCACTCAGGAAGGTTAAGGTTGAGAGAATGTAGGGCAAATTGCCCGATTCGGGCAGGTCGCTGTGCAACTACCTTTGGGTTTGATACTAAACAATAACTACTTTGTAATTACAATCTTTCTCTCTATAGATGCCTCGCTTCTTATGAAATAAACGCCCGGTGCAAGATGGCGGATGTTATTTTCACCGGGGTTAAGTTCAAATACCTTGCGACCGGAGATGTCAAGGAGGACCGAAGACCGATGACCGTCTTCCGTCTTCCGTCTTCCGTCTTCCGTCCCTAACTTCAGCACATTGCGGACAATTGTTGCGTTTAGCCGTGAGCCTTTAGCCGTTGGCTGAGAGCGTTCCTCAACCCCCACATTCGGGTTTAATTTGCCCCAGATGCGATAGGTGTTATAGGTCTTGCCATCCACCTTTCCTGTCCAACCCTGATAGACCAATAACCTCTGACTGCCTTGCCCTTGCGCCAGTGCCGGATATTGCTGGTCACCCTCCTGGACCACCACCGGTCCTTTGTCAAGAATAACACCTTGCGGACTCACCCGGGCACCCCAAATGTCAAAACTGCCACTGCGGTTGTCCTGCCACATCACAATATAGTTTGTCCCATCAAACAAAACCGCCGGAGAAGACTGCTCACCAGGAGCAACACAGATGGAAAATGTATCAAGGACATAACCCTCTTTAGTTACTCTTGCCGCGGTGATGTTCCAGTTTCCCCACCAGTTGTCCTGCCAGACAACCAGATAGTTTGTGCCATCAAAAGCAACCTTGGGATAAGTCTGGTCATTTCCCGCAGTAAATAAGAAAATCCCCTGAGTGTCAAGGACAACACCATCAGGCGTCACCCGGGCTCCATATATGTCATAGTTATCCAGATTCCGCTGGTCTGACCAGACTACGAGATAGTTTGTGCCGTCAAAAGCGACCGCCGGAAAATCCTGGTAATATGGACCGGTGGATATAGGAATTCCTTGCGTATCAAGGACAACACCATCAGGCGTTACCCGGGCACCATAGATGTCCCCGCTTATCCAGACTACGAGGTAATTTGTCCCATCAAACGAAATCGCCGGAGAGGTTTCCCAGTATCTAGTAATGGAGATGCCAAATCCTGCTGTATCAAGAACAATACCATCAGGCGTTACCCGGGCACCATAAATATCCCAATTTCCATTCCGAGTGTCTTGCCACGCCACCAGGTAATTTGTTCCATCAAACGAAAGCGCCGGAGAGGTTTGGGAGTTGCCAGCGGTAGAGATGGCAAAGCCTGCCGGGTCAAGAACAACACCTTCTGAAGTTACCCGAGCACCATAGATGTCCCACTCTTTCCTGCGGTTGTCTTCCCAAACCATTAAGTAGTCTGTGCCGTCAGAACAGACCGCCGGATATTTCTCCTGATTCACCGCGGTGGAGACAATAAACCCGGCGGTGTCAAAAACAACACCATCCGGCGCCACCCGCGCTCCATAGATCTCTGGGTACTGCCTAGTGTTGCGCTGATCGTCCCAGACCACCAGATAAATTGTGCCGTCAGAACAGACCGCCGGAAACCACTTGTCCTGCGGAACGGTGGATATGGTAATGCCGGCGGTGTCAAGGACAACACCATCCGGCGCCACCCGCGCTCCATAGATATCCCGATTTCCATTCCGAGTATCTTGCCAAACCACAAAGTAGTTTGTCCCGTCAAACGAGACCGCCGGATAACCCTGGTAATATGGGGCGGTGGATATAGGAATCCCTTGTGTGTCGAGGACAACACCATCCGGCGTCACCCGCGCTCCATAAATGTCCTCATAGTTGCCGCCTCGCTTATCCTGCCAGACCACGAGGTAGTTTGTGCCGTCAAAACAGACCGCCGGCCCCACCTGCTCTCTCGGAGCAGTAGATATGGGAATTCCGACAGTATCAAGGACAACACCATCCGGCGCCACCCGCGCTCCATAGATATCTCCTGTGTTCCAGACCACCAGGTAGTTTGTGCCATCAAAACAGACCGCCGGAAACCACTGGGTATCCGGAGCGGTAGATATGGGAATCCCGGCAGAATCAAGGAGAACCCCTTCAGGGGTTACCCGTGCTCCCCAAATGTCATATCCATTATTCCGATTGTCGTACCACACCACCAGATAGTTTGTCCCATCAAAACAGACCGCCGGAATCCCTTGGCCTCCGGGTGCCGGTAGGTAGGTAATACTCGTGTCAATAAGAAATTCACCATTGTCAGCAAACCGCTTACCGCTTACCGCTTTCCGCCATTCGCCTTTTGTATCTTTTAGGTCTGATGTATGAGCATTTGCGGTAAGAAAGATAATGGTAATAATGAAGGCAATCCGCCCGAGGGCGGGGCTGGAGAGTTTCAGCCCCGCCCAAAAACTTGACCGCTCTCCTGAAGCGCTATTTCGCAATGACCAGTTTACCATTGGCATCCCCAGAAGCAGTAGAGGCTTTCCAGAAATAAACACCACTCTTTATTATCGGGTGATTATAGGTTATGTCAACATCACCATTGTAGCACTGGGCGGAAAGGGAGGCGATTTTTCTCCCGGTAACATCCATAATTGAGAGTTTCACCGGTCCAGGTGCACATTTTACCGAAAATATATGGAAGGTCTGGGTGGAACGGACGCCTACCTTCACTTCTGAAAGTAGGCTTATGCCGAGTCCCTGCTTGCCTTCCTGTTCAGGTGGTGGCACCCAGCGATAGAAGTTTGGACCTGAAGGCACTAGAGTCTGCGTGCCGAACTCAGCATAGGCGATGCCTTCCCAATGAAGGGCGGTAATTGCAGCTCCACCTCGCACAGGTTCGGAAGTAGTATCATCAGGATAATATACTGCGTTGTTCACCACATCATAAAAACCAAAGTAGCGATCTATTTCTCCCAAGAGAAATATCGTGCTATCCCGGTAATGGGAGGTCATACAGGCGCCGTCACTAAGTTTTGCATATTTCCCTGGCCTAAACGGATGAGGAATGTCACAGCCGTCATACCATGTATTTCGGTCCGGGTAATAAAGGTGAAAGTGACCTTTCTCCTGATAGTTCTTCATCGCAACAACTAAACCCATCGGATAATGCTGCCGATCGTTCATTGGAAGCCAAACGAGGGCGGGAAAGTATCGGTGTGTCATTCCGGGAATATCAGGCATATCCGTCCAGGATCCATCAAGTGGTGCTTCAGGCTCATGAGGAGTCCGTGGAAAGTGATACCGCCAGAAGCGGCCACACGGCTCTCCCCCAACCTCGTAGTCCTGACCGCTAAAGGCGTAGAGCACATAGTACTCCCTGCCCCATAATTCTTGAACTCCACCATAGCAGAGTGCTCCTCCTTCAACAACCGAGTCGGGGATATCAGGTGCCCGGTGCCAATCTCCGTCAAAGAACCAGAACTCCTTCGTGTTGTCTCCCCTCAAGGCGAAGACCCAGCCGCTTGCAGGAGAGGCGTCCAAGTTAGGGACATAGGCGAGGGCAGCGCCTAGACCAGGCGAAAACGGTGGGGACTGAGGGTCTTCTTCCCATCTGTTTTGATTGATGTCATATCGGCAGAAGAAATCCGCCTGCGCGCCATTCTGGAGAAACCAGACATAATTCCTGCCATTTCCTGCTCCGGCGCAGAGTGCAGACCCCAACTCTGCCCCAACTTGCTTAGGAGGGTCCGCTAACTCCTCCCAACCAGCTTGGAGAGGTGCGACAAGAAGTAGACACAAGACTATCAAATAAACTGTTGCTTTTTTGTTTTTCATCTCAACTCCTTTCTTTAACAGTCCTTTTTCTCTACCCATACACCACAAAATATGCTTTATTTAATTCTCCAGACCCTAATGTCTGGAGAATTTACCTGCCGGCAATCACTTCACCAGAAAAATTATAGAACCTGTTGGACCAAAATGATAGAGTAGAGTAGAGTAGAGTAGAGTAGCAGCATCACCATAGTTAATTTAAACATAAATTTTACCCTTTGTCAAGTTTTTTGTATAAGTCAAATTCCTGTGCGAGATTTTGGCTTTTCCCCAGCAAACAAGAAGGGGCAATTCATGAATTGCCCCTACGGTAATGGATTGCTTCGCTAAAGCCTGCCCCGAGCGAACAGGCTGACGGCCGACAGCCGTCAGGGAAGTTCGGAATGACGGAGCGAGAAGGCTCGGAATAACAGGAGAAGCAAGGCTGAAGCCTTGCCCTACTACCAAACAAGAACTACTTTGTAATCACCACCTTCCTTTCTATTGAAGAACCACCCCTGATAAAATAGACACCAGGGGGAAGATGGCGAACATCATTGGCACCGGGGTAAAGTTCCAGCACCTTACGCCCGGAGATGTCAAGGAGGACCGAAGACCGGGGACCGGCGACCGTCTTCCGTCTTCCGTCTTCCGTCCCTAACTTCAGCACATTGCGGACAATTGTTGCGTTTAGCCGTGAGCCTTTAGCCGTTGGCTGAGAGCGTTCTTTTATCCCGGTGAGTGGATTCATCTTGCCCCAGATACGGTCGGTGTTATAGTTCTTGCCGTTAACCATCTCGGTCCAGCCTTGATATAGTAAAAGAATTTGGCTACCTCCTTTTGCGAGCACTGGATACCGCTGGATTCCCTTTTGCGTAACAGCCGCGCCTTCGTCAAAAACCGTTCCATCTGAGTTCACCCTGGCACCATAAAGGTCAGCCGGTCCACTGCGCTCATCCTGCCAGACGATTAGAAAGTTTACGCCATCAAACACAACCATTGGATACTCCTGGCTGTTGATAGCGTTACAGACGGCAATGCCCTCCTGGTCAAGAACCGAACCAGTAGGGGTTACTCGGGCGGCGTAAATATCAGGGAGGAATCCGTTGCGTTTATCCTGCCACACTACCAGATAGTTAGTTCCGTCAAAGGCAACCGCCGGGTACACCTGCTCGGTATAGGCGGTAGAAATGGCAATGCCCGCCGGGTCAAGGACTACTCTTCCCGGTGTTACCCGCGCACCATACAGGTCAAATAAACCACTGCGTTCATCTTGCCAGACTATTAGGTAGTTAGTTCCATCAAAGGCAACCGCCGGATACACCTGCTCATTTACCGCGGTTGAAATGGCAAAGCCTTGTTGGTCAACGACAATTCCCTCTGGTGTCACCCTTGTTCCGTAGATGTCGCCGATGTTCCCGTTACGCCGGTCTGACCAGACGACCAGAAAGTTTGCGCCATCAAAGGCAACCGCGGGAGAGAGTTGGTTATTTGTTGCGGTTGATATTGGAATACCATTGGAGTCAATGACTACCCCATCAGGAGTTACCCGGGCACCATAGATGTCAAACTCCGAGCCTTTGCGCTCATCCTGCCACACTACCAGATAGTTAGTTCCGTCAAAGGCAACCGCCGGAAACTCCTGGCTGTTTGTGGCGTTTGAAATGGCAAAGCCAGTTTGGTCAAGGACAACCCCATCAGAATTTACCCGGGCGCCATAAATATCGCCGGTTTGTCCGTTCCGGTAGTCCTGCCACACCACCAGGTAGTTTGTGCCATCAAAAGAGGCTGCGGGAAACTCCTGTTGAGTTACCCCGGATGTTATAAAGATGCCGTTTGGGTCAAGGACAACCTTATCTGGGGTCACCCGCGCGCCATAGATGTCTGAGGGTCCGCTACGCCCGTCCTCCCAGAGCACAAAATAACAATTGCCGCCAAAGGCGAGTGCCGGATACTCCTGGTGGCCAGATGCGGTGGAAATGGCAAACCCCTGAGGGTCAAGGACAGAACCATTTGGCGTTACCCGCGCGCCATAGATGTCAAAGGCTTGTCCACTGCGGTCATCCTGCCAGACCACCAGGTAGTTTGTGCCGTCAAAGGCAACCGCCGGAGAGCCCTGCCTGCCGCTGTCAGAAGAGACGGTAAATCCCACCGAGTCAATAACAATTCCATCCTGAGTCACCCGCGCACCGTAAATATCATAGCGACCTCCACTGCGCGAGTCTTGCCATACTATTAGATAATTTGTGCCATCAAAGGAGACTGCGGGAAACTCCTGCTTATCCACAGCGGTAGAAATGGGAATACCTGTAGTATCAAGGACAATACCTTCCTGGGTGACCCGGGTGCCATAAATATCCAGGTTATTACCGCTACGGTTGTCCTGCCACGCCACAAGGTAGTTTGTGCCGTCAAACGCAACCACCGGAAACTCCTGCTGGTTTACCGCGGTAGAGATGGCAATACCTGCGGTATCAAGGACAACGCCATTAGGAGTTACCCGGGCGCCATAGATGTCTGAGGTTTCTCCGTTGCGTTGGTCTTGCCAGACAACCAAGTAGTTGGTGCCGTCAAAAGCGACTGTAGGAGCGAGTTGTGAGTTTTCTGCGGTGGTTATGGGAATACCATCAGGGTCAAGGAGAACTCCGTCAGGAGTTACCCGCGCACAATAGATGTCTGAGGAATTTCCGCTGCGGCTGTCCTGCCAGACCACAAGATAGTTGGTGCCGTCAAACGCAACCGCCGGAGAAAACTGTACAAACGCCGCGGTGGAGATGGCGATGCCACCCGGTTGAAGGACAACCCCATCAGGCGTTACAAGCGCACCGTAAATGTCAAACTCTGAGCTGCTACGGTTGTCCTGCCAGACCAAAAGGTAATTTGTGCCGTCAAAGGCAACCGCTGGAGACATCTGGTAGTTCGGTGCTGGTTGATAGGTGATAGATGTATCAATCAAGAATTCGCCATTTTCGGAAGGAGGAATTTCTATCGCTTCCGCCGAAGGAAACAGCCAAACTAAGAGTAGA
>JBDRUH010000050.1:0-10822 GCA_039801225.1 Caldifarciminota bacterium
GGCACAATCGCCAGTCCACCGCAGGTAAAGGTTGGTGAAGAAGGGTCAAGAAAGAACTTCTGCATATCAATCACCAAAAGTGCCGATTTCTCCTTGTTGAATTCCATCTGATGCTGATTAAACGGCGCAATCTTCCTTAGCCAGTGGTAGGTCTTTTCTTTTAAGGTGTCTTGAGTTACATAAGATTCTAACAAAGATGCCCCCTTTTATTTTATCTACCAGTTTTACCTTCGCTGTTTAAATCGCCAATTAGTGATGTAACAGGTTCGCAGAGCCTGCCCCGAGCCGACGCCAATAAATCCTAATTTCAAAGCACTAAATCCTAAACAATTTCTAATACCAAAATCCCAATTATCAAAACATTTTGGATTTAGAACATTGGAGCTTTGAATTTGTTTAGAATTTAGGACTTCGGATTTAGAGTTTCTCATAAGGAGGAGATTGCCCCGAGAAAACCTTCAGGAGAACCGGTCGTAGGAGACAATTTCGGAGAAGGGTTTACGCGGTCGTGGTGCGGGCTCCTGAGCAGGATAGCCAAGAGGTGTCAGGGCAACCGGTTTCACTCCCTCTGGAATATTGAGAACCTTTTTTACCTCCTCTTCTTTGAACGCCCCTATCCAGCAGGTTCCTAAACCTTCGGCTGTTGCCGCTAAGATAATATGTTCTAAGGCGATGGTAACATCAACCTCGGCTGCTGACCAGTAACCGCCCATTCCTTTCCACGCCTGGTCCAAAATAGCGCAGGCGCAGATAACCACAGGTGCCTGACCGATAAAAGTCTGATTACGGCAGGCGGGAACGAGTGCCTCCTTAACCTTTGGGTCCCTTATCACAATAAACTTCCAGGGTTGGTAGTTTTTTGCTGAAGGTGCCAGTCTACCTGCCTCAAGGATTCTATTTATAACTTCATCCGGTATCGGTTCCGGTTTGTATGCCCTGATACTTAAACGTCGTCTGATGACTTCATAAAAATCCATTTAACCTCCTTTTGATTTCAGATAACTAAAACTTTTGATAAGAATGACCGGAGACGGAAACCTCTGTCATCGGTATTCGGTCATCATTCCTCTAACTTTTCCAGCGCCCGACGCGACTTGAACGCGTGGCCTGCAGATCCGGAGTCTGCCGCTCTATCCAACTGAGCTACGGGCGCAGCAGAAACAATATATTTATGAGAGTAAAAAAGTCAAGAATATATGCCTTAAAATAGTTGGAAAGTTTATAGGTAAAGAAGTTAACTCGGCCAATTTGAAGAAACATGGGGTGTATTTTGCTACCAGTGGCTCAGACTTTTGCTTTCTGTTTCTGGGTTTGTAATGTGGCGAGGTAGATGGCGGTGCAGATGATTATACCACCGATGAGTTCAAGAAAGGTTGGCGGCTGGTGTAGTAAAAGCCAGGCGAGGATAGTGGTGCCAACCGGTTCACCAAGGATGAACATTGCCACAACCGGTGCATTTAGATAGCCCAGCGCCCAGTTGAAACTGGTGTGCCCAAGAAGTTGTGGACCGATGGCAAGGAGGAGGATAAAAAGATATGCCTTTAATGGGTAACCGGTAAATCTCTGCCCAGTGAGCAGAGCAATGATTAAGAGTGTGATTGCCGCTAAAGAGTAAACCGGGTAGATGTAGTTAACGAGCGATAAACCCGGGCGGAGTTTTCTACCCACCAAAACATAACCACTGGCAGCAAGTGCGCCACTCAGCGCAAAAAGATTACCGGCGGTAATACGGGTAGAGCCGAGCGTTGGTCCGGCAATTAATAGTGCCCCAAGGATGCCGAGCCCAACCGCAACCCAGGTGTGCCAAGTTACTCTTTCTTTTAAGAAAAGTGGTGCCAGAAGGGAAACAAATATTGGGTTCATTGCTACAAGGACAACCGAACTGACCACAGTAGTATGTTTTAGTGATTCAATCCAGAGGGCAAAATGGGCAGCGAGGAAAAGACCGGAGAGTATTGTTAGAAACCAGTTGACGGTTTTGAGCTGGGTTTTTCGGGCAGGTAAGTTCTTAAGGAAGATAGGGGTAAGGATGAGGCTGGAGAAAATCATTCTACCGGTGGCGATGATGATGCTTGGCGCTGGTGTTAAACGAATGAGGATTGAGGCAAAGGAGAGAGCGATGACACCGAAACAGAGAACAGGGAAAATTTTGGGGCGAAACATAGAATAATTTTCCAAGAAATGAAAATTTGTCAAGGAAAACCGAATGAAGTAACCAATCGGCTTAAAGTTATTAGTTTCTAAAGACTAACATTATTGGCTTGACTTTTGTTTAATAGTGAATATTATTGAGGGCTGTGAAAATTTTGGTGACGAGTGCCTTGCCCTACGCCAATGGTGAAATTCATTTTGGTCATCTCGCCGGGGCTTATCTACCTGCAGATGTATATGTAAAGTATCACCGACTGAAGGGTTCGGATGTCCTTTACATCTGCGGCTCCGATGAACACGGTGTGCCGATAACTATTGCCAGTCAAAAGATGGGTATAAGTCCGAAGGAGTTGGTTGACCGTTACCACCCTTCAATCAAGAGTTCTTTTGAAAGGTTTGGTATAGAGTTTGACCATTACTCCCGAACATCGCACCCTATTCATTATCGCACCGCCCAGGAGTTCTTTTTAAAGGTTTACCAAAACGGTTATATCACTCCTAAAACAACTGAACAGCTTTACTGTCCGAACTGTAAAATCTTCCTTGCCGACCGATATGTTGAGGGAATTTGCCCGAGTTGTGGGGCGGTTGATGCTCGTGGCGACCAGTGCGAATCCTGTGGCAAGTGGCTGGAACCGACCGAGTTAATTCAGCCGCGCTGTAAGACCTGCGGTAATACACCACAATTGAAAAAGACTACCCACTGGTTTTTCGCTCTTTCTAAGTTTGAAGAAAGGTTGCGCAATTGGCTTGATTCTAAGAAGAACTGGAAACCGAATGTGAAAAGGTTCTGTGAAGGTTGGTTTAAAAGGGGGTTAATCGACCGACCGATTACCCGGGATTTGAGCTGGGGAGTCCCGGTGCCTTTGCCCGAAGCCCAAGGGAAGGTGATGTATGTATGGTTTGATGCGCCAATCGGCTATATCTCGGCTACTAAGGAGTGGGCAGAGAAGGTAGGCACACCAGAAAGGTGGCAGGACTACTGGTTGGATGAAAAAACCAAACTCGTCCATTTTATCGGCAAGGATAACATCGTTTTTCACGCCATCGTCTGGCCAGCAATGCTTATGGCCCACGGCAATTATATTCTCCCCAGTGATATTCCGGCCAATGAGTTTCTCAACTTAGAAGGTGCGAAACTTTCTACCTCAAGAGGTTGGGCAATATGGCTTCCGGACTATCTGATGAGGTTTCCACCTGACCCATTGCGCTATGCCCTGGCGGTTAATCTACCGGAAAATCGGGATGTTGACTTCACCTGGGCGGATTTCCATAGTCGTAATAATAATGAACTTGCCGATGTTTTAGGAAACTTTGTGAACCGGGTAGTTATGTTCATAAAGAAGAACTACGGTGGCACTGTGCCGGAAGGCAACCAGGAGGAAGCGGCAGCAATGGAAGTATTGAAGAAAATTGAAGAGGCACCGAAAAAAATCGGCGAATTAATTGAATCATTTCAAATCAAGGAGGCGGTCCGCGAGGTGATGAGTTTACCAGCACTTGGTAACAGGTTTTTTGACTATCAGGCACCCTGGCGAACCTTTAGGGAAGACAAAAAGAAGTGCGACCGAACAATGAGGGTCTGTCTCCGGCTGGTTTCTGCCTTAGAGGTGCTAACTTATCCCTTTTTGCCCTTCACCAGTAAAAAGATAGGCAAGATACTCGGCTTGGGAAAAAGGTGCTGGAATGATGCGGCAACACCTGTAGTTCCTTCTGAGATTGGCGAGATAGAGATTCTGTTTCAGAAATTGGATGAGAAGATTATTTTTCAGGAACGGGCGAGGTTGCACGAAAAAGAAAAAAAGGAAATAAAGATAGAAGAAAAGGAGAAGGAAATGATTACTATTGAAGATTTCAAGAAAATAGATTTGCAGGTAGCAAAGGTGAAAAGCGCTGAGCGGGTCCCAGGTACAACAAAACTCATCAAGATGACAATTGACCTCGGGAACGAAGAACGCCAGATCGTTGCCGGGATTGGAGAATGTTACCAGCCGGAAGAGTTGCTCGGCAAGAAGATTGTTGTCGTAACCAACCTCCAACCAGCGAAGATTCGGGGCGTGGAATCGTACGGTATGCTATTAGCTGCTGTTGATGGAACAAAGGTGGCGATTGTGACATTGGACCGAGATATCAACCCTGGAGCCCGGGTTTCTTAGAGTATGCCCAGACGGAGCGCGGCAAATCCCGATGGTCTGGTGATATTTGATTCGCACTGTCACCTGACGAGTAACCAGTTTAATGATGATTTAGCCGCAGTTTTGCAACGAGCGGCAAGGGCCGGCGTAAAGGAGATGCTTACGGTGAGCGTAAATGTCCCGGATAGCCAGGAGGCGGTAGAGTTTTGCCGTAATCGGGACGGAGTCTACTGCACAGTGGGAATTCATCCCCATGAGGCGGACTCGTTTCAAAGTGGTGATGTTCAGATATTGAAGGATATGTGTATTGAGCCTAAGGTAAAGGCGATTGGCGAAACCGGATTGGATTTTTTCCGGAGTTTCTCCGGTCGGGCTAATCAAGAACTGGCTTTCCGGTCGCAGATAGAACTGGCGAAGATGCTTAATCTCCCATTGGTAATTCACATCCGGGATGCAGCAATGGCGGCGATGGCACTGATGGAAGAACATAATTACTACCGAGGGGTGCTGCACTGCTTTTCTGAAGGTAGAAAATTTGCCGAATGGGCGATAGAAAAGGGATTTTATATTTCATTCTCCGGAAGTTTGACCTACGGTGAAAAAAGAATGATAGAAGTTGCTAACCTTGTCCCTAAAGACCGGATTATGGTTGAGACCGATGCACCTTATTTGGTCCCAGCTCCGGAGAGGGCACCAGGAAAAAGAAACGAACCCGCATTGATTAGATGGACAGTTAAATACCTTGCTGATATCTTGGGTCTTACGCCGGTAGAAGTTGCCCGGTTAACACGGGAAAACGCCCGGCGATGTTTTCAGATATAAAGTCGGGCGATTTCCGTCCCAGGAAATCATTAGGTCAGACATTTCTAACGAATACAACTATTGCCGATGCCCTAATTGCCGCACTTAATCTTAAGAAAGGGGAACTGGTTTTGGAGATCGGTCCAGGTTCAGGAATTCTCACCGAAAGGCTCCTGAAAAAAGGAGCTCGGGTTATTGCGGTGGAGATAGACCGACGATTGGTACAGTTTCTGAAAGAGATTTTTGCCAATAATACCAACTTAAAGGTGGTTTATAAAGACTTTCTGAAATTTGACCTTAGCCAATTTTCTTCGTTAAAAATAATTGGTAACATCCCTTTTAATATCTCCTCACAGGTGTTCTTCAAACTCTGGGAATATCGTCAGAATTGGATTGCCGCAGTTTTTACGACCCAGCGGGAATTTGCCCAACGGCTTCTTAGTCCGCCGGGCACAAAGGATTACGGCATTCTCAGTGTCTTATACGACTATCTTTGTGAAAAAAGAAAACTTTTTAACATCCCGGCAAGGTTTTTTTATCCGCAGCCCAAGGTTAGCGCTACAGCCTTCTTATTAAAGCGTTATACCAACCCGGTATGGAGGCTCTCAGATGAGAAGTGGTTTTACCAGGTAGTTCAAAGCGCCTTTTTCCCCCAACGCCGAAAAAGGCTCCTCAACAACCTCTGTCAGAATTTAAAAATTGACAAGGAAATCTTGCTTCAGAAATTGAACTGGGTAGGTCTGGGGCAGGACAGCCGGGCTGAAGATATTAACTTTGAGCAGTTCGCCCTTCTCAGCGAGATGTTGTTACCCTTTCGGCATACCCTAAAAGTTCGAGATAGTAATTAAGAGTTTTTTCCGCCACAAGTGGCCAGGCATAAAGTTTGACTCGTTCCAATGCATTATTGATTAATTCACATCTAAGTTTATCATTAATTAATACTTGAACAATTAACTGAGAAAGAGATTTAATATCATTTGGCGGACAGAGAAGACCGTTTATTCCATCCTGCACCGTCTCATCATAACCAGGAATGCGGGAGGCGACAACCGGCACACCACAAGCCATCGCCTCAAGGAGAACAACCCCTTGAGTTTCACCACCTAATGCAGGAGAACAGAAGACATCGGCGTTGTGATAATAATTAGGCAAGTCAGATTGGGATACTGCCCCAACGAAATCTACCGCTTTTGCTATTCCTAACCGCTGAACGAGTATCTGACAAGCCTTATCCATAGGACCTTTACCTACCACTATTAACCGGGCTTCGGGAAGGAATTTTAAAATCAAAGGCATTGCCCGGATGAGCACAGTAACCCCCTTTCTCTTGTCCAGCCGACCAACAAAAAGGATAGTAGGACTGCCTGAAGGTTTTCGCCGGTCTATTAAGGGTGAGAACCGTGTTAGGTCAATACCGGAGGGGATAATCCGATATTCACCGGGGAGGTAATGCTCAATTGCCGCCTTGGCACGATTAGAGATGGCGATACGACCATGAATTTTTTTGATTTGGTGCCGGAATAAAAGCCGGAAAAGACCACTGTAACTGGTGTGAATTTTAAAACCAGCGGTGAGAAAGGTCACGAGATTTACCGCATTGCTATAGTGTATTGCCCAATAAGAAATTTCCGGCCAGAACAGACCATGGCAGTGGACTATATTAAACCGGTTCCGGGAAAGAAACTCGGCCACCTGATTGGGCAGATTCCATCCTACAGGCAGGGTGGCGTAAGAACGGTTAAGAGGAACTAAAACCGCCCGCCCAAATCGGAAGACCGGCACCGGCTCATCAAATGAGGTTCTTAGATGAGAATAATTGGGGAAGTTCGTAGTCAAGATGGTAACATCCTGACCAAGATTTTTCAATGCGACAGCAAGGTTGTAAATATGTTCTGATACTCCAGAAGGATAGGGACGATAAGCGGCAGAGACAAGGCAAATTCGCAGATAGTTTTTCATAATAGGCTCTGGTACACCTCTTCAACCTTTTTAGCGATAACCGACCAAGAGAATTGAGCCACATAGGCTAAACCCTGCTGACTTAAGCGTTGGCGCAACTCCGGAGAATCTAATAGTTGAATTATCGCATTTGCCAGAGCCCGTGAATCACCAGGAGGAACTAAGATGCCGGTCTCGTTATGGGTTAACACCTCAGTGTATCCTGGAATGGCGGAGGCGACTATCGGTTTTCCTGCAGCCAGTGCCTCAAGAAGAACAATACCCATTGCCTCGCCACCAAGTGCTGGAGAGACAAAAATCGTGCATCCAGAATAGTAACCAGGAAGTTCTTCTGGCGCAACCTGCCCAGCAAAGATGACTGAGCGTTCAATACCCAAGGCGGTGCAGAGTTTCCGGGCTCGGTAAACCAAAGGACCAGTTCCTACTACCACCAACTTTACCTTGGGGTGAACTTTAAGAATCGCGGGCAAGGCAGAGAGAAGGACTATCAGCCCTTTTCTTAAGTCCAGCCTGCCGACATAGAGAATGAATTGGTGTTCAGAACTCAAACCTGCTGCTGGTGGAACATCAGGACGGAAAATATTTATGTCAATGCCGTTAGGGATAATATGGTAGTCTCCTGGGAACCAGGCTTCAGACCATTTGCGGCACACCTGTGATACCGCAATTTTGGCACGAATTTTTTGAGTTATTTTGGGAAAAAGAGTCTGAAAACTTTTCCGGACGAAACTGGGGAATTGCTTCCTTAAGGTGTGGAAGGTAACAACCACTGGAGATGGGGCATAGTTAATCGCCCAATAGGCAAGTTCTGGAGGAAACACCCCGTGGCAGTGAACAATTTCAAACCGGTTGTGAGAGAAAAACCGCTTCACCTGAAAGGGAAGTTGATAACCTACTGGCAGGACAAAACGGGAACGGTTAGAAGGAAGAATAAGCGCCCGTCCCAGACGGGTGATGGAAAATGGTTCTTGTGAAGCGGAAGGTAAGTAACTGTTTGGAGGAATTTGGGGGTAATTGGTGGTTAAAATATGAGTCTGATGACCCAGACGGCTGAGTTCCTGCGCAAGATGGTGGATGTGCTCGCTTACTCCAGAAGGGTAAGGTCGGTAAGACGATGAGACCAAGAGAATCCGCACTCTTAAAATCTATTTTGGCTCTTGCCGGTAGTTCCAGTATGACCAAATCCTCCGGTGCTGCGCTTGGTAGGAGAAAGAGCCGTTACCTCTTCAAATTTCACGGGCACAGTTTTAGTAAATACTATCTGGGCGATTCTATCGCCCGGTTTGATTACAAAATCGGTACGAGAGACATTAAAAAGAACAACTCTAATTTCTCCCCGGTAGTCTGAATCAATTGTGCCCGGGCTGTTAAGGATGCCGATTCCACAATGAAGCGCCAGACCAGAACGAGGGCGAATTTGTGCCTCCATACCTTCGGGTAACTCTATGGCAATTCCAGTTCCAACCCCACCAAATCCACCCTTTTTGATTACTGCCGACTCGGCAGCAAATAGGTCAAAACCGGCAGCGCCCGAAGTTGCCCGGTAAGGAAGGCAGGCATTTTCTTTTAGACGGAGAATGCGGACTTTTAATGGTTTCATTGCCATTCCGCCTTAAAAACTAACCACTGGTCAGGATAACGCCGGATAATTTCATTAATTCGTTGGGCGATAAGCCGGGTTAAGTTAACAATGTCATCCTCCAAATTTCCTGTAGGATGGAAGTCAAAAGGTTCTTCAATAACACCAAGATAGGGTGGGTGGTTGGTACGGTCTTGACGCACAAAATAACCAAGAACAATCGGAACATTATAACGCAGTGAATAGACCGCCGGTCCCTTAGGAAAGGAACGCTGGGCATCAAATGCCGGGCAGAGGATACCTTTCTTGGTTAGGTCCCGGTCAGCAACCAGAGCGAGAACCCGTCGGCGCTCAAGCGCATTTTTAATTTGTTCCCGTTCGGTAAGCGGGATTGTTTCCATTGCACAAACGCTGCGATACCGGTTGAATGTTTTCATCCATCCCCCCGGCACCGGTTCTACTACCGCAGAAATTGGATATCCCAGAGCGGTAAGAAACACTCCAGCCAGGTCCCAGTTACCAATATGACCGGTTACGAGAATAACCCCGATTCCCTTTGCCAAAACCTGATCAAATGTAGCGCTGTTAAAATCGGCAAGCTGAACAACTCTTTTTTTTAATACTGGCACACGAAGCAGGTCAGCATAAAAGACCGAAATATTTTTAAACGCCTGAAGGGTGGTTTGTTTAAGAAGTTTTTCTGGCGCACTCGCGCCAAAGATATGACGATAGTTCTCAATTAGCCGGTGGCGCTGACGCCGGTTTATATGGTAGGCGAGAAATCCAGCGCATAACGCAATCCGCACCACCAACCACCGCGGCAAGACAAATTGAATCAAAGTTCCTAAAGGGAATAGCCAGGTAAGTGGCTTATTTCGCATCTCGCATACTTCCTGACGCCCGCTTTGCCAGCCGATCCGCCCGGTTTTCACCCCTCTCCACCAAAGTAATTTTTACATTGGGAAGACACTTAAGCAAAAGCAAAGCCTGTTTATGAAGTAGTTTCAGTTTTTGGTTTCGGACCCGGTATTTGCCGTTAATCTGCTGGTAAAGCAACTCCGAGTCGGTTTGTATAACCACCGGCTGCTGGATGCCGAAACACCTAATTTCCTTGAGCGCCTCAATGAGCGCCTCATATTCCGCCTGATTGTTTGTCTTTATGCCGATTGACCGGCTGATTTCTTTTATAACGCTGCCATCCGGTGCCACCACTCTGATACCAATTCCGGCTGGACCGGGATTATAACGGGATGAGCCATCAATTTGAACAATAAGTTCATTGCTAATTTTGCCTTCAGCAACCGGCACTTTTACTTTCGGGCAGAAGTGGTATTTTCCTTCACCGGTAGAAGAATCCTACCGCAACTCTCACAGAGGTAAATTTTATCCTCACGCTCTATCTCCAAGAGACGTTGTGGGGGGATTGGACTAAGGCAGCCATTACAGCGTTCGTTTTCGGTGGTCGTTACTGCAAGTCCACCCTTACTTTTGCGGATTCTTTCATAACGCAGGAGGAGTTCCTGGGGAAGTCGTTCGGCGACTTCGGTGCGTCTTTTTTCCCGTTGGACAATTGCCTCATTTATTTCTTCCTTTTCCTTATTTAAAAGTTCAATTTTTCGCTTAGTCTCCTTCTCTATTTCACCAATTGACTTTTCTGAGCTCTTAATTTCTTTTTCCAGTTCTTCCGCCTCCTCCATCAGGGCAATTAGCCGGTCTTCAATCTCTGCCTGAAGGCGTTTTTGCGTCTCAATCTCTTTTAAAAATGCCTTATACTGCTCGTTGGTTTTCACCGAGTAGAGCTGAGCGGAATAGGTGGCGATTTTTTCTTCGGCGGCACGGAGGTCAACTTCAGCGAGTTTGTACTGCTTTCGGTGTTCGTTTAAAGCTCTTCTTTTTGACTCCAGGCTATTTTTTGACTCCTCAAAGTAGCGATTGAGCTCTTCTATCCGCTTTGGTATTCTATTCAGTTTTTCTCTTAAAGTCTTTAACTCAAGGTCTATCTCCTGCAATATCCGCAAGTTAAGGAACTTTTCTTTCATTTAATTGCTGCTCGGGGATAACTATTAAAATGGGCGATACCTGACTTGAACAGGTGACCTCTTGCATGTCAAGCAAGCGCTCTAACCAAAACTGAGCTAATCGCCCAATTGTGTTTGAACAATTCAAATCATATTAACTATAATTGATTTTCTATTTT
>JBDRUH010000051.1:0-10445 GCA_039801225.1 Caldifarciminota bacterium
GGACAGTTTGAAAAGGTCACTGCCACAATCAATCCAGAGCGCCTCCCGGAGCATACCCATTTGGGTTATGAACTGCTCACCAAATATGCAGAACACTTCTGCCACATTTCGGTGCAAAGTATCACTTAACTCATTCGCTTGCATCACAAAATCTTCAAAAGCTCCCTCAGCAGCACTGACCATCAAACCGCGGCTACCATCATAGCGCGCCCGACCCTGCCAGACATCAAGGCTGGTCTGAATCGGTATGGTCAATTCTCTAGCGTTCAAACCGATAATTCTGCCCACCCGCAATTCACACTGCTCATCACCGGAAAGGTCGGAATAGGGATAGTCCGACAGAGGCACATTATCAAAACCTGTAACCGGCCAGGACCAGGCGGGCACAATGTCATCCTGCCCAACAATCAAAAGATAGCCGCTATTGAACCAGTTCGTGCTCAGTTTCATCCCCCAGCCAAAAGCCCCGACTAAGGAACCTAAGACCTCACAGCAATCCGCCGCCATTCTAATATAACCTAAAACGCCGGTTTTCTCCTTCGCCAGTCTCGCCATCGTCGCCAGCAACCTGTTAACATCCTCACTCATATCGCCCGGATTGGCACGAAACAGTTTTTCTGGCGAGGTGATAATTAAGTAGTCAGCAGCGCGTAGCGCATCAGGAACATCAGCCGGAATAAACGGAACTCGGAAACACCTCAATACCCAATCCTCACCAACCCGGTAGGAAATGGTAGTTGAATCGCCGATGGTGGGTGATATTAAACGCTCAAGATAATAGGGCAGAAAGACTGGGATAACATGATACCGCACAATCATCCTCCCACCTGGAGCCAGTTTTTCCCAGCCGAACAGCACTGCGGTATGCGCGCCGGTTGACTCCGCCTGAGTCCGGCAAAAGGTGGAACGGTAGGATGCACCGCTCGTGCCATGCATCACCGTCGCATCGTCAATACACTGGAATGCAGCGCTGCGGTCAAAAACGGTGAGGTCGCGTAAAGTATCTCCCGATTGGTTTTCAATCGTAAGTTGCACCGTATAATAGTTATCGGTTCTCGTTACCTGTCGGGTGATATTTACCGGCAGAATTCGGACCGGCGGCGGACGAATCTCTCCAAAGGAAAAAGCCCAGATTTCACTCTCGCCGATAGCCCTGCCACTATGGTCAATCGCCCGGACCTGCCAGGCGAACTGTTTACCCAAATCAAACGACTTGGCAGACAAAGGATAACGAAGCAGCACCCCGGTGAGATTCTTGCCTTCATAGTAGGGCTGGTTTGCCCTCATCGCCTCCTCTTTGGTCTGTCCTGGCAGAATTTCAACGATACGGATCTGGTATTTAACGCTTCGTGGCGCCGGCGAAGGTGGCGTCCAGTTGAACATCGGCAACTTCTCCCCCTGGGATAACTTTGCACCATTACGGGGCGAGATAAGCCGGGGTGGTCCGGAACGGCGGACTTGAAACTCAACCGTATCACCGCCGAGGTCCGGTTGGAGAAGAACAATAAAAGTATAGTTTCCCTCAGGTAGACCGCCGGTTCTTAAAGCAAACCGCTCATAACCTTTGGCATACCAGACATCACGCAAAGGGTCAACATCCTTTCTTCCCTTCCGTCTCTGCTTTCCTGGGGGCAACTGGAACTCCCTGGAGTTTGCCTTGAAAACCACCCCCTTTGTCGCCTCTAATATTTCACCATGCAGGTAACAGGTATAGGTTTTCTGCGTCTGATTGTCAAGATCAACCCACCAGAGATTCTCCATCTGCCACTGACCCTCGGGTGGAATATGGAGATGGACTGTTACTTTCGCCAGGGCTTGCCCTATGCTGATTGCCACGATGGTCAAAATGACCATCGTGGAGATTTTAAAAAATTTCACAAAGCCTCCTTTAATTGAATGGAACATAACAATTTACTAATTTTTGTCAAGAAAAAAAACCGAACTTCATCCGGACTTATGAAAACTTATCTTCAGAGTAAGATAGGTTGGGGAAAAATCTAATCGCCCTCTGGTTTCACCTGATAATCAATCCCAGGAACCCAGAGGTTGTCGGTAGGGGTAGGTTTTCTTTCGGGCAGGCGATAGGTCTGGCAGAACTTCAATCCCAGCCAGATTAAAATTGCCAGAAAAATCAGCACGACTAAAATACGAACCGGATGTCTATAAGGACGCCGGATGCGTTCCAGTTCGGCAAAATCAACCTTTACTATTTCTTCCTTGGGTTTGGGCGGAAATTTCTTTGACTCAGCCATATTAATTCAAGTAATGAACGATAACAAATTTAACAATAATGTCAACAGTAAGGTCACGCCCTGTTATGGTCAAAAAGTAAAAATTATGACCTTGCCAACTGTAAAACACTCTGCTGTAGGAACTAATAAGGTGCTGAATTGACAGGGGGTTTAACCTGGATAAGATAAACCAAATAATAAAAAAAGGAGTTTGGTAATGCGGCGAATTGTTGAATGTGTCCCCAATTTTAGCGAAGGTAGAAGACCCGAGATAATTGAACAGATTGTCGGCGCAATTAAGTCAGTCAGCGGGATAAGCGTCTTAGACCAGGAGATGGATACCGACCACAATCGGGCGGTTATCAGTTTTGTTGGTGACCCGGAGGCGGTCTTAGAAGCGGCTTTCCGGGCGACAAAAACCGCCAGTGAGTTAATTGACTTGAATAAACATCAGGGAGAGCATCCCCGAATCGGGGCAACCGATGTAATCCCATTTGTCCCGATTTCCGGTGTTACCCAGGCGGAGTGTATTGAACTGGCGAAGCGATTAGGTAAACGAATCGCTGACGAACTTTCCATTCCGGTTTATCTTTATGAACTCGCAGCCACCCGACCGGACCGCCAGGATTTGGCAAACATCCGGAAGGGTGAGTTTGAAGGGCTGCGCGAGGCGATAAAAACCGACCCGGACCGGGCACCCGATTTTGGTCGACCAGAGGTTCATCCCACCGCGGGCGCCACGGTCGTTGGTGTGCGGGCACCTTTAATCGCCTATAATATCAATCTCGGCACAACCGATGTAAAGATTGCCGAACGAATTGCCAAGGCGATTCGTTTCCGGGATGGTGGTTTTCGGTTTGTAAAGGCATTGGGTTTTGAGGTGAAGGAGAAGAACTGTGTCCAGGTCTCCATCAATATGACCGATTACACCAAAACGCCAATTTACCGGGTTTTTGAGACGGTGAAAAGGGAGGCACAGCGTTGGGGTGTACCGGTATTGGAATCGGAGATTGTTGGTCTGGTGCCTCAGGCGGCGCTTATCGCCTGTGCTAAATACTATCTCCAGTTAAACAGTTTTAAGAGCGACCAGATTTTAGAGAACCGATTAATGCCCTCCCAGGGTCTGCCCGATTTTCTTGCCGAACTCGCCTCATCAGCACCGGTGCCCGGCGGTGGTTCGGCAGCGGCACTCAACGGGGCGATTGGCACCGCCCTATTTACGATGGTGGCAAACCTGACCATTGGCAAGAAGGGCTATGAGGAGTTTGCCGATGAGATGAAAACAGTAAAGGATAAACTAATCCTGCGGCGGGAACGATTTTTATCTTTAATTGAGGAGGACGCCGCCAGTTTTAAAGAGGTGATGGCATGTTATAAGTTACCAAAGATGACTGAGTTGGAACGCCAGGAACGGGAAAAGGCGCTCAGCGATGCCTTGAAGATAGCAGCCGAGGTGCCATTCAAGACGATGAAACTAACCTTAGAAACCCTGAAACTGTGCAGACCGATAGTGGAGTTTGGTAATAAAAGTTCTATCAGCGATGCCGGGGTTGGCACGCTCTCCTTGCAGGCGGCGTTTCACGGCGCAAGGCTAAATGTGTTAATCAATCTCGGCGGGATTAAAGACCAGGCGTTTGTCTCAGAGAAAAGGGAGTCTATTGACGAACTCTCGGCGGAAATGGATGGACTCGTTAAGGAATATCTGGCCATTGTCACCAGGCGGATGTAGTAGCCGGTGAAAAATCAACGCATTAGTTTTGTTGACCTTCATACCCATACCGTTTTCTCGGATGGACTTTTCACCCCGGAGGAGGTTGTGGAAAGGGCAAAAGAAGTCGGACTTACCGCCATCGCCATCACCGACCACGATTCGGTTGATGGAATTGACCGGGCAAAACTAACCGGCAAAAAACTGCAGATAGAAGTGGTCCCGGGTGTTGAGATGAGTTGTTCGGTCAATGGTACCGATGTCCATATCTTGGGCTATTATTTTGATTACCAGAACTCCGCCGTTAAAAAATTTTTTGCCCGGCTGAGAGAAAGTCGCTTAGAAAGAGCGGCAAAGATGGTTAATCGCCTTGCTGAACTGGGCGTAAAGGTCTCGTTTAGCAGGGTAAAGGAACTGGCCGGTGCCGGCGCGGTAGGAAGACCCCATCTGGCACAGGCGATGGTTGAGGCACGGGCGGTGTCAAGCGTAAGCGAGGCTTTTGTCCGTTATATCGGCTATGATGGACCCGCCTACTTTCCCAAGATGCGTCTTACCCCATTAGAAGTCATTAGTTTCATCCATCAAAACGATGGCGTGGCGGTTATCGCCCATCCCGGCACTTATGGCAACGACGATTTACTCTACACCGTTCTCGCCGCGGGTGTTGATGGAATTGAGGTGTGGCATCCAGAACATAACCAGCGCGCAGTTGAGCACTACTTAGAGATTGCCGAAAAGAACCGGCTTTTGATTACCGGTGGCAGTGATTGCCATGGTGGTTTCAAATTCGGCAAGGTTTATTTAGGCGAGGTTAGATTACCCTATCGCTACCTTGCGGCGCTCAAACACCGGGCAAATAGATAAAAATGACCACCTTACTTATTTTCATCTCTCTTTTTGGTCAGTTGCAGATCGCCCGCTTGAAATATTCTGGCGGTGGCGACTGGTATAACGACCCGGATGCGGTGCCCAACCTCTGTAAAGAAATTCTGAACCGAACCAACATCATCATTGCTACTGACGAGGCACAGGTGAGCCTCTTAGATGAAAAACTCTATCAATACCCATTTCTCTTTATGACCGGTCACGGCAATGTCAGTTTCTCTGAGGAAGAGGTCATCCGGTTGCGCCGCTACCTTGAATCGGGCGGATTCCTCTATGCTGACGACGACTACGGAATGGACGAGTCATTTCGCCGGGAGATTAAAAAGGTGTTCCCCAATTCCGATTTGGTGGAACTTCCATTTGACCATCCGATATATCACCAGATTTACCACTTCCCCAATGGTCCGCCCAAAATTCACGAGCATTACGAAGGTCCGCCCAAGGGCTACGGACTTTATGTAGGCGGCAGGATGGTCTTATTTTACACCTACAACTCCAACATCTCCGACGGCTGGACAACCGCCCACAACGACCCACCGGAAAAAAGGGAAGAGGCGTTCCGGATGGGAATAAACATCATCACCTACTTTTTGACAAATTAACCCAACCATTTTCCATCTTCCACCCTTCGTAGGGCACTCTGCTCGATTCGGGCAGGTCGCTGTGCGACTACCTTCAGGTTTGCAATAACTGGAGATTGGGCAGAGAGCAAGGAGCAAAAGGCAAATTGTGAACTGTAAGTGACGACAGTAAAACTTGACATTGCATTTTTAAATCGGTAATTTTTAAAAAAGGATGTAAGGAGAAAGGCGACTTGGTTCCACTTTCTTTTGGACAGGGTAATCCAGCCGCCGAAGCGCCCTCTGCCGGCAGAAAATGGTGCCAGGCTGCTTAACTCCATAAACAAAAAGGAGGCATTATGAAAGCCTTAATTATAATAGCGGTGCTTTGTCTCTGGGCAGCGCCCCTCTCAGCCCAGTGGCTGGACACGATTGTTCCGGTAGACAGTAGCCCGTTCATTCTGTGTCATAATACCCAGAACGATTTTGTCTATTGTGCCAACTGGGCTGCAAACAATGTCAGCGTAATTGATGGCGCCACGAATGCGGTCATTGCCACAGTCCCGGTTGGCACGTGGCCGCAGGCGCTCATCTACAGCCCGACCAACAACAAGGTCTTCTGCCTGAACAATATGGGGAAGAGCATCACCGTGATTGACGGCGCGACCAATACGGTTGACACAACTTTGGCTCTGGGTACATCCCTCTGGGATGGCTTGCTCTGTCCGTTCAATGAGAAACTCTATATCCTGGAACATACCTATAACCGGGTGCTGGTGATGGATTGTCACACCTATGCCTTGGACACCGCCATTACCTTTCCCAGCAGCCCATACGGAGTCTGCTATGACCAGACCGATAACCGGGTATATGTTGCTACTCGGGCAGACAGCGCTGTCCGGGCGATTGACTGCGCTACCAACAGTATCATTGCGACGATTAAGGTCGGACCGGAGCCGAATAAACTCTGCTGGAACTCGCAGGACAACAAAGTCTATACCGCAACCGCTGATAACAACGATTCCACCGTTGCGGTGATTGACTGTGCGACCAACACGGTGGTGGCGATGCTCAAGCCAGGCAAATGGCCATATTCCCTCTGCTATGAGCCGAACTATAGCCAGGTTTATGTGAGCTTTTGGGACGAACAAAGAGTTGCGGTGATTGACGGCGTTAACAATCAGGTTGTCGCCAACATTTCCACAGCACCTGGTTACCCTTCTAATTTATGCGCAGTTCCTCAACACTACTATGTGTTTGTCACACTTCAGAACGATTCGGTCATTGTCGTAGAGGTGAACTCCAACACCATCATCGCCCGGGTCGGGGTTGGGGATGGTCCTGATAATCCGATTTACAACCCGATTGACGACCGGGTCTATACCGCGGATGGAAATGGCAAAACGGTGTCAATCCTTTTTGGTTCAGCCGTCGGGATTGCCGAACAGCTTCCAACAACTGCGGTCAGGCATATTACCCCCACCATTGCCCGCAATGTGCTTTTCCTGCCTTCAGCGGAAGGTGGTAAGCGGTCAGCGGGAGACGCCTCTTTACTTGACATCTCCGGTCGGAAGGTCGTTGACCTTCACACCGGTGCCAATGATGTCCGGCATCTCGCACCCGGTGTCTATTTCATTATTGGTAACTCCTCACCGATAAAAAAGGAGGTGATTATCGTCAGATAGAAATACTCACTCAAATGGATTAACTTAACCAAAGAAGCGTATAGTAAATTATAACGAAGGAGAGGATAAAATGAAACATAAATTAACCCTATTGTTGCTGGCTGCCGTAAGCCTTTGGCTCGGGGCAGCAGATGATGCGGCTGTTTTACCCTCCCCGGGTGTTACCGCAGCGCCCACAACTGACAAACTCCTTACGAGAACTGATGCCATTACTATTCCAAGAATGCTCTCCTATCAGGGAAAACTGACCGACACTCTGGGCAATCCGGTTCCGGATGGCAACTACCAGTTGACATTCAGACTTTACACCCAGGAGACCGGTGGAACTCCATTCTGGACCGAGGCGCAGACGCTCACCGTAAAAAAAGGCTACTTTTCCGCGCTTTTAGGTGCGGTCAATCCGATAGGTTCTGTTCCTGATGCAGGGGTTTTATATCTCAGCCTGCAAGTTGGCGTTTCTCCGGAGTTGAGTCCCAGGTTAAGGATTGCCTCCTCTGCCTATGCCTATCTTGCTGGTAAAGCCGATACCGCCAACTACGCCCTTGCTGGTGGTGATATGACCTGGGTGCGGGGAACCCCCGACAGTGTGTTATTTACCATCCACCAACTTGGCATTGCCCGCGGCGGGTCAAACAATATGCTCTATGGCAGCAATCGCCATACCCACACCAATCTTGGCGTTTCTTGCACAACCGGCACCTCAGGACAAGACTATTCGTATTGCACGGTGACCGGTGGCCATGACAACACGGCGAGCGGCTATTGTGCCACGGTTGGCGGCGGTCAATCCAACACGGCGAGCTACGACTATGCCACAGTTGCTGGTGGCTATACGAACACGGCGAGCGGTCACATGGCCACGGTTGCCGGCGGCCGAGCCAACACGGCGAGCGGCGACTATGCCACAGCTACCGGCTATTTGAACACAGCGAGCGGCAACTACGCCACGGTTGCCGGCGTTTACAGCACGGCGAGCGGCAACTATGGCACAGCTACCGGCTATGCTGACACCTCTGCTGCCACTTCCAGTTTCACTACAAACAACCATTCGGTAGTTCCCTCAGGATATTACAACTCTGCAGCCTTCAACGGTCAGACCGCAACCGCCGCAAACCAGTTGCGCTGCGGTGCGCTCTCCAAGGCGTCAGGCTCCTTCACGATTGACCATCCGCTTGACCCCTATCATAAGATTTTAAACCACTACTTCATTGAAGGACCGGAGATGAGAAATATCTACGAAGGCAGTGTTGTCCTTGATGCCTCAGGCAGAGCTGAAGTGAAACTGCCCGACTACTTCTCGGTGCTAAACCGAAATCCACACATCCAGTTAACCGGTGTTGGCACAAAAGAGGTTGTTTATGTGGCTGAGGATGTAAAGGGCAACCGGTTTGTGATTGGCGGTCCAGCAAATGCCAAGGTGTACTGGCAGGTAACCGGCGAGCGGCAGGATGTCTCAGCCGAGGCAACAAGGAGGATGATGCCGGTTGAACAACCAAAGACCGGTGAACTTGCGGGCAGGATGCTTGATGACGACTTCCTTGCTGGCTGTATGCTCCAACTTGAGCGTGAGGGCAAGGCGTCTGGTCTTGATTTCCGCACCGCTGCTGGACGAGCCCGCTATGAACAGATGAAGAACCCGCCAAAACCAGAAATGGAAAGATAAGGAGGGAAAATGGCAAACAAAATCTCCCCAGATAAGGCAAAACTCAAAACCTGTGCCGCGAATGAAAGGGATTCCTCCACTTCGGTCGGAATGACCAAAGCCGAGGGCTCGGAATGACTGAGCCAAGAGGTTTTGAATGAGAGGATTTCCCATAGTGCAATGCGCCGGCTCTAAATGAGAAATAACAGTGTCTTTGATGCCTTTTTGCAGAACTTGACAGAAGGGTTTAAAATGGTACAGTTAGATGCTGCTCAAGTTTAGCCAACTCGGGCAGCGAGGGCTGTTAGGTTAAAACAAAAGGAGGTCAAAATGACCCGCTACATCGTAGTGCTTTTGGCTACCCTGAGCTGGCTACTCTGGGCAGCAGATGATGCGGCTGTTTTACCCTCTCAGGGTGTTACCGCAGCACCCTTAACTGACAACCTGATTGCAGCAACTGACGCAATTGCTATTCCCAGGATGCTCTCCTATCAGGGAAAACTCACCGACTCTTTAGGCAACCCGGTTCCTGATGGCAACTACCAGTTGACCTTCAGGCTCTACACCGAGGAGACCGGTGGCTCTCCCTTCTGGACAGAAGAGCAGACAATCACAGTGAGAAACGGGCTTTTCTCTGCGCTCTTAGGCGCAGTAACACCGATAGGCTCTGTTCCTGATGCCGGTGTTCTCTATCTCAGCCTGCAGGTAGGCACAGGTTCAGAGTTGACCCCGAGGTTAAGGATTGTCTCCGCTGCCTATGCCTTTCTTACTGAGCGTGCGGCAAACTCCGACCTCTTGCAGGGCAAGGATACAACTGCACTTGACTCAAGGTATGTCAATGAGAGTCAGGCAAACTCCATCACCAGCGCAATGATTGTTGATGGCACGATTGCTACCGCTGACATTGCCAACAATGCCATCACCAGCGCCAAGATTGGCAATGGTGAGGTGACGATGCCCAAGATAAACCAGTCTGGTGCCACCCTGAATCAGGTTATCAAATGGAACGGCACCCAGTGGGCACCGGCAAATGACAGTGTCGGTGTTGGTCAGGCTGATAATGCCTGGGTGCGCGGGACTCCGGATTCAGTACTTTTTACCATTCGGCGACTTGGCATCGCCCGCGGTGGCTCGGGCAATATGCTTTATGGCGACCTGCGCTGGACCCACACCAATCTTGGCTTAGCCTGCACAACCGGGACAAACGGACAGAACTATGATTATTGCACGGTTGCTGGCGGCTGGAACAATGGGGCGACTGGCGATGTTGCCACGGTTGCCGGTGGTGCGGACAACAGGGCAAGCGGCAACCGCGCCACGGTTGCCGGCGGCGGGGCCAACAGGGCGAGCGGCTATGCTGCCACGGTTGCCGGCGGCTTGCTCAACCTGGCGAGCGGCAGTTATGCCACGGTTGGAGGTGGGGACAGTGGAACGGCGAGTGGTACTTATGCCACGGTTGGGGGCGGCAGGCTCAACCTGGCGAGCGCCAGTTATGCCACGGTTGCCGGCGGCAACACCAACACGGCGAGCGAGAATTATGCCACGGTTGCCGGAGGGCGCTTGGATACAGTAAAGGCTGTTTATGGCGGGATACTCTCTGGCTATAACAACCTGGCAGGGGATACGGCAACAGATACCGCAGCAACCATTGCCGGTGGATATGATAATTCGGCAATTGCAAAATATACCTTCATTGGCGGCGGCAGGTACAACACGGCGAGCGAAATTTATGCC
>JBDRUH010000052.1:0-9958 GCA_039801225.1 Caldifarciminota bacterium
TGGATGTAAAATAATGCTTTAAAATGGGTTCGGGGCTGGTTTTTCCTTTAATTCCTACCGCAAATTTTAAAAGCGGTTGCAGGTCTGATTTAAGGAAAATGGTAAAAAGATATGTTCCATCCAACTTAAAAATTAGATGAAGTTTTATATTGGAATGAATAGTTATTGAAATTAGAGGGGGCATTGCCTTGAGTTTTTTCCAAAAATATGAGATAAGTCCGAATCAGGCTGCTTCGGACATAGAGTGCTTTGATTTGCCACCTTGTGAGTAACAAAAAGTTGTGATTGTGTCAGCCTACAAGGAAAATGTCATAGGTGCTCTTCTGATTGTAGGGAGTTTTTTGGTGATAGCGGTTGTATGGGAATTTCACCGCGGTGAGGGTAAAGGTCATAAATTGAGTTGTCAAACCAGTGCTGGACTTGGACGGTGATGCCAGCGAGAGTGAATGCCTATTTTGGAGGTAGTTGGTATATGGGGTTTTGATAAGAGATGGTTTCGTCGTTAGTAACACGGCGGGTGGTCTTGGCACAAAGTTAATTAAGCATTGCCGCTGCTTTGACTGCCGATAAACCGGCAAAAATTCTCTTAATCACTCTTACTCGTTCCATCTCGCTACAGTTAAAGTTAAAATTGCTTTCCATACTTCCACCATATCTTGGGATGGAGGAAGTGTTGCGTTACAGAAAGTATCAATATGACATTTTCCTTGGGAATCCACACACAAAAATACAAAAATGGTTCAGAAAAGGGCGCTCTGAGATTGGCGGATGTGAGTGGTAGAATTTACCGGTTATGGGAAATATCAGATGAGGAGATTCACTGGAATGTAACCGATTTCCAGGGGAAAAGGCTTCTACCCGGAATATATTTCCTCACCCTTGATTCAAAAGGGCGCATCTCCAAGATAAAAATCGTGGTTCTCCGCTAATTCTTTGGAGAGGTCCTTTTCCTCTCACTTTCAACGGACGAGGGTAAACTTTGCCACATCGCGGCTGAAGGTGGTTTTCAGGACAGCCAGATAAAGACCGGTGCCAACCGGTTTGCCATTGGAGTTTTTCCCGTCCCAAAAGGCACCAATCTTTTCAAGAGTGGCTTTGCCCTGGTAGCGTCCGGGGGTAGGTAACTGGCTGACGTCAAGGTGAATAGTATTAACCAATTTACCGCTGACAGTAAAGATTGATATTGATGCTAAAGGCGTGGTTCTGGTGAGATTGATACCGAAATATATTTTGCTGTCCTCCCGGGCGATGAATGGATTGGGGAAAATAGTACCAATTCTATCCCTAATAATCGGTGGAACCTGCGGTTCCGGTGGGTAGATTTTGAAGGCGGAGTCAATGCGCGGAACACCATAGCCAAGGCTACAGTTTTTTACCGAATTGGTTGCGGTGGAGAATAGGGCTATTTTTATTGACTCGGCACCCCAGGAGGGATGTGCCTCTTTTAATAAGGCACAGCAGCCAGCGATCAGCGCGGTGGCACAGGAGGTGCCGATACTTCCTTCAAGAAGGTTTTGGGTGTCGGGAGCAACAACCACAACCGTATCTGAAAGTGCTACCAGGTCGGGTTTGATTCTGCCGTCAGAAGTTGGTCCGGTGCCACTGCCGCGCCAGGGTGTCAGGTTTTTCTCAACTCCGCCACAGGTTATAACACCTTCAGCATCACCCGGGGCAACAATATAGGGTGTTGGCCAGGGGTAGCGTTCGGCGTCGCGGTTGCCCATTGCGGTGACGATGAGCATACCTCTTTTTGCTGCGAGGGAGGCGGCGATTGATACCGGTGCGGTCTTGCCGTCAAACTGGTCATCCCTTAACCAGTCGCGATAGCCGAGTGATGTTGAGACCACATCGGCACCACACCTTTCTGCCCATTCCAATGCTTGGATATAGGTGTCCTCCTCCATATTGTATTCATAATAGCGGTTGCTGGCGGTTTTGTGAAACTCAGTTCGGGCGATAAGCAAATCAACACCGGGTGCGATACCCATAAATGAATAGGGCTGATAACCGGCGATGAGCGATGCCATTCTGGTGCCGTGATAGGGCTGTTCCCGAGCGAATTTAACTGTATCGGCATCCTCCCAGACCGCATTTTCATCCCCGCGTTTGAACCAGATACTGAAAAGGTGGTCGTTAAACGAACCGATGTTAGGGGAAGAGCAGAAACCGGTTGAGTCAATGATGCCATCATCCTGCCAGGTTCTACCCAGGTCGGTGCTTTTCTTTTGATAGAGAAAGCCGGCGGACTCAAAGATGAGTTTCATATTTGCCGAGAAGTTCAAGGCGTAACCGCCAATCGTCAGGGCGCTGTCAACAGTCAAAGCCGGTTGCCAGGTGGTGCCATAATCGGTTGAAATTCTCATCATCAGCCGGGTGAAGGGCAGGACATTTTCATCCAGATAGAGCAAAACTTTTATGGAATCCTCTTGAGGATGGGAATAGAGTTGAAGAAGACGAGCGCCAGCGATGGAGAGGTCGGGAAGGGAAGTGAAGGTGTTACCACCGTCAAGGGACTGGAGGTGGAAAATTCTGCCCGAATGGCTGCCAAGGGCAAAGATATTCACCAGCCCGTTTGGACCGACTGAGATTTGCGGGTCGGTTAGCCGTTCAGGTAGGGGTTGGATGGTGGTAAAGAAGGCAGTTAGTCCCGGCTGGATGATAGAAAGTTTTGTGAAGGCGATGAGGGAGTCACCGGTGATATACACTAGATATAAGGTGTCGGCAAAAAGACCGAGCGTCGGATTTCGTCCTGGACCGATTATCTGCGGGCTGAACCAGGTTTTGCCGATGAAGTAACCAAGATAACAGGTAGGGGTGGTGCCGGGTAAAAGGGGTAATTCGTTAAACGCCAGATAGGTTACCGAATCCCGGGAAACCATTTTCAGGTTCTCAAAAGTGTAATGTTCTGTCCGCGAGAGGAGAAGGGCTAACGGTTCAGACCAGTTTTCTCCCTGGTCGGTTGAGTAGGAGAAAAATATCGCTCGTCGCGGGGAACCATAAAAATAATTAAAACTATCGGCAACAAAAGTGAGAAAAAGGTTATTCGGGGTAACGGCTATCGCCGGGTGTTTTACCAGACCAAGGTAACGGAGCGAAGGGATTGGTGTTGGCTGAGGAGTTTTTTCGCTAATAAAATAGAAGTTGTCGCCGGAGATAAAGTCATACTGATGGGCAATCCGCAGACGCTGCACCGCCTGATGCTTTAACTTAATTCCGGTATCAAACAGCGCCAGTTTCACTTTAGAGCCATAATATCCTTTATAAAACACCTCCGGCACCCCGAGCATCTGTGCCTGGTCCCAGGAGTTGCCATAGAAGCGGTGCGCCTCGGCGGTGTCAATCCCGCGGATTTTTTCTGCTGGTTGCGGCTGAGCGATTGGCACAATCTCTTCAACAAACCGTTCGTTGCCACTGCCCACCGGTTTAATGTCGTAGACAAAGGGTAGGCGGAACACTTCGGAAATGAGTTCCGGCGGCATTTCAAAACTGGCGGCGTTGAGCCACCGGGAAACCGAACGCAGTTTTGCCCCGAGCGCCTCAATCCTTTGGATGTAGCGGTCTTGTACCGGCAGGTCAGCAAAGTCAAACCGCTTTTCGTCTTTCCTCACCTTGGCATTCTTTAAGATTGAGAGTGCCTTATCGTATTGGGATACATTGAAAATTGCCTTGTCGGTAAAGAAGACCCAGACCTTGCTGGTATTCAATACCGGTACGGTGTGCTTCTGAGCAACCCGGACGAATTCCGGATTGCTTAAAGAGAGGAGTAGTAAACAGAGAAGCATTTAATTTTAATACCCCGCGCCCGAATCGAACGGGCAACCCACGGATTAAGAATCCGTTGCTCTGCCAGTTGAGCTAGCGGGGCAAACAAATTAATCCTATTTTTTCCTTGCGTCCGGCGCGACTCGAACGCGCAGCCTACGGGTTCGAAGCCCGGCGCTCTATCCAGTTGAGCTACGGACGCGAAAAGATTTTAAGGTGAGTGAGGGGACTTGAACCCCCAACATCCTGAGCCACAGTCAGGTGCTCTAACCAAGTTGAGCTACACTCACCGATAGCAAAATTATAAAAGATTTTCCTATTTTGTCTATACCTGCTTTTTCCCGAGTAAGTTTTAAAATAGAAATTTATTGACTAAAAATACTCTACCAAGTATATTATATTCTTGAGCAAAATCAGTCAGGTTATTTTAAAAGCCCGAAGGAGGCAGTTATGATTCGTAGTAATCATTGGTTATTAAATCTGTTCATTACCCTCACGCTACTTTCTGTCAGCCTCTTTGGTCAGAATATTGAGAGAACAGCATCCGAGACCAATAAGCACCGTGCGCCTGTTCTTTTTCCTAACAAGTGGTTTTATAAAGAACTTCCGGGAGAAGGTGAGCAACATTTCCGAGGACCAGTTACACTGAAAGACAGCCTTCTTTCCCATATCAGAAAGTTTGGAAAACGGTCGGAAGAAAGGGGGCAAAGATTAACTAAAAACCCGCCCTTACCACTAAGCGGGCAGGTTGATACCGCCTGGGTCAGGAGATATAACTCAATAATCTCAGGTAACGATTACAGTTATGCGATTGCCATAGACAATGCAGGAAACATTTATGTCGCGGGTAGCGGCGGTCCACCGATGGATTACATTACAATTAAATACGACTCTACCGGATTAGAACGATGGGTCGCAAGATATGATGGGGTCGGAAATGGAGATGATTATGTAACGGCAATTGCGGTTGATCAGGAGGGCAATGTATATGTCACTGGGTATAGTTGGGGAGGCACATCTTACGACTATGCGACGGTCAAGTATGACTCCGCTGGGGCAAAACAGTGGGTCGCATCCTATACCGGGCCGGGAAATGGTGATGATGGTGCGACGGCAATTGCGGTTGACCAGAAAGGTAATGTATTTGTAACTGGCTATAGTTATGGTGCGGGAACCTCTTATGACTATACAACCATCAAATACAACTCTCTTGGAGTTGAGCAATGGGCAGTAAGATATGCCGGACCAGGAAACAGTAAAGATTACGCAACCGCCATTACGGTTGACCAATATGGTGCTATTTATGTAACCGGGTATAGTTATGGTTCAGGCACCTCATATGACTACGCCACCGTGAAATACAATTGGGCTGGAGTTGAACAGTGGGTCGCCAGATATGACGGACCAAATAATAATATTGACTACGCGACCGCAATTCTAATTAATCACACCAATGCGGTATATGTTACCGGCTATAGCTGGAGTTCAGGCACCTCTTATGACTACGCCACCGTGAAATATACCCTTGACGGAGAGGAGCAGTGGGTGGCAAGATATAATGGCCCTGGCAACGGCGATGATGAGGCGACGGCAATTGCGGTTGACCAGGAGGACAATGTTTATGTAACCGGATATAGTTATGGTTCAGGCTCTTTCTATGACTATGCTACGGTTAAGTATAACTCTGACGGCGAGCAGTTGTGGGTAGCAAGATACAATGGAGCAGGAAACAGAGATGATGAGGCACGGGCGATAGCGGTTGACCAGGAGGGAAATGTTTATGTTACCGGCCGTAGTGCAGGAAGCAATACTATTGAATATGCAACGGTAAAATACAACTCGGAAGGCGTTGAGCAGTGGGTGGCAGGATACAATGGTCCGGGGAGGGGAAACGACGAGGCGGCGGCAATTGTGGTTGACCAGGATAAAAATGTATATGTCACCGGTCGTAGTTGGGGTGAGGCTTCTTATGACTTCGCCACGGTAAAATACAACTCGGAGGGTAGTGACCAGTGGTCGGCAAGATATGACGGTCCAGGTAATGGCGACGATGAGGCGACGGCGATTACGGTTGACCAGGAGGGAAATGTGTATGTCACCGGGTATAGTTATGGTTCAGGCAGCTATTATGACTATGCCACGGTAAAATATAACTCCGCGGGGGTAGAGGAGTGGGTGGCAAGATATAATGGAACAGGCAATGGCGATGATTTTGCCAGAGCGATTGCGATTGATAAGGAAGGAAATGTATATGTTACCGGGTATAGTTATGGTTTAGGCACATCAAATGACTATACGACGGTGAAATATAATTCTGATGGGGTTGAGCAATGGGTAGCCAGATATACCGGTGCCGAAAATCAAGAGAGTATAGATGAGGCAACAGCGATCGCGGTTGATCCGGATGGCAATGTATATGTCACCGGTCATAGTTGGGGAGGCAATTCATATGATGACTATGTTACGGTGAAATATAATTCTGATGGTCAGCAGTTGTGGGTGGCGAGATACAATGGCGCATGGAATAGAAACGATTGTGCGACAGCAATTGCGCTTGACCGTGAGGGGAATGTATATGTCACCGGCAATACCTGGAGGAACTCTTCTTATGACTATGGGACGGTGAAGTATAACTCTAATGGTCAACAATTGTGGGTGAGAAGATATAACGGTCCTGGAAATAGGGATGATGTAGCCACGGCGATCGCCCTTGACCAGAACAAAAATGTTTATGTAACCGGCTATAGTTATGGGGCAGGCACTCAGGAGGATTATGCCACAGTCAAATACGACTCTCTTGGCACCCAGCAGTGGGTAGCGAGATACAATGGACCAGGGAGTGGAATAGATGCGGCACTGGCAATTGCCGTTGACCGAGAGGGTAACGTTTATGTTACCGGCTATGATTATGATTCGCTCACCGATTATGACTATGCCACCGTAAAATACAACACGGCCGGAGTCCGGCAATGGGTGGCAAGATACGCGGGACCTGCCAATTGGGATGATGAAGCCAATGGAATTGCAATTGACGAGAACGGTAATGTTTATGTGACTGGCTACAGTTTCGGCTCAGGACCTGATGACTATGCGACCGTCAAATATAACCCCGACGGTGTTGAGGAGTGGGTGGCAAGATATAATGGTCCCGGAGACTTGGATGAGGAGGCGAATGCGATTGCGGTTGACCAGAGCGGTAATGTTTATGTAACCGGGTATAGTGGGCTCTCGGGCGTTTATTACGACTATGTTACAATCAAGTATGTGCAAAGCCCGTTGGGATTGAGGGGGACTAACGCTCACCGAGCAAACGAGTTGCGACTCTTTCCCAATCCCGCCCGTTCAGCAATACACCTCCAGTTACCCTCCCTGAATCTGAAGGAGGTTAAGATCTACGATGTCTCAGGGAATTTGGTTAAGACTGTCTCCCTTAGCAAAGGGGAAAATGAAGGAACAGTTTCGCTTGACGGTATGAAACCCGGGGCATATTTTGTCCAAATAGGGAAAGAGCGGGCAAAGTTTATCCTGAGCCGGTAACGGGTTTTAAAGGAGAGGTTTTTAATAGTATGAGGTTATTATACTTGCATTTTTCTTTCCTCAGGATATATTTTTAAAAATTCTAACCAAGGAGTAAAACACTATGACAAAAACAAGAAAAATGAATAAGATTCTAATAACCGGCGCGGTAGGTCAGATTGGTTCCGAGTTGACATTAGCCCTAAGAAGGCGTTATGGCGCCGAGAATGTAATTGCCACCGGTAGAAAGACACCACCCAGCCCGGAACTGCGGGATTCCGGACCTTTTTATTTTATTGATGTCACGAAACGGGAGACGATTGAAGAGGTGGTGAAAAGGCACAATATTGACACTATCTTTCATCTGGCAGCGATTCTTTCCGCTGCCGGGGAAAAGAATCCCCAACTTGCCTGGGATATTAATGTCAATGGGCTTTATAATATCCTTGAGGTGGCACGGGAGCACAGTATGGCAAGGGTAATTGTGCCCAGTTCCATTGCGGTCTTCGGTCCTGAGACGCCGCGCCAGAACACACCCAATGAGACAGTCCTCAAGCCGAAGACAATGTATGGCATCACCAAGGTGGCGGGCGAACTCTTGGGGGATTACTACTTCCGCCGGTTCGGGCTGGATGTGCGTGGTTTGCGTTATCCGGGAATTATTTCTAATGTTACTTTACCTGGCGGTGGCACCACTGACTATGCGGTGGAAATCTTTTATGCGGCGATAAAGTTTAAACGGTATAAATGCTTTCTGCGTGCCGACACCCGATTGCCAATGATGTATATGCCCGACTGTATTAAATCAACAATTATGCTCGCCGAAGCGCCGATTGAAAACCTTAGGCACCATTGTGACTTTAATGTTTCGGCAATGAGTTTCTCTGCTGAAGAACTGGCTAGTGAGATAAAGCGGCACATTCCCGAGTTTGAGGTTACCTATGAACCGGATTTTCGTCAGGCGATTGCCGACTCCTGGCCTGAGTCAATTGACGATTCGGCAGCCAGGGAGGAGTGGGGCTGGAAACCGGATTATGACTTAAAGGCAATGGTTAAGGATATGCTGGAGGTTTTGAGTAAACGCCATAGGGAAGGGAAGTTGGGTTGGCCACCGGAATAAAAAATGGGTGATATTCGGAGTGAAAGGATAGCAGAGGGTCTGCCGATTGACAAGGTCGGGGTAAAAGGTTTGCGCTATCCAATTGTCCTTCTGGATAAGGTGCATCAAGAGCAGCACACCATCGCTACTATCAGTATGTTTGTTGACCTCCCGAAGGAGCAACGGGGAACCTATATGGGCAGGTTTATTGAGATTCTCAACCGGTATCATCGGGAGATTGATGTCCATAAAATCGGCGCGATTCTTAAGGAAATACGAGAGGTTTTGGGTGCCAGTTCTGCCCACCTGGAGATGGAGTTTCCCTATTTCATTGAGAAAGAGGCACCGGTTTCAGGTGCCCGGGCGAAGATGGACTACCGCTGCTGGATTAGTGCCAGTTTGAAGGATAAGTTTAAACTCCGGCTCGGTGTTGCGGTGCCGGTAACCACCCTTTGCCCCTGTTCCAAGGAGATGGTGGGCAGAGGTGCCCATAATCAGCGGGCAGAAATCCGGGCGGTGGTTGAATTCAAGGGGTTTCTCTGGATTGAAGATTTAATTGACATACTTGAGGATTGCGGTTCCAGCGAGGTTTATGCGCTATTGGAGCGGGCTGATGAAAAGCATCTTGCCGCCCAGGCTTATGAGAATCCGGCATTTGTTGAGGATGTGGTGCGCAAGGTGGCACAGCGCCTTAATGAACACCCCCAGATTACCGGCTATGAGGTTGAAGTGGAGAGTTTTGAGTCAATCCATCACCACGAGGCTTACGCCTATATCTTTAGGTTTTGAAGACCCTTTTAATTGACTGCTACCGGGATAATTCTTTTGAGAAGATGAAATTTTACCGGCAGATGTGTGAGAAATATTCTGAGATTGTTGAAGTCAAGTTGGCAGAATTACCTCAAGTCAATTTTAACTCAATAGATGCGGTGGTTATTTCTGGCTCACAGTGGATGCTTTCAGAAGAGGACCCACCCGATGAGATTATCGGTTTTCTCCGCAATTTTAAGATTCCCACGCTGGGGATTTGTTTCGGGCACCAGTTAATTGCCCGTGCCTTTGGCGCCGAAATAAAGAAAGGGACAGAGTTTATTGACCGGGATGAGGAGATATTACTGGTTGAGGATTGGCAACTTTTTGCCGGTATGGGCGAGTGGTTAACCGATAGCGGAAAGCGGATGGTTTTGATGCGAGAAAGCCATAGGGAGTTTGTTACTCCGGAATCGGTTGAGAAAATTGGCTGGCGGGTTGGTGCGATTTCTAAATCCTGTCCGGTTGAGGCGCTCTGCCATCCCAATCTGCCACTTTATGGGGTTCAGTTTCATCCGGAACGCTCCGGCACAAACGGGGCAAAACTCTTTCAGAACTTTTATTATAATATTGTTCAGTAGACCCTGCTAATCATTCATTATCTTTAACCTCTACCCGCCTTTCTGGAAAAGTTAATATACATTTGAAGGTGAAGGTGTCTCCGGCAAGGGGATTGCTTCGGACTTACGCCTTCGCAATGACAGTCTGGTCTTTTATCATTACGAATTCTTTGCGCCGTGTTTCCTCGCTCCGCTCGGAACGGGCATTGCG
>JBDRUH010000053.1:0-9486 GCA_039801225.1 Caldifarciminota bacterium
CAGAACCTTCATCTGCGACATAGGCATAAGAATCAGAAACATAAACCCCATAAGCCAAGCCTGGTGTATCAAAATACCCGACCTCATTAGGGTTTTGAGGGTTTGAGACATCTATTATCCGTAAGTCTCCATCTGGCACATAGGCATAAGAACCAGAAACATAAACACTATAATAAGCAGAGCCTGGTGTATTATAATACCCGACCTCATTAGGGTTTTGAGGGTTTGAGACATCTATTATCCGTAAGTCTCCATCTGTCACATAGGCATAAGAGCCAGAAACATAAACACCATAAGCAAAGCCTGGTGTCCAATAATGACCAAGTTTTATTGGACTATCAGGATTTGCCACATCCCATATCTCTAAGCCACCTTCTCCTAAAGCGATATAGAGTATATTATTACAATAGAAAAGCCCCTCAACAATCCCTCTGGTACGAATCCTTTCAGAGACCTTTTGCGGATTTTGCGGATTTGATACATTTAAGATATAAACCCCACCTCCAGAGCCACAAAAGACTAAGGAACGAGAAGGGTCATAACTCACCTCATAAGCATATCCAAATGGCCAATTGCCAATAAACCGAGTATTTAAGGAATCAAACCCGGGAAAAAGGTTCAGGTTTGACTTCTCCTGCACAGGAGAAAAACCTTTCCCAAAAAGGAGTGAAAAAGAAAATAAAACGATTAAAAACCTTTTCATTTTTTTACCTCCTGGTTATTTTTGGTTCTTCACTACTCATTGGGAAAACCCCTAAAGGGTTAATTTGCCTTTTGCCCCCAGTAATGATAGTCAGTGGAAAGGTTCGGGGCAGTTTTGATTTAAGACCGGACACTTTATAGCTCATTGTAAAAAATTTAAAAACTCCACAGCAAAAGTCAAGAAATGTAAAAATCTAATGCAATTGGTTTTAAGTTTTGGGTTTGCCCGAATCGGACGGATGGTATAAATGAACGACGGAAGGTTAATGCTCTTCTTTAATTATTGTATCAAATTAAAATCTTCTGTTTTAAGGAATCTGCTGGTATTTTGGGATAGGTGGATATGAATAAGTCAAGAATCTGGCGGGCGAGAGCTATTCCTTTTTCAAGGGTTTTATCCGAAGCGGAAGGGCTTGTTTTTTACCGTAAAACTGGTCTCAATTAAATAGCCCTCAAGTTCCATCGCCAGCGCCTCAATGATATTTTTCGGGGTCCTTACACCCCGGAAGATAAACACCCTTTTGGAGTCAATGAGCCTGCTCATTCTTGAATAAGCCTGATTCAAGGTTTCAGGGTGAATGGCGCCAATTTCCTCGTTTAGACCGGTTTTCAGCCATAAGAGCCATATCTTTTCCCTGTTTGCATAAATAATCGCCTCCTGGTTAAAAGAGTTTCCGACCTCGGTCATATCATCAAGAAAGTCGTCAAAAGAATAGCCCTGACATTCCCAATAAGGCACAAACAATGACGCCTCGTGCGCCTCATCACCGGTTTCAGGGTCGTGCCAGACCCCATCAAGTTCAATAAACCTTAGCCCCATTTCCTTAAGCCTTTTCTTAAGTTCCTGAAAACGGGAAATTTGGATACCAGATTCCAATCCGCTATTTGCACCAACAATCACAAAACCGCTGCCGGTCTTGCTGTTCAACCATTCCAAACCTCTTTTGTATAAACTCTGACCAACATAATATCTCTCACTCATAGTTATATTATAACAAAAACCTCCCCTTTTGTTTGATAGAAATTTATTTGTTTGGATACATTTGCCGTTTTTCTACCTATAGGTAGAAAAATTAGGCATTGAGGAAATTGGCTTATCGCTTGGAATTTCAAATGGTTAGCAATAAATTACAGAATTTTAGACCCCAGCCCCTATACTGCCCCCCTCCTAATTTGTCAGAAAGCCTGTCGGGTTATTCTTAAAAGGGTTTTTGAGGTAACATTTTTACCAACTTTTCCATTTATTTGGTTGCTAATCAGGAAAGGTATGAGCGTAAATGTCTAATATTTAACCGATAAAAGGGTGCAGTTTCCTATCCTTTTGATTTATTTACATTGCCACTTATCCTTAAGGTCGTGGAGAGATAGTTATTTAGCCATTATCGCTTTATAGGTTTCGGTTTTTTGTCCGGGTCCGGTTGTGCGAATGATGTAAATGCCACTTGCAAGAGGGTTAAGAGGAATGTAATTTCTGCCAGGATTCAGTTTGTGCTCAATTGTCCCTGAAACCCTTTTTCCCAAAAGGTCAAAAATATCAATCCGATACCTGCCCGCAACCGGCACATCAAAGACCAGTTCCCCTGGTAAGAGGATGACCGAAGACCGATGACCGAAGACCGTTTTCTGCCTTTCAGCAATGCCGGTAATCGGCGAGAACTTGGCGATAAGCAGGTCATAAGGTGTTTGGCTAAAATCTGTGAACCCAACACAGATGGGATAGCCTGATTCATCAATGGTAATATCCTGGAAATGCTCATAGCCACCGTGGTCATAACGATAACTCCAGATGAGTTCACCATCCGGGCTGATTTTCAGTAACCGGCAGTCACCATCCGCAAAGTAGCCGGTGGCAAAGATATACCCTTCACTATCGCAAACCACACCAAGACCCTCATCGTCCTCAGTGTAATCAAACCTCCGAGTCCAAAGCGTCTCGCCCATAGAATCGGTTTTAAGGACCAGAAAGTCAATATTTTTGGAAGTCCCGCAGAATCCGGTAGTGATAACATTTCCATCTTTGTCCACATCAACACCAACAAGAGCGGTGAAGGAATCAAGGGAAAATGTCTTGAGCCAGAGCGTTTCACCATCCGGTTTGACCTTTGCCAGTATCCCTTTGAATGTGAATGTTAGGAAATCCAATGCAAACCCACTGGTTACTATATTCCCAAAATGGTCTATTGCGCAACGGTAGAAACTCTCTAAGAAGTTGGTATCAAACCTCCTTACCCAGGCGGTATCTCCATCAGGGTTAATCTTAACGATGGCAAGATCAGTTCCGGTGGAAAATGACCCACGATATCCTGTGGCATAACAGTTGCCTGAGGAATCAACCACCACCCCAATTGCCGCATACGGTGTATCAATTATTCCCCATTTTAGAATACCCGAGGAATCAGCCTTCATTATAATACTGTAATTAATCTCCTGTGGTTTGAAGTCTTTAATAAAATCAAGGGGACGAAGAGAAGTTTTTTCTCCAATTCTTCCATTACCAGCAACATAGTAGTTCATATCTTGGTCAATAAAAGCGTCCATCAATACTTCATCACCCTCGAAGTCTATCGTCCCGGTCTGAAGCGTATCACCTGATTGGTTGAATACTACCGCTAACCCTTCAGCGTCGTAATTGCTCGGGTCAGTATAATTGCCCACGCCGATAATTTTGTCGCCTCTGCTGGCGACGCCGATCAACTGCTCATCCGAGCCTAAGTCATATTGACGGACCCAGATGGTGTCCTGGGCAAAAGTAGTGCCCAGTGTCAAGGGCAAAGTGGCCAGTGTTAAGAGAATAAACCGTAGCATAAGACCTCCTTACTTATTAATCTTTCTCCGTTGAAGCCTTGCAGACCTACTTTCTTTTCCACAAAAGGACCGTGAATATGATAATAAAGATAAAGGCAATGTCAAGCGATATTTCTAATGAAGAAAATCGCTTAATTATTCAAACTCAACCACCTTTATCCCGATTTTTCTCACCACACCCAAGACCTCGGCCTGCTGGCTCAATTCACCTTCGGCAAGTTTTAGGTGTAAGGCGTTTGCCGGAAACTCACCAAAGGTCGGGTCAACAGGAACCCATTGCCCGAGATATACCTCATTCCAGGCGTGATAATAAAATGCGCCCTCAAGATAGACCAGACCGACCGCAACCTTTGCCGGAATTCCACTGGCACGGGCAAGCGCCGCATAGAGAACCGAATGCTCATTACAGTCGCCCTTCATACTTTTCAAGACATCCAGGGCGTTGGGCAAGGAGGCGACCGCCTCTTTATTTAATGAAGTGAAGGTCCAGAGTAGAATTCGCCGCGCCGCATCAGTAGCATCTTTTAAACCTTTAGTAATCTCCGCCGCCTTCTTTTTTATCAGTTCCGCATCCGATTGAATGGAAATTGATGGTTTCAGATACTCATCTTCAACATTTATTGGCAATCTTATTCCTTTGGGGACATCAGGAATGGAAATCTCCAGGCGGAGCGGTGATGGGCTCAGGATTCGTTGATTCGCTGTAGCAAGTTTGAACTCGGCGGTGTCAATACCGGAGATTTCCAAAACCACCCGCTTAACCTTTTCCGGGTGCGGAATGAGTGTGTCAACTGCCACGGCAAAAAGTCGCAGGACATCAGGTGGATAGCCTGGTTCACCGGCAAGCGCCTCCTTTTCTGATACCCGATAGGAGTTCATTCCAATTGGCGACTCCTCCTTAAGCGTCATACCATTATTATCCAGCCAGATAGTAACATCAAACTTTGCCCGGCGAACCTTCACCTTTAAAGCCTCTCGGGTTTCACCCGCTGTCTTTATCGTCTCCTGTCCTAAAACTTCCACTACCGTTGGCAGGGTATCCATAACTGTGCCGTCAAAAGTGAGGTAGTTTAAGATGGCGCCCGGTGCCGGTTTTGCCTGAACAATCACTGTGCCAAGAGCCTCAATCGGATAGAGTTGGCGGGTTAGTTTCCAAATTCGCACACCCTGTCCAGTGTTAACAGTCAGTTGGTCTTTTTCAACCTTTCCAGAGGAGCGGAAAAAACCATCGGGCGAATTCAACTCAAAATTGAAGGAGTCCAAAGAGAGGTCGGAATAAGTAATAACCGTTGACTGCGTCCGGACAAACTGTTTCTTACCCATCATCCCCAGCGTCAGCCGGGTGAGATTGTCAAAACGAAATCCGTCAGCGGTTTTGCCATACCGGCTGACCGAATAGCCGATTTTCTGTCCTAATAGTTCAGTTGCCAGCCAGACTTCATTAGAATCCGGATTCTGGTATCGCAATTCTTCGTTCCGCTTCTCAAGCCGACTGCCACATCCATACAGAATCAAACACAGTAAGAAAATATATGTCCTTTTCACACCTTAAATGGGTTTAAGGACGCTCGCCTCGTCCCGGTATTTCTAACGGCACTTTGGCGCGACACAGGGGGCAGTTATCCGGTTGGTAGTTTTGGATTTCCTCGCGGTGAGCGGCATAAAATGGAAACGGGAAACGGACACCGGAACTGCGGTCAATGAATACGCCGATGCCAACTACCCGGGCGCCGGTGGTTTCAAGGGCAGAGAGGGTTTCACGAATTGAACCGCCAGTAGTCAAGACATCATCCACCACCAGGACCTGGTCCTCTTTTCCTATGTAAAACCCCCGGCCGATTTTTCGTCCGGTTTCTGACCTTTCGGCGATTATGCACCGGCAACCCATTTGCCGTGCCACTTCATAGGCAACAATTACACCACCGGTGGTTGGTCCGCACACCACCGTTACCCCCATATTTTGAAAATTGTTTGCTAACGCTCGAGCGAAATGTTCGCAGACATTAGGTCTTTCCAGAATGCGAAACTTTTCAAAATAGCGGTCAGAATGCATTCCCGAGGTTAAAAGAAAGTGCCCCTGGCGGACAACACCGAACTCTTTGAGGAGTTGGGATAGATCTTCAGGCATCAAACACCTCCAACCATTTTAAATGTTTCCGAGTGACAACTGTTGTTTGATTTCGGCTATTACCTTTAAAGGCTCTTTTGCTTCATATATCGGACGACCAACAACGATGTAATCGGCACCCGCCATTTGAGCCTCTTGGGGAGTAAGAAAACGCGCCTGGTCGTCTTTACCGCCCGGTTGGAGTCTGATTCCCGGGGTTACAACAATGAACTTCGGACCGCAGCGCTTTTTTATAACCTTTATCTCTTTGGGTGAGGCAATCACACCGTTGCAGCCCATACTCTGCGCCAGTTCGGATAGAGCGAGGACGCGATTTTCTACCTCCTGGGAGAAGCCGGTAATCTGAAATAGTCCGGCGCGGTCAAGGCTGGTGAGAACGGTAACTCCCAAAATAAGCGGTGGTTCAATGCCCAGTTCTTTTGCCCGGTTCTTTGCCGCCTTTGTTGCTGCCAGAAGCATTTCGGCACCGCCCATTGTATGAACGGTTAACATCTTCACCCCTAAGTCGGTTGCGGCAGTAACCGCCTTTGCCACTACCGAGGGAATATCGGCAAATTTTAAATCCAGGAATACCCCGGCACCACCTGCGACCAACTCCTTCACCAGTTGCGGTCCGACCTGAGTCCAAAGGTCAATGCCGATTTTATACAGGTCAACCTGATTGCCGATGGTTCTGAAAAGTTCTTTTGCCTTTTCCGGTGTTGCGACATTTAAGGCGAGGATGAGTTTGGTCATAGACATCTCCTTGTTAATCCAATAATATCATTTAGGCTTTTAACCCCTTTTTTAAAGAGGAGAGCCTTCAGTTCTTGCCAAACCCTAAGAGTGGCATAAGGGCTAATGAGATTGGCGCTTCCTACCTGAACTAAACTGGCACCGGCGCAGAGAAATTCAAACGCATCACTGCCCGAAGTAATTCCGCCACAGCCAATCACCGGGATTTTGACCTTTGCTGCTACGCGGTCAACGCAGAAAAGGGCAAAGGGTTTTATTGCCGGTCCGGAAAGTCCACCGGTTCTACCTCCAAGAAAAGCCCTTCCCTTTTCGTCCAGAACTAAGGCAAAGAGGGTATTGAGCAACACCACCGCATCGGCACCACCTTCTTCTGCTGCCCGGGCGGTTTTCAATGGGTCAACAAAGTTGGCGGTGAGTTTTATCAGTAAAGGTTTTTTTGTCCTTTTTCGCACGGCAGCGGTGATTTTCTCAACAATTTTGGGGTTCTGCCCGAAAAGGGCGCCGCCTTTTTGGACATTCGGGCAGGAGAGATTTAACTCAAATGCGGCGACCTTTTTATCTTCGGTTAATTCCTCCACCAATCGGCAGAAATCGTCAACGGAAAACCCGGCAAGATTTACAATCAAAGGAGACTTTAAGTTTCTCAACTTGGGAAGAATATTAGCCTTGAAATTTGCAATACCCGGGTTTTCCAGTCCAACCGAGTTTACTACGCCGCTTTGGACCTCAGCAATTCTTGGTGGTGGGTTTCCCTTCTTTGGTTCAAGAGTTACCGATTTGGTTACAACGCCGCCTAACCGGTTGGCGATTTTTAGAAACTCCAATCCGAAGCCAAATGTCCCGGACGCGGCAAGGACAGGATTAGGGAAATAAAGTTCACCAATTTGCCCGAAAAAATTTGGCTTTTGGCCCCTCGTCACGGTCATTTGAATGCCACCTCTTTCAATGGCAGCACCGGACCTTCTTGGCATAGCCGGATATAGCCACCCTGGTTTTTCGGTACGGCGCAGGTGTAACATATTCCGGTGCCGCAACCCATCCGTTCTTCAAAAAAAGCCCATACCTCCGCTCCATCGGTTATTCGTTCTTTTAAATCCTTAAGCATCTCCTTGGGTCCGCAGGCAAAGACTATTACCTTCGGTCTTCGCTCTTCGCTCCCCGGTCCTTTTACTGCCCGTTCTACTAACTCGGTTACCACCCCCTTTTCTCCTTTACTACCATCTTCAGTAATTACATCCGGGTTGACTCCGAGCCGGCGGAAATCGTTGATGAGAATTAAATCCCGGGCGCTTTTTGCTCCTAAAAAGACCCTGAGCCGGTTTCTTTTTATTAAATACTTGGCAAGAAAAAGCAGCGGTGCCGCACCAACGCCGCCACCGCAGAGAATACAGTCACGATTAACCACCATCGGTGCTGGTTTGCCTAAAGGTCCTAAAATATTCCACTCATCACCCGGACGCGTCTGGCTCAACCGCCAAGTTCCCTTTCCCACAACTTTAAAAACCAACCGGATCTCCTCTGCCACATCAGCAATGGAGATGGGGCGACGCAAAGGAAGTTCCCTTCTTTCGGGCACCATTATCCCAAAGAACTGCCCTGGTTTCACCCTTCTCGCCATCTGGGGTTCAAAAAGCCATACGGAAACAATATCCGGTGTAAGCCAGCGGACTTTTTTAACCTTTGCCCATTTTTCTTGAACCTTTGCCATTGGCTCTTACCTTTACCTCAACCTCTTTTTTGCCTCCTCAGCATACTCAGTTTTTGGATACTCGGCGACGATTTTCTTCATAATTTCTGCCGCGGTAAGAGAATCTTTCTTTATCCGCTGATAGATCCACGCCTGGGAGAAAAGTGCCTTGGCTGCCCAGTCGCTTTCGGGAAAAGAGTCGTAGACCTTTTGATAGAGTTTCAGGGCATCATCGTATTCACCTAAATTTAAATTGTGCACCTCCGCAAGAAGAAACATTCTTTCTGCTGGAGTCCTTTTTTTCAGAGTATCTTCAATTAGAGCCTGAAGCAGACCAAGGCGCTTGAGGGCAAAAATGCCATACTCACTTTCTGCCCTTCGGATTCGGGCGGTGTCATAATAAGCCTTTGCCCGAATAAAATCCTTATTCCTTTCGTAAAATCTCCCGATATGAAATGCGGCTTCGGCACCGCGGGCGGTGGCAGACCGCACCCGGTTAAATGCCGCTAATGCCTCCTCATCCTTTCCCATTCCGGCATAACCTTTGCCTAAAAGGAGATATAGTTCTTCTTCCAATTCGGGATATCTACCTAACACCTCCTGCGCCATCGCCACTCCTTCGGAAAACTTGCCCTGTTCTATCCGGAGTTGGGCAATTTTCAATTGCAATTCGGCTCGTTCTCTTGCCCGGGATTCAATCTGAAAATAGCGCCAGAACCATTGTTCCGCCGACTCATACTCTTTTAACCGAGAAAAGCCTTCGGCCAGCTGTCGCACCGCCTCCTTATAATATCGGGACTTTGGGTAGCGTTTAACAAATACTAAAAGCGAGTCAATTCCCTTTTGCTCCTCACCCTGTTCAATTGCGGTTAGCGCCAGGTGAAATTCCACCACATCTCCAAGCCGGGGATAGATCCCCTTTAACTCCTCCAGGACTAGACGAGCGGTGCCAATCTTACCGTCCTTTAAAAGAGCCAGACCCCGATATAGTTTTGCTTCTAAGACAAACCTTGATTTTGGGAAAACCAGTTCCAGTTGCTCAAAATAACTTGCCGCCCGGTGGAACTCTCCTTGTTCGTAATAACTTCTGCCGATGAGGAACAGGGCATCGTCAACCCATCTTGACTTAGGCCAGCGCGAGATAACCATTGCCGACTTCTCAATCGCCTTTTCAAACTTCGGCTTCGCCTGTCCAATTTGACCCTGCTCCTTTAACCTTATTCCCTCTCGGTAATATACTTGAGCATTGTAGAAGGTATTGAAATAGGCACATTGGGTAAATAGCAAAATATAGAAGAGAAATTTGTAGGGCAAGGCTTTAGCCTTGCAAAAGGTTGAGGTTAAGGTTGAGACTTTCGGTCGCTGCGTGACTACCTTTGGCTTTGCTTTTAATAAACTCATAAACTTTTATTCACTTTTAACATAACCG
>JBDRUH010000053.1:9496-9824 GCA_039801225.1 Caldifarciminota bacterium
CCCATCTGCCTTCTGTCAATATAAAAAGTGAGATATGGCAGGTTTTAGCCTTGCGAAAGAAAGGTTTTTAACTAAAATATCAATTATGGAGAACAAACTGCCTTGGATAATTGTTGCCATAACGATATTTTTTTCCTGTGTCTCCGAGTCGGCGCAACTTCGCAGACAACTCCAATCACCGGAACCGGAAGTCCGGGCAGATGCCGCCAAGAGATTGGGTGAGTTACGGGATAAAGAGGCGGTGCCACAACTAATTGCCCTGGTTAGAGATACTGTGCCGGTGGTGCGGTTTGAGGCGGTTTTGGCTTTAGGTAGGATTGGTGCCAGA
>JBDRUH010000054.1:0-9750 GCA_039801225.1 Caldifarciminota bacterium
CATCTGATTCTCTCGCACTGGTTCGTAACTCAACCCCCCGCCTTGATGAGTAGCAAAATTGCTTCAACTCCTCAATCTCGGCGCTCAGCAGACTTTTACCCTTACCAAAATCATTCTCCAGTCTTTTTAGTGCTTTTGTCAGATGTTCACCCGAACGGAAGAGTATTTTAAATACCTCTACTAACAGTTCAATTTTCTCCTGAGAAAAGCCGGCGCGCTCCAACCCGATTCGATTAATGCTCCGCATCCGACAGGGGTTACCACTAGCCAGCATAAATGGCAAGATGTCGCGGTTCACATAGGAGTGGGCACCAACCATCGCCAGTCTGCCGATTCGGCAGAATTGATGCACACCAACCAGCCCACCTAAATTGGCACCATCACCGACCTCACTATAACCACCCAGTTGCACTCCATTAGTAATGGTGCAGTTGTTGCCTATCCGGCAGTTGTGAGCAATGTGGACATAACTCATAATGTAGTTGTTATCGCCAATTGTGGTCAGGTTCTCCGCTCCGGTAGCCCGATGAATCGTCACGAACTCAAAAAAAAGGTTATTTTTACCGATAACCACGCCGCTTTCCTCGCCCTGATAATTTTTGTCCATAGGTGGTGTGCCAACCACCACACCGGTGCCAAACCGGCAGCCAGAACCTACCACCACTTTTCCCTCAAACCGGCAGAACGGACCAACCTCGCAGCCCTCTCCCAATACCACCTGCGGACCGATAATGCTGGTGGGATGAACTGATATATCCCCGGCTGGCAGACGATTGATTTTATTCATCTCACCGTTCCAGTAATTATCGCCTCGCACGCCAGTTCACCGTTAACATCAACTCTGCCGGAGATTTTGTAAACCCCGGCTTTCTCAGCAATGATTGTTGCGGTAATATCAAGCCGTTCACCCGGTCGGACAATCCTCCGAAAACGAACCCGTTCAATTCCAGCAAAAAGAGGGGTCTTTCCCGCATCCGGTTTACCGTCTTCCTTTTTTCGTCTTCGGGTAAGAGCCAAGAGAATCCCCGCCTGGGCGATCGCTTCAACCATCAGAACCCCGGGAAAGATGGGGTTGCCCGGAAAATGGCCGGTGAAGTAAAACTCCTCAGGTTTAATTACCCGCCACGCCACAATCAGATTCTCCTCAAGTCTATTTACCCCATCAATGAAAAGGAAGGGTTCGCGATGGGGCAGAAATTCCTTAACATTCAGCTGTCGGCTTTCACTCATCTTGCCTCCTTTTGGCTACGCTCAAGGCAGATCTGGTTTAGTCTTTTCACCATTAAAAGATTTAATTTATGCCCGGGCTTATAGGCGAAAATTTCCCCTTTGATGGGAAAAGAGAGTAAACTTATGTCGCCTAACAAATCCAGGACCTTATGCCGGCAGGGCTCGTTATTAAACCGCCACCTTTTTGGAAATAGCCAACCGTGTTGTGAGGAAATGGAGAAACCGAGCGTTCTTACACCAGCCGTCAGCTGAGAGCGGACAGCCGACGACACCTTCCCGAATGTCCTTGCCGGTGCCACATTCTCCTCAAAATCCATTCGGCTACCCGAGAAGGAAAAGAACTGTTTCCCGAGTCCAGAGAGTTCTAAGATGCAGTGAACCCGTAACGGGTCCTCCGCTTTCCGTAGTTGGTGCAAGGTGGGCAAAGCGATGATAAACGACCTGCCCTGGGTTACCAGTACCGGCGAACGAATGCGGAGCAGTGGCAATTTATGAATTGCCCCTAATGATTTCCTTTCGGCTACGCTCAAGGCAGGTCTTTGCCCTGCCCGCTTGATTATGCGGACGAACGGCAAAGCGCTACCATCACCGAAAGGCATCTCCTGACCATCCACCTGCACTTTAAGGTCGGTAATTCCACATCCATAACAGGCGGCAAGAAAATGCTCCACCATATCTATCCGCTCCTTCCCATGGACAAGGCAGGTGCGATGGTCAATCACCCGGGCATAAGGAAAAGAGGCTTTTAAGCGTTCGTTAAAAACTATTCCCTCACCCGCTTTTGCCGGTAGGAGATGAACTTGAATTGGTTTACCACTAAGAAGACCGGTGCCCATAAATTGAACCGGTCGTCTTATCGTTAATCGGCGCACTATTACCTTGCGAATTGTTGCCAGATTCTTGCCCAAAAACGCTGCATCTGGTTAATCGGTCGGGCCGGAATGCCCCAGTAACGACTCCCCGGCGGTATTGAACGGAAAAGTGCCGACTTGGCGTAAAGGATGCTACCGGCACCGATGGTAATATGGTCTTTAACTCCACACTGCCCGGCGATCCTCACACCATCGCCAATTACTGAACTACCGGCGACCCCACTCTGGGCGACAATGATGCAGTTTTTGCCGATATTGACATTGTGAGCGATGTGGGTTAGCGCATCTATCTTTGTGCCCTGGCCGAGTCTCGTCTCCCGCCCGGTTTTGGCCTGAGCGATCGTCACATTAGGACCAATCTCCACATCGTCTTCAATTATCACCCAGCCTGTGTGCTCAATCCGATGGTAGAACCCATCTTTGGCTTCGTAGCCAAAACCCTCCCAGCCAATTACCGTTCCCGGTCCGATTCTTACCCGAGCGCCAATCTTTACCCGGGCGAAGATTGTCACCAAGGGAGCAACAATTGTCTCCGCGCCAATTTCCACCTCCGGACCGATATAAACCAAAGGCGCAATCTCTGCGGAGGGGGAAATTTTTGCTGTCGGGTGAATGTAGGACAATTCCGCGGCTGTCGGCTGTCGGCTCTCGGCTCTCGGCGGCGTCATTTAGCGCTTGATACTGGAATAAAGTACCTGAACCACCGCACTCACCCGCTCTTTGAGTCGCTCCAGACTTTCTGTTTCACCGGACTGCGACTTTACCAGCGTCTGTTTTTTGACATCCACGAGCGAAAGTTTAAACTGAATCCGCCGTTCCTTTTTGGAACATTCGCCAAATATGCAATAATCCGTGTTCAGCGCCTGAGCCACATCTAACGCCTGGGTCAACTGAATAGGAGAAGAGGCATAGCCCCGGCTTTGGATTATCTCATCAACCTGGGGGTTGGGTAGAACCTCTACCTGTGGTTTATTGCCGATAAGGTCGTTAACGAATGTGCGGATTGATTTGCCGATCTGCGCCTGCTGCGCCTCATCATTTGTCTCATAGATGGGCATAATTGCATAGATGAGTTTTGTTGGTCCAATTGGCGGCGCGGGCGCATAGCGCCGATTGAGTTCTTCAACCACTAATTGAGTGAGGTCCAGACCAAGAGCGGCATAGACCACTCCGGCTTTTGCTGCATCAATCACTAATGAAAAACCCTCCTCCTCGGCCACCGAACGCACCGCTGAATCAATCTGGGCAACAATCGGAGCAATTAACTCCTGATTTTTTTGCTCAATTTTGCCGTTCTTGCCATAAACCTCTTTAAGGTAGTTGTCATAACGACGCTTGCGGCTTTCCACCTCAGCCAGTTTTGTCCTTTTACCTTCCTCTGATAGACCCAATTGTTGAGATTCGTACTCCTCTTTTGCCTGCTCGTATTCCATCTTGAGCGACTCCGCCTTTGCCTCAAATTTGGCAATCTCCGCATCCAGTTGCTTTTTGGCCTCAATCGCTCCTTCGTAACGGGCGATTATCTCATCCGAATTGACATAACCCACCTTATACTCTTTAGCAGAAGCAAAAGGCAAAAGCAGCAACCCAAAACCCAAAATCCAAAACCCCAAATGGAATTTTGACCTTGGAATTTTGACCTTGGAATTCATTCCTACCTCCTTAGATTTTCCAACCGATTAACTCTTCATCCCGGAGTTCAATTCTTAACTTCACCAATTCCCCTTTAGGACCGAGGACCGGGGACTGTCGGCTGTCGGTTGTTTTCCCTATTCCGTTCATAACGGAGATACGCAAATAGTTATCGGTCAATGCCCGGTCTTTCGGTTCTAAAATTGCCTCCCGCACCGTACCCACAAAACGGCGCTGGTAAGCCCGGCGCCTTTCTTGGGAAAATAGACGCAGTTGGCTCACCCGTGCTTTCTTTACCGCCCTTGGCACCGGGTCACCCCACCGGGCCGCTAAAGTGTTTGGTCTCGGGGAGTAGGGAAATACATGGAGGTAACTTAGGGGAAGGTCTTCAAGGAAACGCCGGGTCACTTGAAATGAGTTGTCATCTTCTCCCGGAAAGCCAACAATTATATCAGCACCAATATTGGCGTCCGGCTTTTCTTTGAGTAACTTCTCAATTAGTTTTCGGTATTGCCCGGTGGTATAATTACGACCCATTGCTTGAAGTAATCGGTCGTCGCCGCTCTGTAAAGGAATGTGAAAATGGGCACATATCCTCGGGTCAGCGATTATGGCAATTAGTTCATCGTCAATCTCATCAGGTTCTATTGAGGCAAGTCTTATCCGAAACCGGCCCGGTCTTTTTAGCAAGGTGTCAAGCAGATCCACTAACCTCTTCTTACCCTCCTGATATTTGCCCAGGTTTAGACCGGTGAGGACAACTTCTTGGAACCCCTGGGCAATCAACTGGTCAAACTGAAGAGCCACTTCGGCGATTGGAAGGGAAACCGGTCTACCCCGACAAAAGGAGACCACGCAATAACTGCAGTGCTGGTCACAGCCATCCTGAACTTTGAGGAGTGCGCGGCTTCTTTCCGGAACCGGGCATATTCCGGCAATCTCCTTTTGCTTGCGCTGATTGCACCACACTTCATCAACTCCAGGAATTGCCGCAATCTGCGTTCCTGCCCGCTCGGCTAAGCAGCCCATAACGACCAGGTAAGGTTTTGGTGAAAGCCGGGATGCTTCCCGGACCAGCATCAAAGAGGTTCGATCGGCATTACTGGTAACTGTGCAGGTGTTGATATAAATAACATCAACCACCTCAATGGGAATTCGGCACTCGCCACTCAGCACCTTTATTCCTTGGGCTATCAATCCACCCCGCAGGCAATCACTCTCCGCCTGATTCAGCCGACAGCCAACGGTCAGGATGGCAGCGGTCATTCACCGAGAAAAAATAAATCCTAATCTCAAAATACTAAATCCTAAACAAACTCCAACCCCAAAATACCAATTATCAAAACTTTTTGAACTTTGGACATTAGTATTTTGAATTTGTTTAGGGCTTAGAGTTTTGGATTTAGAGTTTCTCAACCGCTCTGCTAATCTTGGTCTATTTTCCACCCGTTTTCCCTTAAATGGTCACCCAGGGTAAACCGGTCAGGAGGAGTTTTTTCTTTGGGAGGTGCCTCAACCTCCTCTTTATATTCCTCCTTAACCTCCGGCTGGGCTGCTCGTTCACTCAATATTACCCTTCGGTTATTCGGGTCAATCCGCCACACTTTCAGTTCCAATTCTTCGCCAATCTGATAGAGGTCTCGGACTGTTTTTCCACTACCCGGCGCGCCCTTTTTACTTACCTGCCGACTTAACTGGCTTATCGGTACAAAACCTTCAAGACCATAAGGTAGTTCAACCACTACGCCCGGTTTTGGGATGTCCAAAACCCGGGCGCGGATGATATCGCCCTCCTTCAACTCCTGGGTTAATTTATAGAAGGGGTCTTCTTGCGTCTGCTTCAATCCCAAGGCGATGCGGCGATTCTCCTTGTCAATCTCTAAGATTATTGTTTCCACCACTTGCCCCTTCTTCAAAATATCTCGCGGATGTCGTACCCGCTTAGACCAGGAAAGGTCGTTATTATGGACGAGCCCTTCGATCCCCTCCTCCAGTTCAACGAATGCACCAAAATCCTTTAATGCCTTTACCCGACCACTCACTCGCTGCCCAACCCGATAGCGCTCGTCAATTAGAGACCAAGGGTCGGGCATAGTCTGTTTCAACCCCAGAGAGATGCGGCGGTTCTCCTTGTCAATATTTAATACTACCGCCTCCACCTCTTGATCCACTGAGAGTATCAGGGAGGGATGGTGAATGGATTTAGTCCAGGACATCTCCGAGATATGAATCAGCCCTTCAATTCCCTTCTCCAATTCTATGAATGCACCATATTCGGCTAAAGTGGTAACCCGTCCTCTTACCCGCGAGCCGATCGGATATTTTTCCTCCACCTTTTCCCAAGGATGAGGGGTCAAGTGCTTCAAACCGACGGTAATCCGTCCAGTATTCTGATCAGCGGAAAGCACCTTCACCTTTAAACGCTCACCCACCTGAATCACCTCACTTGGATGGACCACCTTTACCCAGGCTAAATCGGAGATGTGCAGCAGGGCGTCAACTCCACCAATATCAATAAACGCTCCAAACTCGGTAATGGTCTTAACCGTTCCCTCAATCACATCACCTACCTGTAACCGCTGCAATAGTTCCCGACGTAGCGCCGCCTGCCGTTCCTCAATAAGGACGCGCCGTGAGACCACGATGTTTTTCTTCGACCAGTTAACCGAAATAAGTTTTACCTCAAACTCTTTACCCACAAGTTCATCCATATTTGCCACCGGTCTCGTATCCACCTGCGAACCAGGAAGGAAGGCGTCAAGACCTAATATATCAACGGCAAAGCCTCCTTTTACCCGATGGAGCACCTTGGCAGTAACCGGCTCAGAACTTTGCCACTTCTGGTTGATCGCCTCCCAAGCGAGTTGAAAATCCGCCTTCTTCTTGGAAATGACCGGAAAGCCATCTTTATCCTCAACCGCTTCTAAGTATACCTGAATCTTTTGCCCCTCCACCGCCTCAGCCGGATTGCGGAACTCATCTAAAGGCAGAACACCTTCTGCCTTTAATCCGATGTCAACCAGTACCGCATTGGGTAACCTTTTAATGACCGTACCGGTTACAATTTCTCCCTCCCGAAGAACGGGAAGGGAGTCGGCGTAGAGATCACTAAACCTCGTTAGTTGTTGGGCATCACCTTTATATTTGGAAACTATATCATTCCTATCCTCAGACATTCCTGACAGACCTCCTTAAAACTCGGTTGCCGATTTCTTCTGGACAACCGGAATTTTTCAAAATCTGGGCGATTTCTTCTACCGTCTCAGCCGGCGTTGATGCCCCGGCAACGATCCCCACTTTTTCAAAATGGCGCCATTTTATTACATCCAGGTCTTTCGCCCGGGTAATATGCACCACCGGTTTTCCACTGCGGCGAACAATATTTACCAACCGCCTGGTATTAGCGCTGTTTTTCCCTCCTACCACAACTACCGCGGCTACCCTTTTCGCTATTCGGACCGCCGCCTCCTGCCGGGCAACAACTTCGGCACAGACGGTATCGAAAACCCGAATTTCAGTATAACAAAAATTTAACAGTTTGGCAACTTTCTCCTTAAAACTATTCCGGTCAATTGTTGTTTGAGCAACGACTCCTAATTTTGCCTTCCCCTTGAAAGCTTTTTTAGGGTTTGGAGGATAAACCTGCGCCGTTTTCCCTGCGGCGGCCAGTATCGCCTTTACTTCGGGATGGTTTTTTTCTCCAACCACTACCACTTGATACCCCTCCTCGGTAAGTTTCCGGGCAACATTTTGAACCCGGCGCACATAGGGGCAGGTGGCATCAATCACATTAATCTGCTGTCGTTGGCATTCCTCAATCACCGCTGGAGGGCAACCGTGGGCTCTAATCACCAGCGCACCATTACCAACTTCGTTCAGCCGACGCAAACTTTTTAACTCTTTCACTCCTAAACTCTTCAACTCTCTGACCACTAACGGATTGTGGACCAACTCTCCGTAGGTAAAAACCCGTCCCCACTTTGCCAGTCCCTTTTTTACCAGCTGTATCGCCCGCTCCACACCAAAACAAAATCCGGTGGGCTGGGCGACAATCACTTGGGGCATGTTTTGTTCTTACCCCTCGGCTCCGTCATTCCGAGCTTGCCGAGGAATCCCTTTCCCTTCGCTCGGGGCAGGGTTCGTGGTTTTTGGTTCGGTGCTCATAGAACTACGAACTTGGAACTATGAATTAACATTCGCCAGCGCCCGGACCCTTTCTTCCACCAGCCGGGTAAACTCTTCATAACTTTTCCGACTCAGGCTAAATCCATTCGGTAGAATCGGTTCGCCAAAAGTGACCTTTATTGGAGAACATTCCTTCGGTTTTTGACGCCAACCCATATGAACAAAATCGCGGTCAAACCAGTAAGAGAGAATAGAACGGTTTACCCCAGAAATAAAAACCGGCACCACTGGCACCCGACTCATAATCGCTATCATTCCTACGCCAGGCTTAAAAACTCCCAGTTCACCGGTCGGACTCCTTGTTCCTTCGGGAAACAAAACCAAGGTTTTTCTTCGCCTTAAGATTTGGTGGCACACCCGGAAAGCCCTTATGTCCATTCCACCTCGGCGCACCGGTAGGGCGTTCCAACTTTTTATTAACCAGGCAAAAGGTCGATAGCGAAACAACTCCTCCTTAGCCAGAAAGTAGATCTCCCGTCCTGTGGCCCAGCCGACAATTAGCGGGTCAAAGTTGGAGGTGTGGTTTACGGCGAGAATTTGAGCTCCTTTAATTAACCGTTCCCGTCCTTTGATCTCCAACCGGAAAAAAAACTTTGCCCAAGGATAGGTCAAGAGCCAGGCAAGTCGCCATGGCATTTTCATATTACCGGCACCTCTCCAGAGCCAACGCGCAGACTACCGCCACCTGCTCATCAACTGTCAGATGAGTTGTATCCACCAGCACCGCCTCGGGCAATCGGCGCAAAGGGCTCAACCGGCGGGTAGAGTCAATCCGGTCGCGCTGGATGAGATTGCGTTCTACCTTCCTAAATATATCAGCGAATTTAACTTTTAACTTTTGGCTTTTGGCTTTTGAGTCTCGGTAGTCCAACAATTCCCTTGTGCGGCGTTTTATCCGCTCGGCGAGGTCGCATTCTAAGAAAATTTTTAATTGGGCGTCAGGGAAAACCACACTGCCAATATCCCGTCCCTCACAGACAATTCCTCCTTGCCATTCTCTAACGATGCGACGCTGCTCGGCGACCATTTTTTCCCGTACCGCCTTTTGCGCCGCCACCTCGGAGACCAGCCTATCCACCTCCGGAGTCCTTATCTTCCGGGTAACATCTCTGCCATCAAGAAAAACTTTTAACCCCTTCTGCCACTTCAGGTCCACTCGGCTGTGGTTGAGAAGTTGATTAAGTTCCTGAGGGTTATAGATGTCGGTCTTTGACTGGAGCGCCTTTAAGGTAATTGCCCGGTACATCGCACCGGTGTCAAGATAAAGAAAGCCCAATTCTTTAGCGCACAACCGGGCGGTCGTTGACTTTCCCGCGCCGGCGGGACCATCAATTGCGATAATAAACCCCCTCTTTTTTACCGCGATTTTTCTCCCCTTTTCCACCTGTACTCTGCTATACCTCTTTTCTAATTCTCACTCCACCGACTCTCGCAAAGCATACTGCTGTGCCAGCTGTAACTGAATATGGCGCAAACGGTCGGCAATCGTCTCCGCCACCAACCGCATTATCACATAACCTAATTTGGGGTCCTCCTCAAACAATCGTTGCAGTTCGCTGACCTCAAACTCTAAATAACTGCAAGGGGTAATCGTCCGACTACCGGCGGTATAATGGGGATTACCCACCAAACCAGACCAAGCAAACATATCACCGGGACCAAGTGTCGTAACCTGATAGGTCTGTTGTGCCACTCCGAAGTCAAGGCGCAAAACCACCGCCAGCCTACCGGAGACTAAAATATAAAACTTTGTCGCCGGTTCCCCCTCAACATCCACCAACTCCCCGGGCTGGACCGTCTTCAACTTGGCAATACTGGCAATTCGCTCAAT
>JBDRUH010000055.1:0-9591 GCA_039801225.1 Caldifarciminota bacterium
CGACCCGACAAATCCGCATGAGGTGGGGTATTATGACACACCAGGCTCTGCTTATGGTGTAGTGGTATGCGGTGATTATGCCTATGTGGCAGACGATTATTCTGGTTTACGGGTTATCTCTGTATCCGACCCGACAAATCCGCATGAGGTGGGGTATTATGACACACCAGGCTCTGCTTATGGTGTAGTGGTATGCGGTGATTATGCCTATGTGGCAGACGGGTGGGCAGGTCTGCGGGTTATCTCAATATCCGACCCGACAAATCCGCAAGAGGTTGGGTATTATGACACACCGGGCTATGCTTATGGTGTAGCGGTATCCGGTGATTATGCCTATGTGGCTGATGAGGATGCTGGTTTACGGGTTATCTCTGTATCCGACCCGACAAATCCGCAAGAGGTTGGGTATTATGACACACCGGGCTATGCTTATGGTGTAGCGGTATCAGGTAATTGTGCCTATGTGGCAGACCATTGGGCTGGTTTGCGGGTTGTTTCAGTCTCCGACCCGACGAATCCCCAGGAGGTGGGGTATTATGACACGCCAGACGAGGCTTGGGGTGTAGCGGTATCAGGTAATTGTGCCTATGTGGCAGACTATGATGCTGGTTTACGGATAATTGAGTTCTACGGACACGGGATAGAAGAACGCTTCCAGCCAACAGTTACCGGCTCACGGCAAAGAGCCACAATTGTCCGCAGCACGCTTTTTCTTAGCCGCAAGCTGTCAGCCGTCAGCAGTGAGCCGGTTTTGCTCCTTGACATCACCGGTCGGAAGGTGATGGAGCTTAAGCCCGGTGAAAACGATGTGCGACATATTCCGCCAGGTGTCTATTTTATAAGGGGTGGTTCATCAATACAGAGAAAGGCTTGCTTTGAGCATAGCCCAAAGGTTGTGATTACAAAGTAGTTGGTGGTTTTTGGTTCATAGCCTCGCCCTTGCAAACCTGAAGGTAGTCGCACCGCGACCTGCCCGAATCGGGCAGAGTGCCCTACATCTCCGTGACAGGGGACGGATGACGGGGGGCGGAAGAGGGGGATTCCTCCACTCGCCTACGGCTCGGTCGGAATGACGGAGCCGAAGGTTGTTCTTGACTTTAAGGGAATTTTCTTTATTTATTCAACGATTGACCTATTTTCTTCAGCAACTGATTAACGGGCTGCAGTTGGGTTTTGTTTACGCCTTGATTGCCCTCGGCTATACAATGGTCTATGGCATCGTCCGGCTGATTAACTTTGCCCATGGTGATGTTTTTATGGTGGGGGCTTATTTGGGATTTTTTAGTTTCGCCTCTTGGCGGTTACCTTTTCCTTTGGCGATTCTGGTGGCAATGGTTGGCTGTGCCTTTTTGGGGGTGTTTATTGAAAGGATGGCTTATAAGCCTTTACGCAATGCTGCCCGGATTTCGGCTTTGATAACGGCGATGGGCGTATCATTATTTTTAGAGTATTTTACCAGTTTGAAGTTTGTTTTTGGACCTTATTTCCGGGCGTTTCCGAGACCTTTTTCAGTTAGAACCTATGACTTAGCCGGGGTAACCATTTCCAACATCCAGATTATCGTTTTTGGTGTAGCAATTATTTTGATGATCGGTTTAACCCTTTTTGTTCAGAAGACCAAGACCGGTCTGGCGATGCGGGCGGTTTCTTTTGACAAAGATACCGCCGCATTGATGGGCATCAATGTTGACAACACCATCTCAATTACCTTTGGTATCGGTGCGGCGCTTGCCGGTGCGGGTGGTGTCCTGTATGGCATCGCCTATCCCCAGATTCATCCTTTTATGGGAATTATGCCCGGGCTCAAGGCGTTTGTTGCCGCGGTTTTGGGTGGAATCGGAATAATTCCTGGAGCGATGTTGGGTGCGGTAATTATGGGCGTGGTGGAGAAACTGACCGAGGTTTACATATCTTCTACGCTCCGGGATGCGGTGGCTTTTGCGATTTTAATTATTGTGCTTTTAATCAGACCAACTGGTATCCTGGGGAAAAAGGAGAGCGAGAAGGTTTAGGATGAAAGGTGCCAAGTTCACATTGGCGGTAGCGCTTATCGGGTTTATTATTCTTGAGGCGTTGATATTAACCGGGTTGATTAACCCTTATATTCACACTGTGCTTTGTTATGCCGGGGTTGTGGTCATATCGGCATTAGGCTTGAATCTGATTTACGGCTATACCGGTCAATTTTCCCTCGGTCATGCGGCATTTTTCGGGATTGGCGCCTACACAGCAGCTTTAATCACCCGTTTGCTTCCTAAGAGCGGTTTCTGGGTTCTGCCGATAGGGTTAGTTGTCGCTGGGGTTGTGGCGGGAGTAATCGCCTTTTTGATCGGGTTGCCAATTCTGAGGTTGAAGTCAGACTATTTAGGCATCGCCACACTCGGGTTTGGGATGATTATGAATGTTCTTTTCAAGAACTCGGATAAGGTGATTCCGGTGATGGGCGGCGCTTGCGGGATGCGGGGAATTGGGAAGTTTACCACCTTCCCCTGGGTCTTTTTTCTCGGGCTCGCAGGTATTGTTGTTCTGCGGAATCTGGTGTTTTCCAGCGTCGGAAGGGCGCTAATTTCCATCCGTGAGGATGAACTTGCTGCTGAGGCGGTTGGGGTTAATTCCACAAAATACAAAACATTAGGGTTTGTTATCGGCTGTGTTTATGCCGGGGTTGCCGGCGGGCTTTATGCCCATCTTTATTCTTATCTCAGTCCGGATAATTTTGATTTTCTGAAGTCAATTGATGTCCTTTTGATAGTAGTAATTGGTGGTTTAGGCAGCATATCCGGCACGGTGATTGCCGGTATGGGCTGGGCTTTCCTTCTTGAGGGTTTGCGGGTGGTTTTGCCTTCTGCTGTTCAGGAGTGGCGAATGGTGGTTTACCCGTTAATTCTAATTATTTTTATGCTGGTGCGACCGGGTGGCGCGATGGGTGGAAGAGAGTTCAACTTTCTCAAACCGGCAGAATATCAAAGAAGATGAGCGCAGTTTTGGAAATAAAAAATTTGACTAAGGCTTTTGGTGGACTAATGGCGGTAAAGGATTTTTCGCTTCGCCTGAATACCGGCGACCTGGTAGGACTGATTGGACCAAATGGCGCCGGTAAAACCACGGTGTTCAATCTCATTACCGGAATGATACCACCAACCGCCGGTTCAATATACTTTGAAAAGAAAAATATTGTCGGATTGAAGCCGTTCCAGGTTTATCAATTGGGCATAGGTCGGACCTTTCAGAACATCCGGTTGTTTAAGGAGATGTCGGTTTTAGATAATGTTCGGGTTGCATTTCATCAGCGCGGAGAGGTTGGTTTGTTTCACTCAATTTTATCAACACCCAGCTTTCGGCGTAGGGAAAAAGAGGTCACGGAGAAGGCACGGGAACTTCTTTCGGTATTGGGGTTGAGACTCCGGGAGAGAGAACTGGCAAAGAATTTACCTTATGGTGACCAGCGCCGGTTGGAGATTGCCCGAGCGCTGGTTGCTGGTCCAAAACTGTTACTTTTAGACGAGCCCGCGGCCGGGATGAATCCGGCTGAGGTAGGGAGATTGATGGATTTAATCCTTTTCATTCACGAACGGTTTAAATTGACGATTCTTTTGATTGAACATCAGATGAAGGTGGTTATGGGTATCTGTCAAAGGGTGGCGGTGATGGATTTTGGCGAACTGGTAGCCGAAGGTGCGCCAGAGGAGGTGCAGAACAATCCCAGGGTAATTGAGGCGTATCTGGGCAAAGGGGTGGTTTAGATGCTTCTTGAGGTAAAAGATTTGGTTGTGGCATACGGTTCAATTCAGGCGATTCAAGGGGTCTCATTTAATGTCAACGAAGGGGAGATTGTTACCCTCATCGGCGCAAATGGTGCCGGGAAAACCACCATCCTTAAAACCATTTCCGGTCTTTTAAAACCGAGTAGTGGTGAGATTATTTTTTTGGGGAGAAGAATTGACGGACTTTCTGGTCATCAGGTCGTGCGGTTGGGAATTGGTCATGTGCCAGAAGGAAGAAAGCCTTTTGTTGACCTGACGGTGGAGGAGAATCTGCTCCTTGGGGCATTTAATCGCCCCCGGGCAGAACTGAACCAGTCAATGGAAAGGGTGTTTAAGTCTTTTCCCAGGTTAAAGGAAAGGTTGCACCAGAGGGCGGGGACACTCTCCGGAGGCGAATTGCAGATGCTGGCGATGGGCAGGGGGTTGATGGCGAAGCCGAAACTCTTGATGCTTGATGAGCCGTCAATGGGTCTTTCACCGATTTTGGTTCAAGAGATATTCACTATCATTAAAGAGATTAACCAGGCGGGAACGGCGATTCTCCTTGTTGAGCAGAATGCTTTTATGGCGCTCCAGGTGGCGCAAAGGGCTTATGTCCTTGAGACTGGCAGGGTTGTCCTTAGTGGCAGGACTGAGGAATTGCGTGCTGACCCGAAGGTGAAGGCGGCATATCTGGGCGAATGACCCAATTTCAAAGAGCCATCACCCGACAGCCGGCGGTAGACAGCAGGGTTTCCTCGGCAATCGGGTGGCTGGTTATTTTTTTGGTGTTTCTTGTTTACCTCTTTACCCTTTCGCCTACGGTTGGGTTGATTGACTCCGGTGAACTGGCTACCGGCTGTTATCTTTTAAATATCCTCCATCCTACCGGCTATCCATTATTTACCATATTAGGTAGACTGGCAACATTGGTGCCATTAGGTACAGTGGTCAACCGGTTAGCGGTTACGAGCGCATTGTTTTCTACCGCTGGTGTCGGATTATTTCTCCTTCTCTGCCGGCAGCTGGGTTTTCGTCCGCTTACTTCAGCAGGTGTTGGCGCACTTTTAGCCCTTTCACCATCCATCTGGTCGGTGAGCACCGATGTGGAGGTTTACAGCCTGACATTTCTTCTGACCATTTCGGTCTGGCTAGCGGCTGTCGGCTGTCGGCTGTCGCTCTTTGGTTACATTGCCGGTTTGACCCTTACCAATCATATGTCTGGGCTCACCGCAGTTCTGGGTGCCATGCTTGCCCTGATTGGACAACACCGGCGACATTTTATCCGTTATTTAACTAAAATCGGACTTTTTTTTCTCTTAGGGCTCTCGCTGTATCTTTTTCTTTTACTCCGGGCGAGGTGTGAGCCGCTCTTTTGTTGGGGCAACCCGGTAAACCTTGAACGATTCTGGTGGCATATCACCGGCAGACAGTACCAGGTGTGGATGTTCTCCCTGCCCTTTTCCGAAGTAATAAAAAATGGAGTCAAGGGTTTAAGCCTCCTCGCCCGCACCTTTGGCTATGTCCTCATTCCGTTTATCCTCATTGGTTTTTTTCGACTGTTCCGGGAGAAAAGAGGTTTGACTGTCGGACTTACCCTCACCATTCTTCTTGCCTTTATTTATGCGATAAATTACAGCATCCCGGACATTGAGGCGTATTATATTCCAGCCCTTGTTCCTTTAGCGATTTTCTGTGTCGCTGGTCTTGACTGGCTATCAACCCTCGGCATAGACCTAAAATCTAAAATCAAAAATATTGGGTTTTGGATTTTGGCGGTGGTGGTGGTGATGGTCTTTTTCTTAAACTATCCGGTCCAGAACCGGCGGAGTGATTGGGTAGCATACGACCAAGCGATGAACACCCTTATCTCCGCGGATAGCAATGCGATAATCATCACCGACTGGTGGGACACTTATGCACCGATATTCTATCTTCAAGTCATTGAAAAGGTCCGACCGGATGTGTGCATCATTGACAAGGAACTAATCCGGCGCTCCTGGTATTTCAACTATCTCGCCAAAGCCTATCCCTGGCTGATTGAACGGTCAAAGAGCGAAATGGAAAATTATCTTATCCATCTCAATCGCTTTGAGCATAACATTCCCTATAACCCGGTGGCGATTCAAGAAAGTTATATCAATCTCTTGCGGAGTTTCATACTCTTTAGTCCAGAAAGACCCGCCTATACCACATTTCCGGCCGATGCCAATCCTGATGCCTGGCAACTTCTTAGTGGTTTCAACCTCGTGCCGGTAGGGGTGCTTTTACAGATAAGAACCGATACGGTTATTCCTGATTTCAACTACTCCCGGTTGAGGGTCCGATTACCCCGTTTTCACCTGGACGAACGGCACCGAGTCAATCTTGACCGTTACCGTTTTTTTGTTCAGCGTCGGATTGACCTGCTCAAAGCAAAAGGTAGGGAAAAGGAGGCACAGGATATTGCCAACTGGTATCAAGAAACTTTCCCCCGTCGGCAGTAAACGGACACGGCTAACGGCTATTGGATTTATTTTATGAGTCCTTATATAGTTCAACTCCTTGCCAACGCCGGTTTGACTGCGGCGGTAGTGTATATTCCCCTTCTGGCGACAAAAATGGGCGCAAACTCTTCTCAGATTGGGCTGTTGGTGGGAACTTATCAAGGGATGATGTTTCTTGCCAGTCTGGTATTTGGTCGCTGGGCAGACTTTGGTGACCGGAAGCGGTTTGTTGTCTTTGGCTTATTGGCTTCAGCGGTTGCGCTCGGGACCCATCTATTGGTGCGAAACCTTTATGGACTTTTTGTCGTCCGTTTTCTTGCCGGGATGTGCGCCGGAATATTTCCTGCTGCTTTAGTTGCCTATTTCTATGAAGAGAACCAAAAACTGGGAAGGTTTACCGGATTCGGTTCGCTCGGTTGGGCGATTGGAGCAATTGTTGTTGGGCTGGTAGCGGTCAACAGTATCTTTATGGTTGCGGCAATACTTTTGGGGATTACAAGTGGGATAGCCCTTTTTGGTCTGCGTCCGCAAAGAGTAAAAATGCGAGAGCCTTTTTTAAATCTCAGCGTTTTCAAAAGAAACTGGCGCTTGTATCTCTCCTTTCTTCTCCGTCACCTTGGCGCCTTCAGCATCTGGACCATCTTTCCGGTTTATTTAGCCCATCTCGGTGCCAGCCGTTTCTGGGTTGGGGTAGTATATGCCTTAAACCCGTTGGGTCAGTTTGTGTTTATGAATCTCTTAGAGCGCAGCCGGGAAACCACGCTTATTCGGGCAGGGCTTTTCCTCTCAATTTTAGTATTTGTTGCCTTTGGTCTGGCAAATGATTTTCGCCAGGTGATTCCGATTCAAATAGTCCTCGCCCTATCCTGGTCCTGTCTTTACCTCGGCTCGCTCAAACAGTTGCTTCGCACCAACCCGGAGAGGTCAACTGCAGCAGGAATGCTGCAGTCGGTTTTAAGTCTGGCTGCGGTATTAGGGGCGTTCCTTGAAGGTGTTACCGGTGCTTTTGGCTATAGAGTGATAATGTTTGTTGCCGCCGGTCTTGCCCTTGCCGGCACAATACTATATATCAGCGAACCTCCCCTAAATCAGGGAGAGGACCTCTAGGGTGATGAGGGGGATTAACGATAGAGAGATAAGGGGGTTAATGAGGAGAATTAGTAGGACGGGGACTTAAAGGATGACCGATGGGGTAATCTCGCCAGTGATATCCCGGATGAGATGAGGGGTGATAACGGCGCTAACCTATGGGATGGTGCGGGAGGTGATGGCGGTGGTAATGAGGGTGATGATATAGCGAAGGACAGGGGGAGTCATCCCCCCTATGACTCCCGGTCAGTCCCCGGAACCGTTCCCTGAACTGTTCCCATAAAGAAAATTAAACCAGCATAGTTTTTAAACCCAATAAATTTAAGAATAAGAAAATTTTTTAAAGGTATACAAGCTATGGACAAAAAGGAAAAATTTGTTATAATATAATTGTAAAAGTGTTGGTATGAAACTACTCTACTCTACTCTACTCTACTCTATCCTTTTGGTTCAATCGGTTCTATAATCCTTCAGGTGAGGTAATTGCCGGCAGGTAAATTCTCCAGACATTCGTTGTCTGGAGAATTAAATAAAGCATATTTTGGGGTGTATTGGTAGGGAAAAGGACTGTTAAAGAAAGGAGTTGAGATGAAAAACAAAAAGATAATAGTTTGTTTGATAGCATTGTCCCTGGTTGCTGTGACCTATGTCCAGGGCGGCTGGGAGGAGTTAGCAAAACCACTTTGGGAGGGAGCACACCCTGGGTCTGCACTTTGCGGAGGAACATCAATTCGCCAAGGGATGCCTACGGATTGGGTCTGGTTTTTGCAGAATCATAACCCTGTGCCATCGTGGCACTTCTCCAAGTATGACATTGTTAACGACACCTGGCTGATGTTGAGTCTCCCGTATGACACATTTCAACCGGGACCAGGCGCTGCCATCGCCTGCGTAAACGGCTGGATATTTGCCTTTAAAGGCGGCGAGACAAATGAGTTCTGGGTTTACTTTGACGGCGAAAACACCTGGTATCGGGCACCTGATGCGCCTCAGCCCGTGATTGATGGTGGAGCGCTCTGTTATGGCGGAGTCCAACTTTTATGGAGTGTCCCGCACTATGTTCTCTATGCTTTTACCGGTCAGTCTTACGAGGTTGGAGGTGACTACTATGGCTACTTCTGGCGATATGCTTTTAGGCCCCCTGACCCGGCTAACGAAGGAGGTCCACTTACCGGGAGATGGGACTCTCTACCTAATATTCCTGGAATGACGCACCAATACTTTTCCTGCCTAACCTGGCTTCCGATGGACGACCCGGACACTTTTCCTATGGGTCTGGTTGTTGCGATGAAGAACTATCAAGAGAAGGCTCACTTTCACCTTTACGACCCACATCGAAATCAGTGGTATCCCGGCCGCGACATTCCTAAACCGACTAACCCTAGGGAATATGCCAAACTCAGTCAAGGCGCCTCTATCACCTCTCATTACCGTGATAGTGTGATGTTTTTCTTGGGAGAAGACAGTTTCCCGCGGCACTACGGTTTTTATGATGTGGTAAATAACACAGTATCTTTTGGCAGTCCAACTCCCCAACCGGTAAGAGGTGGAGCGGCGATTGCCGCCATATGGCGGGGTGGAAACGAACAGAGTTGGGAAGGTATCGCCTATGCCGAGTTCGGCACACAGGCACTTCCCGACTCCCTCAGATTCTATCGTTGGGGGTCTCAGACTGAACAGGAAGGCGGGCAGGGAGTGGGGATAAATCCGACGTCCAGTGTGAAGGTTGTTCTCCATCCGAACCGAACCTCCCATATATTCTCGGTGAAATGTGCGCCCGGCCCGGTTCAACTTTCAATTATGGATGTTACCGGCAGAAAACTCGCTTCCCTTTCTACTCAGTCCCAGAATGGCAATGTTGACATAACCTATAATCATCCGATAATAAAGAGTGGTGTTTATTTCTGGAAACTCTCCTCTTCTTCAGGAGATGCCAATGGTAAAATGGTCATTGCGAAATAGCGCTTCAGGACAGCGGTCGAGTTTTTGGGCGGGGCTGGAGAGTTTCAGCCCCGCCCTCGGGCGGATTGCCTTCATTATTACCATTATCTTTCTAACCACAAATGCTCATACCTCAGACCTAAAAGATATGAAAGGCGGATGGCTGATGGAGGAAAGCGGAAAGCGGTTTGCTGACGATGGTGAATTCCTTATTGACACGAGTATTACCTACATACCAGCGCCTGGGAACCAAGAGTATCCGTGGGTCTCGTTTGACGGAACAAACTATTTAGTGGTGTGGCAGGATAAACGGAGCGGAGAATATGACATTT
>JBDRUH010000056.1:0-9533 GCA_039801225.1 Caldifarciminota bacterium
TTCAGGCGCCGGACAAGAAGTTCAGCCTGAAGCCGGCGGTCAAACCGTCTCCGGTCACCACCCTGAAATTGCTCCGGGTTTTTCCTTATCTCCTGCAATGCTGTGGCTAACCCCTTTTCATCCTTACAAACAAAACCGGCATTACACTCTAAAATTAGTTTAGCCGCCTCCTCATTCTCGTCTCCCCAAACGAGGATTGGCTTTTGGGCGCCGAGATATTCATATAGTTTCAGTCCCACGGGCTGATTAGGTTTACCCAAATACAACAGGGCATCCGCACCTTTCATCAAGGCTATCGCCCGGGAATGGGGCACGGTGCCGATAAGGGTAACCTGGGGATTTGCCTCAAGGAGTGCCTGGCTTAATTTGTCTACCGCGCCAGCAAGGTAAAACCGGACATCAGGTATCTGAGCGAGTGCCGAAAGGAAATCGGCTATCTCCTCTTGGTTCTCGTAAAGGTTGCCAACATAGAGGAGGCTGAAACCTGCCAATTTCTCCGGGGGGACAATAAACTCGTCCGGGTCAAACCCATTTTCTAAAATTTCTACCTGGTGGTTGACGGTTGACGGCTGATGGCTCAGCGTGGAAAAAATTTGCCTTGCGGTGCCTTGGTTTACCGCGGTGATTAGACTGGCACGGGAAATGATTTTTTTAAGCATATTCCTAAGGAGTGGACGCTGATAAGAAGGCGGCGGTTGAAAACCGGTGGGCCAGGGGTCACGGAAGTCGGCAATAAATGGTAACTGGTGGGCATAGGCAAGTTGGGCGCCAATTAATAGGGCGGTCCAGGGTGGCGCAGTGGCAAAAATTGCCCTGGGCTTTAGTTTCTGAATCACCTTTTTGCCGGTTGATAAGGCAAACGGTAGCCAACCAATCTTAGCATCAGGGAGAAAAAGGAGTTTTAAGAGTTTATAGGGGAAGTTTAAGGAACTTCTTGAAATTTTGAACTCCCTAAACTCTTGCGTCTTTGAGCCCTTGAACTTGTATAGCAGCCGGTTTGGGTCCAGGCTCTCGGTGCGAAAAATTATTGACCCCTTCAGGTCATCAAGGAGTATTGAGTCATAGGCGTAATAAAGAACCGGTTGGACAGTCAGAATCACCGGCTGCCAGCCAGACTCGGGCAGAAATTTGCATAGTTTCGTCACCCGCATTACCCCAGAAAGCCCAAGGGGCGGGGTGTAATAGGCGACCACCAAGATTTTATCCATTATCGCCCATTTCTGGGATGTGTTCTTTAATCTGGGCGGTAACCACCGCCGGTGTCATCGGCACCGGTTGAATTCCGTCCAGAAACTCTAAAAGACCATCAATATCAAGAGTCAGGAGGTGGTCCTCAATCTGTAAATCATCGGGCAGGAGAGAAAAGAATGCGCCTGAACCAAGACTGTCCTCAAAACGAGATAAATTGTTGCGAATTACCTCTTTTATTGCCTCCCGGCTGGGTAGGGGAAACCGAAGCAAGGGGCAGTTTTTTTCTTCGGGCAGGATAAGCAATTTACCTTCCATATCTACCGCGCTCTTTCCCTCCCGGCAGAGCGCCTCGGCGATGAGCCCACCATAAGGGTTACCAAGAAGGTGGATCAGATGGGTATCACCATCTTTGAAATAATAGGGAAACTCATTTGGTCTTAACCCGGGAAAAATTCTTGACTTCAGTATCTCCGCCATCCGGTAGAAGTAACCGCCGGTTCCCGTGCCTTCAAAAACCTTGGTGCTGGAGGAAACTATATTCAATGGTTTGACGAAAAGCCGTTTTTCCTTCTCCTTCCGCTCCAAGGTTTCCCAGGACCTACCCGCTAAAACGAAGCGGTTCTGAACAAAGAATACCGTTCCAACCTTTTGTCCATTGGTGACATCAATGACCTCATACTGCCCGAAACTTTTCTCCTGGATATTGGAATGGATTCTGCCGGACTCAATTCGTTTCTCCAGATGAGGGGTGAGGAAATAAATTCCGTTGGCTCTTTCTTCGAGAATCTCCTCGCGGATTAAGTGCAATAAAACCTTTTCCACCACCGGACTTTTACCTACCAGTGGTTGGAAGAGCCGCTGCAGTCCATTCAGGGTGGTGCCAATCCGGCGGCGTTGAAAAGAGTAGGAGATAATCTGCTGGGGCAGGACGGAAAGGGCTGGGGTATAACGCTTGTCATACAATTCGCCCTGGCGGGCACAGTCAATAAAGGTCTCAAACAAAAGTCGCTCCCAGCCATCAATGTATACGCCAAGCATATAAAGCCGGTTCCCCAGCCGCCGATTGCCCCGTCCGATGCGCTGCAGGAGGGAGGAGACATTGAATGGTGGGCGGTAAAGGACCACCGCATCAATATCGCCAATATCAATACCCAGTTCTAAGGTAGAGGTGCAGCAGATGAGCCCGGTTCGTTCCCGGTTCATCATGGACTCTATCTCTTCCCGGACCTGCCGGGTCAGACTGGCATGATGAACCCATACCCGGCCAGAAAATGGTGGGCGGTCAAAAAGTTTCACCCCGGCTTCGGCAAAGGAGCGGGCGTTAAAGAAGCAGAGCACCTTCTTGGCGCCCCGCCGTCTCAGCCGCTCAATCACCCTGATCGCCCAGTCAGGACCGCCGGGCAAAAGTTCCGCTTCAATCTCCCGCTCGCTGGGCACCGCCACCACCAGGGGGGCGGGGAAGTAGCGTTCACCGATTCTTAAATCGTCAATAGTGGCGGAAAGGGCATAGTAGCGCAGCGCCGAGTTAATCAGCCGGAGCCGTTCTAAAAGGACCCTTAACTGGTCACCGCGTGGGGTATTGTCAAGGAGATGAATCTCATCTAAAATTACCGCGCGGAGTGATTTGAATATCCGGGGGTGGCGGCAGAGAAGCGAGTCAAGTGATTCGGGCGTGGTGATGAGGAGGAAAGGCAATTTTTTCTCCTCAATTTTCGGATGGTCGCCGGTCTTTCGCTCCAGTCTTAAGCCCAAGTATTCCATTGGCTCACTCAATCGCCGAAACAGGTCATTTACCAGCGCCCGGGTGGGTGAGACATAGAGAATGGCGAGGGAGGAGGATGCGGAACCGATTGATAAAAGCCGTTCTATCGCCGGGGCAATAACCGCCTCGGTCTTACCCGAAGCGGCGGGCGAGATCACGACAACATTATTACCGGCAAGAATCAGCGGAATTGCCTTAACCTGGACCTCGGTTAACTGACCAAACCGGGAAAAGAAGGCGCCCCAGGTGCGCACCAATGCCCGGCGAATTGCCATTTGTTCTTTTACGCAATGAGAAAACATAGGTCGGCCATCAGCCGTTGGCTGTTGGCGCAACAGACAATAATATCTGTCCTACCTGGTGCAATCGGGCGATGTCTAATGCCTCCACGCAAAACTTAACAAACATCCTGATGCCGGCGTCGTTCTCCCTTACCGCCCGGGTGAGAATCTTTTTCTGCTCTTCCAGCGGCAGTTGAAACTTAGGATAAGCCTGCTCATAGACCTTGACCATCGTGGCAAAGGCATTAGCCAGTGCCTGGTCATCAAGCGGTTTCAATTCAATTCGGTGCCGCACCGCATTGGTAAGGCGGATATAACCGTAATGGCCGGGCGTTGGGGTAGTGGCAAATATCAAAAGAAGCGCCGGGTCGCGGTAGATGTAAGGGACGGGGCGCACCTGGTTATGAATTAAATGCTCGCTGATTTTTTTCAGCGCTGGAGAGTTCTGAGCGGTATGCACCAGACCGTCCATAAAATTCACACTCTTTGCCAGATAGAAAACATCCCAGAGTCTGGTTACCGTCTCCGCTTCATCAACAAGGAGCACCAGTCCGCCTTTCCCCAGTTTCTGAGCGATAAAGGAGAGTCCGGAGATAATATTACAGTAGAAGTCCGCGGCGGTGGAGAAGTCGTAAAGGGCTGGGATTCCCTGGGCGCTACGGACGCGGTAAGGGGTCTTCATCTCGGTGGCGTATTCTTTGGTGCTTTCGCCTTCAACCCACTGCCAGAAAACCTCACTCTCCGGCGAACCCGGGTCAAGTTTTTTTAATTTGCGCAGAACCGGTCCAAAGAAGACATGGTCACTCAAATCCAGTTCCAAAGCCTGGCGAAGAAGTTCCCGGAAACCACCCTCCCGCTCCTTTTCTATGAAGGTGAGGTTACGCACCAGTTCCCGATAGACCCGTTTGGGACGATGGGGTGTAACCTCAAGGGGGTCAAATTGCACCATACTCACTACCATCCCCTTCTTTAGCGCCCGGTGGTGCCACAGTTCTAACAGGTGAGTTTTGCCGGTGCCATACTCCCCTTCAATCATATAAACATCACCGAAGCCTTTAACTAAATTTTCCAGTGCTGTTTCCAGTAGTTGCACCTCTTTTTCCCGACCAAAGGTGAACATCTCCACATCCTGATGAGGCACAATCCCTAAGCGAAAAGCCTCAATCATCCGGCATGCTGCCACCCGGTCAATTTTTCCTATACCCGGCACCGCCGAATCTAACCACTTCTCGTCAAAAGGGAAAAGAAAGCGAACCCGTGTTCTCGGCAGCCAAAGCCGAAGTCCGGTTTGGAACCGGACGAGTAATTCTGTCCCCTGCCAGCGGCTGTCAATAATCTCCCCTTCGCCGAATACCGGGTGGGAGACCAGTTTAGAACTCTTCACTTTCCACCTGCTCCCTTTCGGTTTCTTCCAACCGCTGGGTGGTTATGCGGAGCAGTTTCTCGGCATCCTTGTTGGTGAATAAGAGAGCCGGATGGGCACGGAGACGGTGGAGAAGTTCTACCGCTGAGACGACAAACAGTCGGCGGTAACTCACATCCAGAACAAAACTTCGGACTGCCGTCTCGGCTAATATTTTAAGATTTTTTTCTGCGCCCGGGAGTTTGGTACCGTAGGCGGTTTCAAAAAGCCATTGCAGCCTCGTGCCCAACTGTTGTAAGAACTCAACCGGTTCCATCCCTAACTCCTCAAGATTGATTTTTACACCTACCGGATTAGTTTCCGAAAATGCGCTACGTAACCTTTGTTTTAATGCTTCATAAGTTGGTCCAGAACCTTCTAAGAGTAAATTTTCATCTGGCACCGCATAAAAAAACATCGCCCCGGGTAGCCGAGAGTTGCCACACTCATCCACCAACTGCCTGAGGTTGTCTAATGCCCGACGCTTATCCCGGGAGGATGATATGGACATTCCCCTTTCGGCTTCGTCAAAGAGGAGCACCAGCCCTCGGAAACCAATTCCATGCACCCACTGGGCTAAAGAGCGCAGCATCCGGAAGGCGGTTGCCTTATCAATCCGTTCCGAGATTTTGAACCGCGCCCGCGCCTCCTTGGAAATATCCTCACCTTTCAGCCACTGAACCGCCTCACCAAAACCGTCTAAATCTTCCGCGAGGAGCGCAGAAAAGGCACCCCGCACGGCATTAAAAAAACTGCTGCTGTCGGTCATCGGGAGGTCAAGGAGATACCCCGGCAGTCGCTCAACTCGGTCCTCCTTTTTCCGCCAATCTGCCACCCACCGGCGGAGAACCGACTCAATCCCTTTGTCCGAGAGAAGGGCAATCTGGTTGGTTGGCTGGGGTGCGGTCAAATTCAGCGCCACCGCTTTATAAACCAGTTCCAGTTTATCAAACGGACATTCGGTCGGGTTAAGGCTCACATATGCCACACAGTAGTTATGTTTGAAGGCGAGATTACGCACCGAATAAAGAAAATGGGTTTTCCCGCCGCCATAGTTACCGGTGATGAGTTTGAAACTGGAAAGGTTAAACTTCAAAATTCCATCTAAATACTCCTCCTCAACCACTCGCAAAAACCGTTCCAGTCCGACAGTAAACGCCTCAATTCCGAACTCTGGCGGCGTGCCAGTTGAACCCAACTTATTGATAATCGCCCGTGCCAGTTCTCTTTCCATATTATTCCCTGACAAATGAAATATAGGAATAGTAGGTGCCATCCCCTTCTTCATTGTCCGGCACCCATAACGCCTTTGCCTTGTCTGGCGTGGCATCAAAATTCGCCACCGAAAACCGTACCTGCCTCTGAGCAACGGTCCGCACTCCAGACCGTTTTAAAAGGTAAAGGTCGTAACTGAACCTGATCCGGGGATACTCAACAAACCTTTCCCGCACCGGATTAATTTTGAACCCCTCCGGCTGCATCATCAAGACCAACTCCTCCAACAGGTCAATGAGGAATATCCGTTCACCCTCAGAAATGCCGCGGAGGAGACAGACCCGCTGATACCCATTCCACAAACGGGTAAGAAACTCCATCGGTTCCTTTATCCCCTTTTTCGCCAAACTCTCCTGATAGGCGCGGAGAAGTTTAGCCAGTGCGGGCGGCTCTAACTTAACATTGGATTTCAGTTTTTCCACCTCCGGTCCCCAGAAAATTGTTGCCTTACCGGAAGTAAAATCCACTCGCACCGAAAAAAGTCCTACCCGCAATAAGGGCAACTGCCCTTGGATTTTCAGCCCGCTACCATCAAGGGCGGTAACAAGTTGGCGTCCGAACTCAAACCGAAACTCCTCCTTTGCCCGGGCAACTCGCTCCCTTTCAGTCTTTATCCATTCGGTCATCTGCCTTTTCACTTCCCCTTCGGGAAATCCGGCGATTAGTTTTTCCAGTTCCTCAATGGTCCGCTCCCGCTCGTGGGCGGTTTTCACCGGCTCAGGCATTAACCGCTGGTAGGTAGAAAGTAACTTTGCTGCCTTCTGGAAACGGCGCCCGGTATCATTTAAAAGAGTTATCAACCCTTCCATAACCTTTAAGTATATTACCCTCTTTTTTCCTGTCAATCTGCTGACGGCTGGCGGTGAGAACTTTTTGTTAGGACCTGAACCAAAGTTGCCACGGTTCTACTCTTCATCCCTGCCCGCTCGCAGTTGGCAATAAATACATCGCGTCCCAATACCTTTAAGCACTTACCCAAAGGCTCTTTACAGAACTTCAAACCAGCAGGAATACCAATTTTTCTTCACCTCAAGACAGCGGCGATGACAATACCAGCCACAATGTAAATTATACCAGTTGTTAAAGGGGAATAAAATTAATGCTGAGAGTTTTGTTTGACAATTGGCGAATGAATGGTATAATGACTGACCGGTCAGTATAAATATATGAGAAAAAAGTCAATTGCCAAACGGGATAAGATTTTGCGGGCGGCGTTCGCCGTGGTGTGCGAGAAGGGTTACTACGAAACCCGGCTGGAGGATGTTGCCAAGGTGGCGGGCGTCGCCAAGGGCACCGTTTATCTCTATTTTAAGGATAAGCCGGACCTTTATCTGGGTATCATCCGCTGGCTTATCGGTAAGGCGGTGGCGATTGTTGAGGAGGTGAAAAAGGAGCCGGCTTCCGCGCCCGAGCAGTTGCGGCAGGTTTTTCACCGTTGGATTGATGCACTTTCGTCCCAACCGGCAACGATAGACCTGGTGTTTCCGGAGATGCGTGAGGAGCGGTGTGAAATTGCTCGGCGGTTTCGGCGCGAGGTCCTACCTGAGGTGCATCGGTTAATAAAGGCAATTGCCGATGTTGTGCGGTCAGGAATCAGGCAGGCAGAGTTCCGCCGGGTTGAACCTCGTCTGGCAGCCCTCTCTTTTCTCAACGCTTTTCGCTCGGCGGTGCTGGCTAATACCAACTGGCTTGGTGTGCGGACATCACCACAACGGGCGCTGGACATTTTCTTCTATGGGATTAATAAGGATTAAAGGAGGTTTATGAAAGTTTGGCTGGTAACAATTGCCCTTATCGGGTTTAGCATTACCCGAGCCGATACATTGGTTCTTGACCCGGAAATGGCGATGGAACTGGCGCTCGAGAATAACACCCCTTTAAAGGTACAGGGGGAAAAGGTCGGTGAAGCGGGAGCGGGTAAGAGTGCAGCACTGGGTAGTTTATTTCCTCAGATTTCAGCATCGGGTAGTTACACCCGGCTGGGCAAGGTTAATGAGTTTGAAATGATTACGCCCGTTTATGGAAAGTTTCCCCTGCGGGTCTATGACCCCAAGAGCGGTCAGATAATCGGCTTTACCGATTCAATCCCTTTGCCAATTGGCGCCGACACTTTAAGATTGCCACTCGGCTCCCAGAATAACTATCTTTTCCGGGCAACAGTCCAGCAAACCCTTTTCACCTGGGGGAAGTTGTTAAACGCTTATCGGCTTGCCGGTCTCAGTTTTGATATGCAGAAGGCGGCTTATGAACAGGCACGGCAGGAGACCAAGGTCCAGGCTTTGGAGGCGTTTTATCGGGCGCTTCTTACGGAAAGGACGGTGCGGTTGTTGGAGGAGTCTTATGAGCAGTTACGGCGTCATACTGAGCAGGTGGAGAAACTTTATGAGAATGGTTTGGCGAGCAAACTGGACCTGATGCGAGTGAAGGTTAGCCTGACCAATATGGCAAACAGCGTCAATCAGATGGCGAATAATGCCGAACTTGCCCGCGCCGCTCTCTGCAATCTCCTGGGCATTCCTTTAGATATGGCGATAGTGTTGAAGGCAGAACTGAAGCCAGAAACGGTTCCATTTGATTCTGTAGGTGCGGTTGATTCGGCACTTAGACGCCGACCAGAACTAATGCAGTTGCGGCGTGCCTGTCAGATGGCAGATATCGGTGTGCGTATCGCCCGGACGGCAAACCTACCAACCCTGTTTGCCGCGGCGAACTTTGACTACAAGCGACCGGTTGGGTTCAGCGACCGCTGGGACGAGGACTGGAATGCCACTGTTGGTGTTTCCTGGCCGCTGTTCTCGGGTCTGAGCAACCTCAATAAGTTAAGGCAGGCGCAGTCAAGATATCGCCAGGCGCTTTGGAGTTTGAAGATGGTGGAGGAGGCGGTTAGACTGGAGGTTATGGCAACCTTTGCCAGTTTGAATCAGGAAAAGAAGAATATTGACTATCAGGCAGAGAATGTCCAATTAGCCGAGGAGGCTTTCCGGCTGGCTGAGGAGCGGTATCAGAATGGACTTCTGACCAACTTAGAATTCCTTGACACCCAGTTGCAGTTGACCCAGAGCCGGGTTGCCTACCTTAGCGCACTGGCTAATTATCAGGTTGCCCGGGCAAAGTTTCTCCGGGCAATTGGCGATTTTTAAGGAGGAAATAGAGATGAAAAATGCAAAATGCAAAATCCAAAATGGGAAAAGCAAATGGTCAATGGCGGTAATTTTGCTCTTAAGTGCCGGTTTTGCCCTTGTCGCGGGCTGTGGCGGTAGAAAGGGGCGAGCACCAGCGCCGCCACCGGCGGTTACGGTGGTAAAGGTGGAGCGGGGAACGGTAAGTCGTTCAATCCAGTTACTTGGCACCCTTCAGGGAGAGGAGCAGGTGACGGTTTATCCTAAGGTTGCCGGTCGGGTTACCGAAATCATCAAGCCCGAAGGCGCCCGGGTTAACGCCGAGGAGCCAATTGGTTATGTGGTTCAGGACATACCCGGGATGGATTACAAACCTGGACCGGTGCGGTCGCCGATATCGGGAATTGTTGGTAAAGTTTATGTGGAAAAGGGGCAGACGGTGGCGCCATCAGTGCCTTTTGCGGCAGTCGCCCGGTTTGCTGACCGGCTGAAGATGAAGGCGG
>JBDRUH010000057.1:0-8608 GCA_039801225.1 Caldifarciminota bacterium
TGCACTCCGCTACCAGCTCCCAAATCCCGGAAGAGTGCAACTCGCGGTCTATGATGTTACCGGTAAAGTTGTTAAGGTGCTGGTTGATGAAGAAAAGAAGCCTGGTTCCTATGAGGTGCCATTTATCCCGGAGGGTAAAAATGGCATCCCGGCAGGCGTCTACTTCGCCCGGCTAAATATTTCCACAGGGTCAGGCAGCAATTGGGCAACAAAACTGAGATTGGTAAAGATTCAATGATAAAGAAGACGCACAATAACTGGGCAATTTATTTGACACTCATTGTCATTGGAGTATCAGCCATAGCCCAGGGTGAGCCGTTTGACGGATTAACCCTTTTCGCCAATCTATATGGCAATAATACCTTTCTGATTGACAATTCTGGTGAAAAAATTCATACCTGGTCCTCCAATTATAACTGTGGCTTTATAGCCTACCTAATGCCCGACAGCACAATCTGGCGCACCGATTTCTATCCCGGTTCGGTAATGCAGGGCTCTGGCTCTGGCGGTCTTATCCAGCAATACGACTGGGATGGCAATATTATTAAAAGTATCTTCTGGTCAGACTCCAACCACCAGCAGCACCACGACATCTGCCTGATGCCCAATGGCAATATCCTCTTTATCTCCTGGGAAAGAAAGACTCCGGAGGAGGCAAGGGCGATGGGACGGTTGAACGCTATCTATGATATATGGTCAGAAGAGATTATTGAATATGACCCGGTGGGCGATAGCGTAGTCTGGGAGTGGCATGTCTGGGACCACCTGATTCAGGATGTTGACTCCACATTGCCCAATTATGGTGTGGTTAGGGAGCATCCGGAACTGATTGATATCAACCTCGGCACAGTTCCGGAGGGTGACTGGCTCCATTTTAATTCGGTTGACTACAATGAGGAGCGGGATGAGATTGTTCTCGCCTCCTTTTTCTTAAACGAAATCTATGTGATTGACCATTCAACAACCACCGAAGAGGCACGCGGTCATACCGGCGGGCGCCACAATAAGGGAGGCGACATCCTCTATCGTTGGGGCAACCCGCAGAATTATGACCGTGGTGATTCTACTGACCGGGTGTTTTATGGCGCTCACGGTCCCAACTGGATTCGTCCTGGGGTATGGGGCGCGGGTGATATTATCGTCCTGAATAATGGTGACCGACCTGGAACCAGAAATGATTACTCGGAAATTTTCCAGATTACTCCGCCACTGGACTCAAACGGCTTCTATTACATCCATCCGGATTCGGCATTCGGACCTAAAACACCAACCTGGTACTACTCAAACCGTCCCTCATTCTTCACCCAACTTCTTGGCGGTGTTTTCCGCTTACCTAACGGCAATACCTTTGTAACCCTGGGTATGAGCAGCCATTTTGTTGAAATTGACTCTGGTGGAATGGTTGTCTGGAGTTATAACCCTACCCCTGGAGAACGAATCGCTCGGGCAATAAAATACCCCCGGGATTATCTGTCAGGAGTCAAAGAAAGAAAAGAGAAGTCTATCTCATCCTGCCGAATTGAACCACCTACCCCCAACCCATTTTCTCGTTCAACAATCCTCCGGTATCAGACTCCTGTTCCTGGCAGGGTCAAACTGTCGGTTTATGATGCTATTGGCAGAAGGGTCGGTTTGCTTTTTGACCGGGTAGAGAATGCTGGAAGGTTTGAAGTGTGCTGGACTCCAAAGAGAAGTTTGTCTGCCGGGGTATACTTTGTCCGCTTAGAACTAACTTCCTTAGATGGTAGCAAAAGGTTGGTAGCAAACCAGCGAATTGTAAAAGAATAAGGTTAAGATTACGCAAAAGACTCTCAACCGTCTTCGGTCTGTCGTCTTTTTTTCATCTCCGCCACACGCTTTGCCATCTGGCTGAGAATCTTTAAATTTTCCTCTGCCGCCTTGCGGTCAAGGACCTGAATCGCAAAACCGGCGTGAACAATCACATAATCGCCCACTTTGACGCCGGGTGTTAAAACTATTGAAACCTCCCTTTGCACACCACTAACCTCGCCGAGCGCCACCTCACCGTTAATCGCCACAATCCGGGTGGGCACCGCCAGGCACATTTTACTCTCCTTTGCCTCTTGAATAGTAGCAGACCGACTCACCCACACCGATGCCCAGCCGGTTTGCCACCAGTTCGCACTTGGCGGTTAAAACATAATAGCCATCCCGCCCCTCATCCACCAGCGATTCAAAGTTGGCATGCCCCTTAGCAATCACCAAATCCGCCTGAGAGTAAACCTGGCGGAACTCCTTAGAAACGGTTTTCAGGTCAACGCCCAAAAATGGTGAACCGGTGCCAATCACCCGACCAAACTCCTCCAGACCGAGCACTTTAGCCTCTTCAACCGTAACATCATTGAGAATTGGACTTGATTTGGCAACAATCGTTATCGCCACTTTTGGTAGCCTCTTTAGCACCAATCGGTCAAAGAGCACTTCACCAGAATTGTCTAAGAGATAAACAATCCGCTGCGCCCTTTTTAATCGGGCTAATAGCCGGTCGGTGTGGTCAATGGTAAAACGGTGTGAAGAGAGAAACTGATTGATATCAAAACTCCGTTCCGGTCCAACATCAATCACATTACCCGCTGCGGAAAGGAGTAACGCTCGCTTCAATGCATCGTCGCCTTCCCCCAGTTGCTGTTCCAACTGCGCAGCAAGTTCTTGGGCGTGGCGGTTCTGCTCCGATTTGGTCTTTTTAAACGGGTCCGGCTCCTTTAGGAACTTCATTGTTGCCAGAAGAAGCCAGGAGGTGTAAGTCCCGGGCGGCTCATTAAGGTCTAACTCTTTCCCCAATCCTCTGAGATAGGATAGAAGTTCTGGAAGTTTTGCCTGATTACCGGTAAGTACGGCAATCTTGACGCACTGCCTCAAACCGCATTCAAAACACCTTTCGGAGGAGCGCATTTAGGTCTTCAGCGGCTTTTTCTCCGCTGCCGGGAAAAGGACATTATTGAGAATCAGCCGGTAACCGGGCGAGTTTTTGTGCAAAGACAAATCGGTTGGTGGGTCGCCAATCCGATGGGCATAATCCTCCGGGTCGTGACCGCCTAAAAAGGTGAATGTGCCTTTACCAAATCGGCCGTGGATATACTTCACCTCCTCAGTATTTACCACCTCACCCATAATCAAAACATCCTTCTTTAAGACGGTACGCCGGAAACCGCAGTTCTGTCCTAAAAACTCCTTCACCAGACCAACATGATTCTGCACCAGCATCGTGGGCACCGGGTCGTATTTGGCAGAAAAGTCAAAAAGCGCGAAGTAAACATCCGGACCTCGGGCGGTTGCCTCCAGATAGGTATCAATGTTGGAGTGCTCATAGAGCAAAGGGTCGGTGATAATGTTGAAGTTTTCAAAGGCAAAACAACCCTCATAGTCAAGTTTTGCTTGATAATTCGGGTCAACCGGGTCGCCGTCAAATACCTCAGCACAGATGTCGGTGTTACGCGCCGCCCAGGCAATATCAGGAGTGTCGGTCGCCGAACACATTGCAAAGAGCATACCACCTTCAGCCACATATTTCCTGATCATCTCCAAAACCCCTAGTTTCAACCGGCTCACCTTTTTAAAACCCAGTTCCTTTGCTACCCGGTTGTTGAGCGCCACCTCCTCCTGATACCACTTTTCCTGGCGGTAAGATGCATAAAACTTACCAAACTGACCGGTGAAGTCCTCGTGATGAAGATGAAGCCAGTCATAAACGGAAAGTTTTCCTGCCAACACCTCCTTATCCCAGACAACATCATAAGGAATCCCGGCATAATCCAGTGCCAGTCGGACCGCATCATCCCAGGGGTCAGCGGTTGGCGGTGCATAAACTGCAACCCTTGTCGGTCTTTCCAGTAGAATTGACGCCATATTGTTCGCCTCAATCGTCTGCCGAATTTGCACAAGTTTGGCAGGCGACACCGGCTCAAACTGAACCCCCTGGAGCCGGCACTCCTTTACCGCCTGCGCCTCCTCGGGAAAAAGAAATGAACCACCACGATAGTTCAAAAGCCACTCTACCCTTTGCCCCCTTTGCAGAAGGCGATAGGCGATACCATAAGCCTTCAGATGGTCGGTCTGGGTCAAGTCCATTGGAATCAATACCATCTGTTGTGCCAGCGTCAGCACGGGGAATAACAACAGTAACCCCATTTTGCAACTTGCAATTTTCATTCTTTTACTACTCGAGTTCCGGCACCGCCTTCAATCGCAGACAATATGTGTTCTGGACTGGTAATCAGTACCTCCTTACCACCGCCAGAAAGGAAGTCAAGTGTTGCCTTAACCTTCGGACCCATACTTCCTTCAGGAAAATGACCTTGCATAAGATAGCGCTGCAACACTTCAGCGTTAACCTTTTTCAACGGCTGGGCATCAGGCTGTCCATACCGGAGATAAACCTGGTCAACCGCGGTAGATATTATCATCCTCTCGGCACCCACTAACTTTCCCAAGAGCGCCGAAGCTAAATCTTTATCAATAACCGCGGCGATGCCGACCAGCCGGCCATTTTCCTCAACGACCGGAATGCCACCACCGCCGCAGCAGACGACAATCGCACCGGCATTCACCAGCGCCTTAATCTCCTCTATCTCCACAATCGCCTTTGGCTCAGGCGACGGGACAAGCCTCCGAAAGCCCCGACCGGCATCCTCCTTCATTACCCAGCCCAGTTCCCGCTGCAGTTTCACCGCCTCCTCCCGGGTATAAAAAGGACCAACCGGTTTGGATGGATTTTGGAATGCTGAGTCGTTTTTATCAACCAGTACCTGGGTAACCACCGTAACCACCCGGTGCTTCAGTCCTGCCCGGCTCAATTGATTATCCAGAACCTGCTGAATCATATAACCAATCTCAGCCTGGGTCTGGGCATTTCCCGCATCAAGGGGAATCTCTGGCAACCGATTGCGCGCCAGATAGGAACGAAGCAGAAGAAAACCTACCTGCGGTCCATTGCCGTGAGTCAGCAAAACTCGCTCACCCGAACGAACAATCTCCACTATTGGCTGGCAACTACTCTCCAAGTTTGTCATCTGCTCAGCAAACGACGCTCTCCCCTTGCTCCGAATCAGTGAATTCCCGCCGATCGCTACAACGGTTATTCTCATATCAAAGATGATAGCCACTTTCCAAGAATATTCAAGCACCATACCTAATTACGGCTGACGGCTTACGGTCTTCCTACCATTTATTTAGGTATCCACATTTGACAATAAACGCCCATTATATATGATTATTTTATGAAGAAACTGATTCCATTTGTTTTGGCTATTGTTTTTACTATCGGATTGGCGCAAAAAACCGAGCCCGGTACCACTCTTTCGGTGCGTGCGGCGGTTTGGGGGCAGGTGAAAAACCCCGGGCTCTATTCCCTCTCCGGCTCACCAGACCTTTTTGAGTTAATTTCCGCTGCTGGTGGACCAACTTCCGGAGCAGATATCACCCGGGTTCTGGTAATTCGGGAACAGGATAGAACCAGGCATAGAGTAAACCTTCTTTACATAGCACAGTCAGGCAAGCCATTCTTCCTAACCGCTGGTGATGTGGTGATAGTGCCTGAGTCCTTCTGGAATCAGGTTAAGAACACATTACCGGTCATTCATACCGCCCTAACCGTAACCAACCTTGTTATTACCTTATTATTGTTAACGAAATAATAGAATAATAGTTTAGATTTTTCCGCTCTCGGCTGTTAGTATTTATTTCACCCAGGGCAAATATGATGAGACTTTTAGCACCAGTCCCAAGACGACAATAGACACCATTGACTGCAATTTCAAGAGAATATTCAAAGAGGGTCCAGCCGCATCCTTAAGTGGGTCGCCAACCGTATCGCCAACAACTCCGGCTTTGTGGGCATCAGAACCTTTGCCACCGTAGTTACCTTTTTCAATAAACTTCTTGGCATTGTCCCAGGCACCCCCGGTGTTCGCCATAAAAACCGCCAGACAGAAACCACTTGCCAGACCGCCAACCAAGAAGCCGGCAACACCCTCCGGTCCGAGCAAAATGCCCACCAACACTGGCGCGATTATCGCCGTTAGTGCCGGTGCCACCATTTCCCTCTGCGCTGCCCGGGTGCAGATTGTTACCGCCCGGGCATAATCCGGTCTTGCCTTTCCTTCCATCAAACCGGCAATCTCGCGGAACTGGCGTCTGACCTCTTCGGCAATCTTTGAGGCGGTCCTTCCTACCGCCTTCAACACCATTGAAGAGACGCCCATCGGCACCACCGCGCCGGCAAATACGCCAGCAATTAATCTGGGGTTCAAAAGTGAAAGGTTTAGTGACGCGGTGTAACCCAGAAAACGCTCACTCACAATCCGGACCTCATCCCGATAAGCCGCAACCAATGCCAAGGCGGTGAGCGCCGCTGAGCCGATTGCAAAACCCTTGCCCGTGGCCGCTGTGGTATTGCCCAGCGCATCCAAGGCATCGGTTCTTTCCCGGACTATCGGCTCTTGATGGGTCATTTGGGCGTTACCACCGGCGTTGTCCGCCACCGGTCCATACGCATCGGTTGCTAGGGTTATTCCTAAAGTGGAAAGCATTCCCACCGCCGAGATTCCAATGCCATAAAGACCCAAACCGGCGGACCCACCACCAGAAAGATAATAACTGCTGATTATTGCCACCACCACAATTAGAACAATCGGCATTGCCGATCTCATTCCTACCGAGAGCCCTTCAATAACCACTGTTGCCGGTGAGGTCCTGGCTTCAGCAGAAATACCCCGGGTTGGCGCATAGGAGTCGGAGGTGAAGTATTCGGTGAAGAAACCGATGAAAACGCCGGCAATCAGCCCGGACAGAATCGCCCAGTAAACCGACCAGGACTGGGGCAAGAGGAGTCGGGTGACCAAGAAACCTAAAACCGCAGCCAGAATTGCCGCACCATAGATACCGCGGCGCAAGGCAGCCAGAAGCACACTCTGCTCTGCCCGTTCTCCAGCACGCACCAGGAAACTTCCTAAGACTGAAGCAACAATCCCCACTCCAGCAAGAACCATCGGCAGGAGAACGCCGTTAACTTCAAAACCGGTTCCCTTGAACGCTACCACTGAAAGCGCCATTGAGGCAACAATTGAATCCACATAGGACTCATAAAGGTCGGCACCCATTCCAGCGATATCACCGACATTGTCACCCACATTATCGGCAATCACCGCCGGATTGCGCGGGTCGTCCTCAGGAATACCCGCCTCAATCTTACCAACCAGGTCAGCGCCCACATCCGCCGCTTTAGTAAATATTCCACCACCCACCCGGGCGAATAACGCCTGGGAACTGGCACCAATACCAAACGCCAGCATCGTTGATGTAATCAGTTCCAAACGCCGGATTAACTCCTCGTGGGCATAAACTGCATTCAAAATCGCATACCAGATGGAGAGGTCAATCAAACCCAGACCAACAACCACCAACCCCATCACCATCCCGGCGGAAAAGGCGACGCGTAACCCCGAATTTAGGCTCTGAGAACTTGCCCAGGTGGTCCGGGCGCTACTCCGAACTCCTATTGACATCCCGATAAAACCGGCTAGTCCAGAGAAGAACCCCCCGGTTAAAAAGGCAAAGGGCACAAATGGCGATTGTAACTTAAGTGCCGCCAAAACAACTAAGAGGATAAACACCACAAAAAAGAAGAGTCCTATCCCCTTGTATTGCTGCTTGAGATAGGCGGTCGCGCCCTCCTTTACCGCCCGCGCCACCTCTTTCATTGGCTCTGTCCCTTCGCTTTTGCGCAAATTATTTATCGCGAGAAACAGGGCAAAACCTAAAGCAAGAACTGCACTGCCCGGGGCAATCCAAAATATCGGGTTCATAAAACTCCTTTCTTATCTATGATTATCTCTTTGTTAGAACTTTTGCATTTTAACCAGTTCGCTAATCAAGTCAAGGAGCGAACCGCCTCATCAAAAATATCCTTAAAAGGATGCATTAATCTTCATTTCAGACCGATTACCAACCTTAAACACAACTTAAGGCTTAAACAGAAATAACACCTTTGTATTTCTTCCTGACTTTAACCTAAAATCCCAACTCCTTCTTACTAAAATTATAACTAAAAAATTTACCAGCGTGGCAAAACTCAATCTCTCTATCTAATTAATTTGCCACCCAACATTGAACATTAGTTAAAAACCAAAATTGATAATAAAATAGGGGGCAGCATAGGGGCTGGGGTCTGAAATTTTACGAAAACTTTCTAACCCCTTGAAAATCAGGAAAATAACCTGCTAATACCACTATATAATTTTTCTACCTATAGGTAGAATTTTCCCCGGGCAAAATCAGACCAAAAACAAAACCCTCTGGTCAAATAACCTAAGATTTTTGGCAATCTCTTTAGCCTTGTTTTCTCACTCCGAGAAAACTTTTGTCGTTGCGAGGGCGAAGGAATCCCCTTGCCGGAGATTCCTTCGCCCTTCAGGGTCTGCCCCGAGTCATACAGAAAGAGATTCCTCGCTAGGCTCGGAATGAGGAGCAAGGGGGCTCAGAATGGCAGGAGAAGCAAAGATTTCAGCCTTACCTAAATAAAAACCCCACAATGTAGGGTACTCTGTCCAAGCAGGTGCCGAAGGCACTACCATATCAAACCTCACCATCC
>JBDRUH010000058.1:0-8564 GCA_039801225.1 Caldifarciminota bacterium
TCACTTTAAAAGATTGGCTTATTCAGTTCTCTTATTGGTTCTAAACACACTAAACGGTTGTAACTTTATTAAATGGGTTGCTTCGGGCTCTATCCCAAACTTCTGAGAAGGCTATGTTTAGTAATACATAAACAAAATTCCGATGGCTAAAATTGAGTTAAGTTTCGTAATTAAATAACTTAATTTGAAGACCGGTTTATCTGGGGGGCTGTCCACTCCAGCACTAGGGTGGTAAAACCCTTTCCTGACTCGTTTTTGGACCTGTTGTTAAGTTTGATGTTAAAATCACAGTTAAATTGAAAGGTAAAATCAAATGGCGGGATGGTTGTAAAAATTGGTCTAAAAAGGTTTTCAGGAGTGGCTTTTGATTCAACTCTAAGTTCAGTCTCAAAAAGAAGGCTAAAAAGCGGCCTGGAATCTACTTTAACAAGAATGGTAAAAAATTAACTTCAGCCGATTTCAAAAACAAAGGAAGCAACCTTGTAAGAACAAAGGCAACGCATTTTTTGACTTTTAATAAGATTTTGTTAATATGTGGCTATTGAAAAATAATTCCACTGGGTGTCCAGTTTTAATCCGCTGGAGGAAAAAGAGAATTGAGATTTGCCAAGGGACACTGGTGGTGGTTCGGTTCTATGTTCAACAACCATAAGAAAAAACATTAACCAGAAATAAAGAAAGGAGAAAATATGAAGAAATTAATCGTCCTTTTGCTGCCGGTGGTGATTTTTGCCGGCACAATCACCAAGACCATAATATTCAATCCTGATGAGATACTTGTTACCGAGGCGAACGGTTTTGATGTGATCCAAATGGGAGATTTCGCCTCAATAGCTGAACCGGGCAAACCAAGTTTGCCGCTGGCATCAGTGAATTTTGTCGTTCCGGCAAATGCCACAGTTACCGGGGTTGAAGTGAAGGTGGATATTGCCGAAGAACTTCCCGGCATTTATCGGGTTCATCCCGCCCAAAAACCAGTGCCGCTCTCGGTAAAGAGCCTGCCACCTTTTGTTGCGCCCGACCCGTTGGTCTATTCCAGCAATATGCCTTACCCATCTCAGGTTTATGAGTGGCAGGGTTACACCGGAACGATGTCCGGCTGGCGGGTTTGTGGAATGGGCATTTATCCTTTGACATATCTGCCGGCATCAGGCAGTTTGACCATCAACCGCAAGGTTACGGTGAAACTCACCTATGAGGAAGGGGCAGTAAACCCACCGGTTTTAACCAAAAGGCAAAAGGCGGCTTTCGCACCGGCGGTGGCGAGCGTGGTTGTCAATCCCGAGGATGTGAAGCGGTTTGCCCCGCCCGAGCGCGACTTTGTGACTGGCGACTGTGACTATTGCATCATCACCAACTCCTCGCTCGCCAGCAATTTCTCCCCCCTTGCGGAATGGCGAACCAAGAAAGGTCTTTATACCCGGATTTTTAAGACCGACTCCATCCAGAGCGCCTATACCGGCAGGGACCTGCAGGAGAAGATTCGCAATTTTATTATTGACTACTGGACAAACCACGGTCTCATCTATGTCCTTTTAGCCGGTGACAACTCAATCGTTCCGGCAAGACGGGGTAGGGTGGTTGCCGGTGGTGAAACCGGCAACATCCCGGCCGATTTGTATTATGCCGACCTGCAATGGTCCTGGGATGGTGACCATGACAATCTTTTCGGTGAGATGTCGGGTGACACGGTTGACCTTTTCTATGACCTTTTTGTCGGGCGTGCCTCAGTGGACAATGTTGACCAGGTGAACACCTTTATTGCTAAGACGCTCTATTATGAAAAGACGCCAACTACCGACTATCTCAAAAAGATGCTATTGCCTTATGTTCTCTTGTGGACCGGCTATTCCGGCAAGATTGTCTCGGATACAATTGCTGCAAAAACGCCCTCGGACTGGACCGACTCTTATATTCACAACCCCAGCACAACCACTCCGATGCGCGACTCAATCAACAACGGTTACCACTTCTGCCATGTTGCGGCGCACGGTGATGACTATGGACTATACACCTATTATGGCGATGCGATATACACCACAAATACCGCCTTGCAGCAGACCAACTCCACCCGATTGGTGATTATGAACTCAATCGCCTGCATTGCCGGTAATTTTGAGGCTTCGGACTGTCTGGCTGAGGAGTTAATGAATAACCCTAATGGCGGTGCAGTTGCGGTAATTATGAACTCCCGTTATGGCTGGGGAAGTCCACCAAGTATGGGCGCCTCAGAAAAACTTTCCTGCATTTTTTACACCTACTATTTCCTTGGTGATACCGCAGAGATTGGCAGAAACCACTGCTCCAGTAAAGGTATCTATAGTTATTATGCCCAGTATGATGCGATATGGCGCTGGTGCTATTATGCACTGAATTTGTTTGGCGACCCCGCCTTACCGCTCTGGAATGGGGTGCCAGGAACGATGGCGGTTGAAAAACCGGACACAACCACCACCGGACCGCACAGTATCCAGGTTAAAGTAACCAGTGATGGCAGCCCGGTTAGCAATGCCCTAATCTGCTGTTACAAGCCGGGCGAGGTGCACCAGACCGCCTGGACCGATGCGTCCGGTTTTGCCCAAATTCCTTGTAACCCGCTCACACCCGGGACGATGTTTCTAACCGTTACCAGTAAACATTTCCTGCCGGTGGAAGAGACCATAGCGGTAGTTACCGGAACTCCCCTTGCCCTTGACCACGACACCGGTTACTGTAAACTTTCTGTTACCACCCTGGGCTCTATCGGCTTCACCCAGTTACCACCAAGCAGTTTTGGCGCCGGTTTCTCCTACCCGAAGACCGGCAATAACAGCCTTTATTACGCCAGTTTCATCTTAGGCAACAGTGAAAGTTATGTCGTTGACCGGTTCTATGGTCAGCCCTCTCTGGGAATAAACGCCGACTTTGCGATTGTTGACACAATTTATCAGGTTCTGCCACCTTTCAAAGGTGATGAACATTACCGCGCCGTCCTCAGCGATGCCGGACATGCCACGCCGAAGAACATCAAAATCACCCAGAATTCGTATATGAATAGTGCCACCGGTTATGACGACTTCGTTGTAATAGTTTATACAATAAAGAATGAAGGTGCCAGCCCGGTAAACGGTCTTTATGCCGGCATATTTGCCGACTTTAACATTCACGGTCAGCCCAATCAGAACACCGTAACCGCCAATGAAGCCAAGCGGCTCATCTATATGCGCCATTCGGCAACCGCCAACCCCTCGGTTGGGGTGAAAATTCTCTTCCCGAAATCCTTTGCCAACCTGTGTGCGATTGACCACGCCCGCTATGTGGAGCCCGATTCGGCGATGAGCGAAGGGATGAAGTTCCGGGTCCTCAACGGCACAATTAATCAGCGTAACTCCAACCGCGCCTATAACTGGTCGGTTGGTGCCTCGGTCGGTCCATTTGACTTAAATCCAGATGGAAGTTACCAGGTGGCGTTCGCATTTGTTGGCGGCACAAATGAGACAAACCTGCAGGTTAATGCCGATAGCGCCCAGTCCTGGTTTGATAACTATGTGGGAATTGAAGATAAAGAGGTTTTCCAACCTGAAGGCTTAAGGCTTAGGGTCAAAACCCAGCCCAACCCATTTTCTCGCTCAGTCCATATCAGTTATCACACTAGCCAAGCCGGTCCGGTCAGGGTGGATGTTTTTGACATCACCGGCAGGCTAATAACCAATATCCTGAACAAGTGGCATAAACCGGGAAATTTTGAACTAAACTGGGACGCTCGTAAACTGGCGATGGGTGTCTATATTCTGCAAGTTACCGCACCGAACGGCACCGAGACGAGTAAACTGGTGATTGAACGGTAAAAGTAAATAAAAAATAAGTTAGGGGCGAATCTCCATTCGCCCCTATTCTTTTAATACCTCAATACTTTCAATCACCAGTTCATCGCCGGCGAGTATCTCACCACCGGCGTTACAGTCGCACATCGCCTCAATTGAGGAAAACTCTTTCCCGCACTTTGGGCAGCGAACCCTTAAGGGCACTCGCCGGAACTCCAGGGTTGCCCCTTCTGCCAATGTGCCTTCTTTTAACCGGTCAAAGTAAAACTGGAGACAATCCGGCACAACCGCCGAGTTCTCACCGAGGAGAACTTTAATCTTATTCACCCTTTTTGCCCCAACTCTCTTAGCCTCAGAGAGAACCTGGTTAATCAGGCTTTTGGTGATGGTGAATTCATGCATCTGAATTGCAATCTGAAACTGTAATTACTTCCCCGAAGGAATTTTCTTAAGTTGCGGAATCAGAAAAGATGTCTCCGGAAAGATACCTTTGAGTTCACTCAGGAGCCGGAGGGCGTTCTGGTCATTGGGATGGCGCTGCAGCCACTCGGCAAGTAAGGTCTTTGCCCGGGAGGTATCCTTAACATCCTCAATGTAGAACCGGTAAAGGAGATGCACCAGTTGCCACTCGTCCGGTTGCAATGCCAATGCCTGCTTGAACATCCGCTCCGCCTCGGGATAGTTGCCCATCGCCTGGCAGATGAGCCCGCGCTGCAGGGTTAACTCAAGTTGCACCCGCAGGTCTTCGCCGCCATAAACTATAGCGGAATCTATTGTCATCAGTGCCAAGGGGTAATTTTGGTCCAGCGCAGCAAAACGGGAAAGTTGGTAAAAAAGTAGCATCCGCTGGCGCGGCTCTAAGTCATACTTCAGCGCTGGGAAAAGCGCCTCTTGCGCCGCCCGATATTCACCTATCCGGCCATGCTCTAACGCCCACAAAAGGTGCGAGTGGGCAAAGGTGGCAATAAGCCCCGTGGTGTTCTCGTCCTTTTCTACCGATGGGTCCTGCATAGACTTCAACTTAAACTCTTCAGTTAGCAGTTTTCTGGTCCGGGCGGTGTCAACCATTCCCTCACCCGGGACCGGTTCCCTTTCCGCCACCACCCGGCGCACCAGCCCTTCCAAACGGAGATAAGGGGCGACATCGGTCGTATTATCCGGCGAAACGGTGGTGGCAAAGTAAATCGGCGTTTTCGGCTGGTAGCCCGGTCCGAAAACCTTTTGCATAAACTCTTCTGGTGTACTCTCGTAGTCCTCGGGCCATTTAAGTTTCACCCCACCGGCGGTGGCAACAATGTTTCTAATCATAATGTCCTTTAATAAAACCACCCGGTTGTTTTTGCTCCAGAAGCCTGGCGGCAACTTTTCAATCTCCTCTTCAGTAAAGGAAATTGGTGCGCCCCAGCGTTTCAGTTGCCGGCAATACCAGTTGGTGTTTAAGAGCGAAAGGTTCGCCACCGCGACATTTTTGCCAAAGTTGGGGTCGTTATCGGCAACAAGCGATGGAACCGTCTGCATAAACCATAAAGGAAAAGTATCATTATCACCGTTGGTAAAAAGTACCGCCCTTTCCCCTTCACAGCACTTAAGCATATTGTAGCCATACTCGGCCGGAATCCAGTTGTGGCGCCGGGTAACAGTCTGGTAGTTCAGAACCATCGGGACAAATCCAAAAAGGAGTGTAACGGGCGTCAAAACTTCAAACGGCAAAGGGAATTTCCTTCTCTTCATCTCCTTCTCCGCCCACAAAAGGAAGGCGTGAACCCCGGTGCCGATGAAGATGGTGTAAAAGACAAAAGAGAAGGCAAAGAAATAGTCCCGCTCCCGGACCTCCCGGAATTTAAGTTCCGCTCTCGGGTCAGAGGGCGAAAACTTCAGGTTAAGATAGGTAAGGAGACCAAGTGATGCGACAATGAAGGCAACAAGAATCAAAACGAACGACTTTTTGTCCCTTTTGAACTGATGCCACATTCCCCATAAACCTAAGAGCGGCGGTATAAGCCCCAAAAGTCCCTGCCAACCGAGCCGGAGAAATATCCGCGGAATGTTGGTAATTAAAATGTCTAAGAAACGCTCATTGCCCCATTGCCATAAGAAGTAACGAATATAGAAGGCGATTTGCTCTATATAGGCTCGGGGCAGAGCAAACACCGGATTCTCATTCCGCCGCCACTCCTCCTCAGTGAGAAACTGAGTCTTGCGCGGGAACAGGCGCATCGGGTCATACTGCTCCCGTTTTAAAACACTGACAAAGTCCCGCCAGCGCGCGGGCTCCACCTCATTAATACTCGGCAGGTGTCGGGCACGAAGGGGGAGAATAAACTGAACCGTTCCAGCGAGCAACACCAGCCCCAAGAGTAGGGCAACATAACCCGGTCGCAGTCTTTTTTTTGAGTGCAACCAGTAAAGATATCCTGCGTAACCTAACGCAAATAAGAGGACCAGCCAGGGTGCCTTAAACCATCTTTCCACAAACGCCACCGTTGGTGATGCAAGGAAAAGGACAATGTCGTCCATAATACTCTGACCGGCACCAATATAGGCGACAACAAAAACTAAAAACAAAAGCCCCAGTCCGTAGAGAAGTGAGATGTTTTTCCGGGAATCTTCCATTATCTGAATACCATAATAGGTGCCAAGGAGCATCAACGCCACGACAATAAACATCCCCACCGAAAGCCCCATTTCATAAATCGTTAATATAATGAGATAGCCAATCACAAATTCAAAGAAGCGGAGATTCAGCACCGCGTGCCGGTCAACCACCAGGGCAAAGATGAGCACGGCAAACACCACCAGCATCGGTGTGAAGTGAATGCCGGTAGAGACAAAGAGAAGAAATATGGACGCAAGGATTGCCCGGTTGTCGCCGGTTCCTTTCTCCCTTCCCTCGCGCCAGACAAGCGCCAGATAAAGCACGGTGAGCGCTACTACCACACAGGGTGCATACACCTCGGCCTCAACGCAGTTGTCCCAGTAGGAGTAGGAGAATCCGCACATCAATGCAGCAAATGCCCCGGCAACATAAGGCATCCACCTATTCCTTTCCCTTTCTTTTATTCCGTTGACTGAAAGAAGTTTAACCACAATCAGATATAACAGCCCGCAGGAAAAGGCACCAAAAAGAGTCGGAATCAGATTCACCCGGAAGGCGATCTCTCGGCCAATAGGCAGAAGGGTGAAAAGCCGACCGATCATCACAAATAAAGGCGTGCCTGGGGGATGGGGAATGCCGGCAATATAAGAGACGGCAATCAGTTCACCACAATCCCAAAACGAAGCGGTTGGTGCGACGGTGTAAAGATAAACCGCTAATATCACCAGACAAACCGCAATAAAAATAAGCCAACGCCAGCGCGTTTCATTCATAGTTTAAATCTCCTTTAACAATGCCTGCATCAGATTATACTTCAACTGTAATGGTGTCAAGTTTTCCAGTAGCCTTCCCCGCTGACTGAAACTGATATTCCCGGTTGTTTCTGAAACAACAATGGCAATTGCGTCGGTAACTGCGGTAATACCCATTGCTGCCCGATGCCTCATCCCTAAGTGGGATAAGGTGCGCTCGGTATCGGTTAGCGGTAGAACACAACCCGCCGAGATAATCTGCCCACCCGAGATAAGGACCGCGCCATCGTGCAATGGTGAAGGCGGGGTGAAGATTGATACTAAGAGCGGCGCGGCAACCCTTGCCTCAAGTTTGTTGCCGGTCTCGGCATACTCGCGCAGACCAATCTCCCGCTCAATGACGATCAGCGCACCCAACTTTCTTTCTTTCAGTTGGGTCGCAGCGTTAACCAGTTCATCAACAATGCCAATGTCCGCCGAGGGACGGAGCAAAAACCGGACCGGTCTGATTCTGCCAAACCGGGAGAGAAGGTTTCTAATCTCGGGCTGGAAGAGGATGACGAAAGCCACCACCCAGACGGTTGTCAAAGAGCCGACGATCAGCCCCAAAGCCTTTAAGTCAAGGAGACGGGCAATACCACCAATAAGAATCAAAAATAACAGGGCATATAGCATCCGGATCGCCCGGGTGCCGCGCAGAAATCGGAGGAAGTAATAGGTCAAAAGCGCCACGACAATGATGTCAATCGCATCAACTATCCGGAAACGGATGATTCCCATTGGCTAAACCTTCAGTCCGGGGTTTTACCCTTAATCCCGGGCATCAGCCGTATCGCATCTCTAATCGCTAACGCCCGTTTCACCGCAAGAACATCATGAACCCGCAGGATGTTGGCGCCATTTTCGGCAGCAATCACACAGGCGGCAAGCGTCCCCTCTAACCGTTCTGCCGGGGGGAGATTTAAAACCATTCCGATAAATGACTTGCGCGAAGGTCCAACAACAACCGGCGCGCCAAGGCTGTGCAGCTCTTTTAGCCGACGAAGAATCTCTAAGTTGTGCTCCAGGGTTTTGCCAAACCCGATACCTGGGTCAACCAGCATCCGTCCGGGCTCAATCCCGGCTCTTCTGCCAATTGCTAAACTCTGTCTTAATCCACGGATAATTTCGCCCATCAGGTCGTAATAAACCGGATTTTTCTGCATCGTCCGCGGGCGTCCTTTAATGTGCATAACAACCACCGGCACACCGGCGCCGGCGATGGTCTTTGCCATCCTTGGGTCAAATCTCAGCCCGGAGATATCATTAACCATATCAGCACCATTGTCAATCGCCTCTTTTGCCACCGCGGCGCTGGTAGTATCAATTGAGATTGGCAACTTCACCTTTTTCGCCAATGGCCGCAAAACCGGC
>JBDRUH010000059.1:0-8451 GCA_039801225.1 Caldifarciminota bacterium
CTGAGGAGGTCCTTAATAGAAGTGAGATTTTAGTCAACCAGTTGGAGATAGAGATTGAAGACACCGCCATCAACCTCATCGCCTTATACCAGCCCGAGGCGTCAAACCTCCGGACAATTTTGATGGTGATTAAAATCAACAACGACCTGGAGCGTATCGGTGACCATGCGGTAAATATTGCCGAATCGGTCCTCTTTCTTATTCCCCGACCGCCGATAAAACCTTTAATTGATTTGCCCTTGATGGCGGAGCATACCACCCGGATGCTCCACGACAGTCTGGACGCATTTACTAAGGGCAATGCAGAACTTGCCCGAGAGGTCTGTGCCCGGGACTCACTGGTTGACTCATTAAAAGAGCAGATTATCCGGGAACTAATAACCTATATGACCAGCGACGCCACCACCATTGACCGGGCTTTGAAACTGATGCTCATCGCCTTAAACCTTGAGCGTATCGCCGACCTTGCCACCAACATTGCCGAAGATGTCATCTATGCGGTCAAAGGTGAGGTGATAAAACATGGCAAAGCCGACCTCGGTGAGTAAAGAGTCAGACCGGCTCATCGCCATCGTTGACGACGAGCCCGACATCTGTGAACTCCTCTCCCTCCATCTTACTAAGGCGGGTTTTCGCGTGGAGACATTCCTCAACGGTGCCAGTTTTTACCAGTTTCTTGAACGCCAGGTCCCCCACCTCATCATCCTTGATTTGATGTTACCCGATGTTGATGGCTTGGACATCTGCCGTTTTTTAAAACAGAACCCGCAATTTGCCGGCATCCCGATAATTATGCTCACCGCCCGGAGTGAAGAGGCAGACCGGGTTAGCGGATTGGAATTAGGCGCCGATGATTATGTAACAAAACCCTTTTCCCCGAGGGAGGTTGTCGCCCGGGTTCGCACCGTCCTCCGGCGCCATCAAACACCCGTTACTGAACAGCCGATAACTATCGGTGGGATATTGACAATTGACCCCCAGCGGCATGAGGTAAGGGTCGCCGGCGAAAAGATAGCCCTCACCACCACCGAATTCCGAATTCTTTCAATATTAGCCCGGAGACCAAACTGGGTATTCACCCGCAACCAGATTTTAAATGAACTCTGGGGCGACCAGAAATGGGTTATTGACCGGACCATTGATGTCCACATAAGTAAACTGCGGGCAAAACTTGGCAAAGCGGGAAGGTTGCTCCAGAATGTGCGGGGCGTCGGTTATAAAATAGAGACTTAAACCACTACCTGATGAGCGACACCTCTTTCCGACGTCTGTTCCTCAAAACCCTCCTCGGTTACCTGGTGGTTGGTCCTTTACCAATGGCGCTTGTTACCGCCCTATGCCTCTTTATATCACCTCGCAATCCTGTTGTTGTCCAAACTGCCATCGTTCTACTTGTTATCGTTACCCTTTTCAGCATCATTCTTTCTTGGAGGAACTCGGCAAAACTCAACCAGAGTATCAAAGGACTTCAATCCCTCCTTGATGAAATAGACTCCGGCAATTTTAATATCCCCCTTGCTTCCCCTAACTCAAAGGAACTCACTCAGTTGTTCAGTACCATTGCCACGCTCGCAGCAAAAATATCCCGGACAAAAAAAGAGTTACAGGAAAAAGATGAATTGCTCCAGATATTACTCAACTCCATTCCGGACGGTTTACTCCTGCTGGATAAAAATGGCAAAATCTTAATTGCCAGTCCTGGATTTAAAACCCTGTTTGATGCCGAAGACCCTGAGGGAAGATTTTATTGGGAATTTCTCCGGGAGCCGAAATTGGCTGAGGTTCTATCCAAAGAGAATCTTCAAGAGACGCCCTGTACTATTGAGATGGAAAGAGAGGGTAAAAATTTGCTCGTTACCGTTTCGCCATTTACTAATAGCGGCAACCGGCTGGCTATTTTCCGGGACATTAGTGAGATTGTCCGAGCCGGGAAAATGAAAAAGGACCTGCTCGCCAACCTGTCGCATGAACTGCGCACACCGCTGACGGCAATAAAGGGATATGCTGAGACGATGGAGGAGACAGCAGATGAATCAGTCCGCCATTATCTCAATGTTATAAAGCGGCACACCGAGCGGTTAATAAACCTTGCCTCCGACCTGCTTACTCTGGCGCGCCTGGAGGCGGAAGGAAACAAAAGAAATGAGGAAATTGTCAACATTAAGGAGATTGTTGCCAATGTTGCGGCAATTTTCCGCCATTCGGCAGAAAAGAAGGGACTAAAACTTGTTACCATAGTCCCCACCGAACTTTTAGAACTCAAGGGCGATTCGCTCCAGATAGAAGAGGCGTTAATTAACCTCGTAGACAACGCCATCAAATATACTGAAAAGGGTTCGGTAACCATCGCCGTCAATACCAGCCAGGATGAGGTTATTATCTCGGTTGTCGATACCGGCATTGGCATAGAGAAACATCACCTTCCAAACATATTTGAAAGGTTCTATGTGGTTGATCGTTCCCGCTCCCGGGCTACTGGTGGGACCGGTCTGGGTCTGGCGATTGTCAAACATATCGTAGACCTCCACAAAGGCAAGATTAAGGTTGAAAGCAGCCCGGGAGCAGGGACGAAATTTACTATCTCCATACCTATTAGAGGATAAACTCACTAATAACCACAATTTCCGGCTCTCGGCCGTCAGCCGTTTGGCTATGGATTGGCATTGACCTCGGTTGTCAAAGAGGATAAACTTGCTTGTTATAATGGCGGAAACAAGTTTGGATAACAGAGCAATGATTCTTCACCGCCAGGCGCTGGTGGTGGATATGCATTGCGACTCCATCCTCAGGCATATTGAAGGCAAGGAGGATATCAGTAAAAAAACCCGGGGGCATCTTGACCTTCCCAAAATGCTAAAAGGTGGTTTAAAAGCACAGGTTTTTGCCATTTTCCCGGACCCGAAGAAAGTAAAACCGAACGAGTTTGACCGGTTTGTCCTTAATGCCACAAAGAAAATCAAAGAAATCTGCCGGGAAAATTCGGGTAAACTTTGCCTGGCGCTTTCCCCTTCCGGTCTGGAACGGATTGTCCGTTCCGGCAGAATCGGGGTAATTATTGGCGTTGAAGGCGGCCACGCCCTTGAGGGCGACCTCTCCCGGATAGAAGGGTGGTTTTGGGCTGGTGTGAGACTGCTAACTATCACCTGGTGTAACTCAAATGAACTTGGTGATGCCAGTTGGGACAAAAACAAACCCCATTGCGGGCTTTCTCCATTAGGGAAAAAGGCAATAAGGGTGATGAACCGGTTGGGGATGATGATTGATGTCTCCCATTCCGCTGAAAGGACATTTTATCAGATTCTTGAAGAGACCAGGGCTCCGGTTCTCGCCTCTCACTCCGGTGTTTATGCACTCCGGCGGCATAACCGAAACTTAAAAAAAGCCCAACTCCGAGCCTTGGCAGAAAATCACGGCGTTATGGGACAAGTTTTTTTACCCTCATTTCTCAACCACCAGCCAGAAAAGGCGTCAATCAAAGATGTCTTGGACTCAATTGATTATGTTGTTCAGCAAGTTGGACCGGACTATGTCGGTTTAGGCTCCGATTTTGATGGGTTTTCCGAAAGACTCAGGGAACTGGAGGATGCTACTTGCCTGCCGAAGATTACGGCTGGGCTGATAGCCCGGGGGTATCCTGAAATAGATGTGAAAAAAATCCTCGGCTTAAACTTTCTCCGGGTCTGGAAAAAGGTGTGGCAGGTAAGGAATATTTAGACCCGAAAATTTACCTGAATTAATGCATAATTTCACCTTTTGTATAACTAATTATCTGGTAATGCCTTAGAAAATTGAACCGACTGCCGGGGGCACGCCCCGGGCTAGCCCTGCAGCAAATCCCTCTTTAGCAACTCTATCAGAAACCTCTTCAATTTTGATGTAAAAGGTGAGCGACGATGGTTGACATTTAATCACCGTTATAGAAACTTGTTTTGTGGCGCAAGATTCTTTTATAGAGTGGTTACGCACTCGCCGGGGGATGACGTTGGTGCTTCTGGTTGTTGGAGTGGTTTCGGTCGGTCTTTATCTTCCTTCACTACGCTACGATTTTGTCGGTCTGGACCGCCAGTTACTCGTTAACAACCGGCTAATTACAGTCGTCAGCCGTCAGCCCACAGCCGATTATTATCGCCCTGTCACCACCCTTTCCTTCTGGCTGGATTTAAAAATTGGTGGCGGAAAACCCTGGCTGTTTCATCTGATTAACTGCCTTCTGGGTGCTGGTGCGGCAATGATGGTAACATTGATTGTCTGGGAGTTACTCCATTCCGGGGTATGGGCAGGTCTTGCCGGACTTATCTTCGCCACCCATCCCACCCATAATGAAGCAATCGGGGCTATATATGGCAGGGCGGACCTCCTGGTAACCTTATTCCTTGGTTTTGGGGCGTTTGCCTTGCTTCGTTCACTCCGAAAAAGAAACTGGCGCTGGTGGTGGGTAATACCTTTCTGTTTTGCTTTCGCCCTCTTGAGCAAAGAAAGTGCCCTTCTCTTTCCCCTCCTCATCGCCCTTACCCCTTTTTTTGCCCAGACCCGGGTGCCCAAGCGGTTTGTCGGTCTTCTTCTCCTGCTGTTGATAATTCTCCTGATTTACCTGTTGGCGCGGACACTTATCTTTAATCAGGCGCTACCGCTGCCTGCGAGTTTAAGAGCAATTAATTTTGCCAGCATTGGTAACACCTTTGGTTATTACCTGAAAATGTTCTTTTGGCCATTCAGGCACCGGGTAAAATTTCCTCCTGACCCTAATTTTTTAAAACCAGCACCTTTACTTATCTGGACGATTTTGTTTCTCGTCTCACTGCCACTTGCCGGTTTCCGCCCCCGGTTTAGAATTCTTCTGTGGGGCTATCTCTGGACGATTCTGTTCCTTCTACCGGTAACCAGCATTATACCCCTTGGTCTGCAGGCGGCGGAAAGGCTTCTCTTTTTGCCATCGGTTGGGCTGGTGGCGATAGTTATCCCCCTTCTCTCAAGAATGCTTGTTGCCCACCATCAGATAAGGGCGGTAGTTGGCATTTTCTTATTATTAATTGGGCTTACTTTTGCCTGGGAGACCTCACGGCGGTTATCCATCTGGCGAAATGACGGGAAATTTTTTTCCGCAATGGTTAAGGAGGCACCCGGCGAACCCGAAGGGTATTTCGGGCTTGCCCGGGTGATTCAGGAGGTTATGCCTGATTCAGCAATTAAACTTTACAATCGGGCAATTCTTTTGGAACAGGGATATGTGAACGCCCATATTAATATCGCTATCCTCTACAGCCAGAAGGGTGACCATCGCCGTGCGGTCCACCATCTTCGCCTGGCAAATGAGATGAACCCCGACTCGCCCCGGATTCAGACGGAACTTGGTTTCGCCTTTCTGAGGAGAGGAATTAATGAATCGCCCCTTCGGGATAGTGCCCTTAAGGCATTTAACCGGGCGCTGCTCCTTGATTCAACTTCACTTCAGGCTCTATTGGGCACCGCTCTCACCTTAGAACTAAATGGAAAAACTGAGGAAGCGGTTGCCATATTCACCCGGTTAAAAAAGGAGTCTCCTGATTGGTTAGACAGTATTATTAAGAGTCCAGGATTTTTAGTTTACAGCCCTGTTACCGGGAAACTAACAACTAAAGCCGGTTTTTAATCCGCCCTCTGTTCAGTGCTCATATCGGGCAACTATCGGCAATCGCCTACCACTACCAAAAGCCTTGGTGGTAACTTTTATCCCCGGGGGTATCTGGCGTCTTTTAAACTCATTCCGGTCAATTTTCTTCACCACCCATTCCACAACTGAACGGTCAAAACCGCGTCCGACAATTTCAGTTAATGATAGAACCTCATCAACATATAAGTGAATAATCTCATCCAGTACCGGGTAAGGAGGAAGGGTGTCGGTGTCCCGCTGATTGGGCTTAAGTTCGGCTGAAGGTGGTTTCTGGATGATTGAGTGGGGAATAACCTCCCTTTCCCGGTTGATATATTGGGCAAGTTCGTAGACCATAGTTTTCGGCACATCTGCCAGGACCGCAAGTCCCCCACTCATATCACCGTATAAGGTGCAGTAACCTACCGCCAGTTCGCTCTTATTGCCGGTACTAAGAACCAGATAACCAAATTTGTTGGAGAGCGCCATTAGCAGATTGCCGCGAATCCGTGCCTGAATGTTCTCCTCGGTAACATCCGGTATAAGATTCTCTTCAGAAGGAAAATGTGGCTTTAGCGTATCAAGATAGGTGTGGAATATCCTGGTAATTGGGATGGAAATAATTTCAATGCCGAGGTTCTGAGCCAGTTTCTCAGCGTCGGCGATACCCTCTGGTGTGGAGAATTCTGATGGCATCGTAACCCCTAAGACACCTTCCGGTCCCAGTGCCGCGACCGCCAAACAGGCGGTAACTGCGGAATCAATACCTCCGGAAATACCTAATACCACCTTTTTAAACCCGCACTTGTGAACATAATCACTGATACCCAAAACGAGCGCCCGATACACCGACTCAATTATGGGAATCGGTGTATAGGAAACGGAATTGGGCATCTTTAGCTCAGGTGAAATTTCAAGAACCTGCACACTCTCCTCAAATCCCGGCAGGACCTTCACCGGATTACCGGCACCATCTAACACGAAACTCCTGCCATCAAATACCAGTTCCTCATTAGCACCCACCTGATTCAAGAAAACAAACGGGCGATGATATTTCTGTATATGCCCCTTTATAAGGTTAAACCTCACCTCCTCCTTCCCGGTCCAGAAAGGCGAGGCGGCGATATTGATAAAAATTTTCGCGCCGAGTCGTGCCTGTTCTGCAATCGGGTCAAATTGATAAATCTCCCTCCCCCACAAAATCGGTGAGTTCCAGGCATCCTCACACACCGAAATCCCCAGTTCCACGCCGTTAAAATTATACAGATTAACTTTGGGTGCTGGGTCAAAGTAACGCACCTCGTCAAATACATCATAGAACGGTAAAAGCGATTTTTCCTGCCGGAAAACCTCCTTTCCACCGGCGAAGAGAAAGGCAGCGTTATAAAGCCCCTTCCCTTTATTGGGATGCTTTTTCCGCGCCACTCCGCCGACGAGAATTCCCACTCCTGCCTGCCGGGAGATCTCGGCAACTTCCCCGAGTGCCATTTCCGCCCTTTCCACAAACCACCCTCTCTCAAGCAGGTCCCGGGCGGGGTAACCAACAAGAAACATCTCAGAGAAGACCGCCAGGTCAACCTTCTGGGAAGAAATTCGGGCTAATGCCTCCCGGAGAAGCCGGAGATTGCCGCTGATATCACCAACGGTAGGATTTAACTGGCATAATGCAATTCTCATCACTATAGTTTGCCAAAACCTCCGCACTTGTCAATTGCCCTCGGTTGTCTAATATATAAACAGGATGAAAAAGTCAAATCGCAAAAGCCAGAACTCAAAACTCAAAACTCTTAGATTATTCGGCTTGGCTTTTTGCTTTTTGCTTTTTGGCTTTTATTCCCTGACTTTTGCCCAGGAGAAGGGAATGTTAGATTCACTACCTCTTGCCGGGCACAAAGTCATTCTGACGATTGACGATGGATACTCCTCGGTTTACCATAATGTGTATCCCTTACTCAAGCGATACAAAATGTCCGCCACACTGGGATTAATCGTTAACTCCCTTAACCCAAACTGGAGTGGCTACGAAAACTCTACCGGATTTCTCACCTATGCTCAGGTGAAAGAAATGATCGACTCCTGTGGGGTGGAGATTGCCAGCCACACCCTTTCCCATCCCTGGCTTACCCGGCTGGACAGTGCCAAAGTATGGGAGGAGATATCCAGGTCAAAGGTAATTCTGGAGTCAATCTTTCAGGTGCCAGTAATAACCTTTATTTATCCTTATGGCGATATGGACTCAAGGATAGTAAAGATGTTACGACCTGCCGGTTACCTTCTTGCCCGGGCGGTAAGAAGCGGGGAGGTTAATTTCTGGGTTGACCCTTACCGGCTACCAGAGTTTGAACTGCGCAGAGAGACGAGTCTGGAGACAGTAAAATCTTACATTCTTAGGAACCCGGTTTCAATTCTCCTCCTGCACCGGGTGGTTGCGGAACCAAAGGTATTTACCGAATGGTCAAAAGATGATTTTGCCGAACTGTTAAACTGGCTTCATAATAATGGTGCCCGGTGTATTTCCCTCGCTGAACTTTACTATGATTGGCGTCAGGAGTTGTTAGGCTGGATGATTAGAGAGCAAAAAGGCTGGTCAAACCTGTGCGCCCCGGACGCCGTCCCGAACCCTCACGGTGACGGATTGCTTCCCCGATTCGGTTCCCAATGACCACCAAAATTGTAGGGCAAACCCTGGCAAATCGCCCCCGCATCGCGGGCAGTTTTGCATTTGACCGAACCCCCTCACCCCGTCATTCCGACCGAGCCCCTCGCCCCGTCATTCCGACCGAAGTGGAGGAATCCCTTTCGTGAGGTGAGGGATATTCTAT
>JBDRUH010000060.1:0-8337 GCA_039801225.1 Caldifarciminota bacterium
GAACGGGAAAGACGATAGAGGGCGAGAATGCCCCGCAGGAATATATTTCTACTTAATACAAACTGAGACCAATAAGAATATAAAAAAAATGGTCATTGCAAATTAGGGTAATATAGCGAGGGGAAGATGCTTCTAGTTTCCCTGCGAATTGGCTATCGCTTATTTAAAAGGCGTCATATTTTTATGACTTGTTCAAGGGTAATTAAAAAGGCAACCTACCAAGGTGAACCTACCAAGGTGATGAAGATGAAGAGTTTGATGCTATTTCACAAATTAGTCTAACCACCTCTTTGCTTTTCTATTAATCTAAAATTCTGGCGCCATCTATAACCTTCCCATGTCTTGGGACGGGTGAAGTGCCATATTTTAAAAAGTGTCAATATGACATTTTTCTTTGGATTTATAAACCCTAAGAAGTCCATTTGACTTATAATTGGAAGGGTAATAAGATTATAATTAGAGAAAGATGAGAATTTTGGAGCGAGAAACGCTGAGACAGTTTATTCCGGCTTTTTTCTTTGCAATTGTGATTCTGGCATTTATTTTGCTGATGGACCGTCTCTTTCTTCTTGCCGACCTTTTGGTTCGCAAAGGTGTGCCGGTGAAAGTGGTGGGTGAAATTGCCCTTTTGTCTTTACCTTTTGTTATCAGTATTAGCGCTCCTTTGGGCGGGTTGATTGGTGGCGTGGTGACATTCGGACGGATGGCACAGGATAATGAGGTGGCGGCGGTTCGGGCTGCGGGCATTCCCGCCTGGCGGCTGTTTGTCCCAGCGTTGTTATTCGGGGTAATACTGGTGCCTTTAATGGGCGCTTTTAATGGGTTTCTTCTTCCTGAGTCTCAACATCGGGTAAGAAGTTTACTCACCGATGTTGCTCGGAAAAGACCGGCGCTAAGGCTCCAGGAGCGGGTTTTTCTGGACGACTTTCCCGGATATATGGTTTATTTAGGCGCTATGGATGAACGTCGGTCAACCGTAACCAATGTGGTCATTTTTGAACAGGCGCGAGGAAAGAGAGTGCCGTCTTTTGTTACCGCCCCCAGAGGAAGGATTGAGTATACCCCTGATGGCCGATATATGATTTTGACGCTGTATGATGGCGAAATCCATGAATTGGTATCAAATGACAATTATCGTCGGCTTTCTTTTAAAGAACATATCATTAATGTCTTAGCCGATTGGGAACTGGTTCGGCGAGAAAGGGAGTATCGGAGTGAAGATGAGATGCTTTTTTCGCAACTTCTTTCTCGGGTATCCGAAATAAAAAGGGATATTGATGGTTTAAAATTACAATTGCGGGCAGTGGATAGTGAAAGACGACCAGTAGAGGAGCGGGAGTTCCGAAAGGATGAAATTAGAACGAGGTTACGCTATCGTAATTTAGAAATGGTGCGTTTTCTAACTGAGTTGCAGAAGCGTTTTTCCCTTGCCTTTTCCTGTCTTCTTTTTCTTTTTTTTGGAGTGCCGGTGGGGCTTCTTTTGCGGCGCGGGGGGATTGGGACCGGGTTCATTGTCGGGTTGATATTTTTCGCATTTTACTATGTAATGCTCGTTGGTGGCGAGCATTTTGCCGAGAATGGTAGAGTGACTCCTTTCTTAGGGATGTGGCTACCTAATCTTATATTAGTAATTCCGGTCGTTGAACTTATGGCTAGAGCCTTTTTTGAGTTTTCCTTTTTAGATTTTATATTAAAGAAACTTAAGTTCTTAGAGTAAATAGAAATGAAAATAATTGACCGGCATCTGGTTAAACAGCTAATTAAGTTTGCTTTCTTGGCGCTCTTAAGTGTTGTAACAATATATCTATTGATAGACCTGTTTGAGGAGTTGGGGTACTTCACCAGTAGAAAGGTAACCTTTCTTGTCCTTGTTCGGCATTATTTTTACAGTCTGCCCTCAGCAATTGTTCTGTTATATCCGGTGAGTTTGGTTCTGGCGGTTTTTATGGTTTACGGGCAGATGACCCGTCATAATGAGATAGCCGCTTTAAAGAGCGCCGGTGTGGTCATCTATCGGCTTTTTGTTCCGGCGGTTGCCGTGGCTGGCGCCACGATTCTTCTTTATGCTTTTGGATATGAGTTTATCACGATTCGGTTTAATCAGCGGCTCAGCGACCTCCGGCGCTATGTTATAGAGAAGCGAGGAAACCCGGCACAAGAGAAGTGTTTGAATGTATATCGGATGGCAAAAAACCGGGCGCTCTGGGTAAGGGAACTGGGGTTTCCTGCTTTCGGTAAAGGTGTGGTTACTATGCGGAATTTCACAATTATTGAACTTGACCGCAATCGCCGGGTTTTGGAGCGAATTGACGGCGACTCGGCGATTTACCAGGGCGGTAGTTGGGTTGGGTTTGGTCTTATTCGCCGAGTATTTCCTCCGACGGGCATTGAGGAGTTTCAGCAAATTGCTCAATCTCAATTGAATCTCATCTTAGGGACTCCTGAAGAGTGGTTTACTCCTCCAAGACCGGTAGAGGAGACGCCGACCGCGGTTTTAAGGAACTATATCAACCAGATGAAGGCGGCGGGTGAGAATGTTGCCCAGGAGGAGGTGGAGTACCATTACCGATTTTCCTATGCCCTTATCGGGTTGGTGGTTGTTCTTTTAGGGTTGCCATTTTCAGTAAAATTGCGCCAGCGCGGGGGGGTGATGTTCGGGCTCGGGCTGGGTCTTTTGTTTTCTTTTATTTACTGGGGCGCAATTCAGACCTGCCGGGCTTTTGGCACCTCTCATGTGATAAGTCCAGGGCTTGCCGCCTGGTTACCTAATATCATATTTGGTCTTGTCGCATTTTTTTTGCTGCTTAAGATAGAGAAATAGAATGACCCTTGTATTCAATTCAAAAGTCAAATCTCAAAAGTCAAAATTCTTAGATTCTTTGTTTTGGTTTTTGGCTTTTAGCTTTTGCTTTTGTTCTATTGCTCACTCGGCTCCGGTCATTCCGACCGAGCCAACGGCGAGTGAAGGAATCCTTGAGCGAACTCAGAAACTGAAAACCAATTTTGTGGTGGATACCGACAGCGACTGCTATTATATTTCTGCCAAAGCGTTACTAGCAAAAGAGAAAGTGCCCGGGTTGATTATTCTTCACTGTAATGGGGCAACCGCAGGAGACCTTGATACCTTTCGGTTTATTAGCGACTCTCTGGGTTGGGCGCTGGCAACCTGCCATTCAAGCCGCAACCACCGGAGTGTCTATTTAAACGATGCTAGTATTGTCCATACTATAAATAAGTTCATTAGTGAGTATCCGGTTGACTCCAGCAAGGTTTTTTTATTCGGCTTTTCTGGACAGGGAAGTCAGGCGATTGCTTCAATGTTTCTTCACCCCGATTTAATTCAAGGGGTGGTGGCGATATGCGCTCATAAAGGTGCACTACCGCTTGCCCGCGCGGATGCGTTGCGTGGCAAATTCGCCTATCTGGTTACGAGGAAGAATGATTGGAATCGGATGGATAATAATTTTATGTTTCAAGCATTCACCAGGTGGGGGGTGAGATGCACCCTTGTGGTCACTCCGGGGAAACATGGGGCTGGCTCCCGAAACGAGGCTTTTTTCGGTTGTGAATGGATCAATCGTGCGTGCGTTAACCGTTAACCCCCGCGAATTTTGTTTAGCAGTTTCTTAAGTTCCTTTAATGTGAGGGTATTTATTACATTTTTTTTCTCCAGCCAGGCACGCCGGGCAGTAATAACGCCGTAAAGCATCCAATCAAGGTCTTTAACCGCATGGGCATCGGTGTTTATTGCTAAAAGGATGCCAGCCTCTTTTGCCTTGCGTGCCCAGGTGTCGTTTAAATCCAATCGGGCATAAAATGAGTTGATTTCTAATATCTTATGGAATTTTGCGGCATATTCTATCACCTTTTCTAAGTCTATATCGTAACCCGGTCGTTTGCCAATTAGCCTTCCTGAGGGGTGTCCGATGATGTGGACGAGGGGATGGGAAATTGCCGCGCAGGTTCTTTTTGTTGCCTCAAGGTTAAATGCCTGATGGATTGATGCAATCACCAGGTCAAGTTGGGCAAGGGTTTTATCCGAATAGTCCAGTTCGCCCTTAGGAGTGATGTCAACCTCAGCCGATTTTAGAATAGAGAATCCTCGGAGACGAGCGTTGAGTTTATCTATTTCTTCACATCGCCTTAAAAGTTCGTCTTCTGAGAGCCCACCAGCGTATCCGGCAGAAACCGAGTGTTCAGCAACGGCGATACAAAAGTAACCCCGCTTCTGAGCAGCGGCGACAATCTCTTCTAAGGGGGAGATGCCATCGGAGGCGTCCGTATGAATGTGGAGGTCACTTTTGATGTCTTTTAAGGTGATTAAATCAGGAAGTCGTCCTTGTTTTGCCGCCTCAATTTCACCGCGGTCCTCGCGCAGTTCCGGCGGGATATATTCTAAACCGAGCGATTGATAGACCTCCTCTTCAGTTCTACCCGCTATTCGTTGCTCCTCACGGAATACCCCGTATTCGGAAATCTTTAGCCCCTGTTTTTGTGCCATTGTGCGCAGGACAATATTATGGTCCTTGGAGCCGGTAAAATACTGTAGTGCCGCGCCAAATGCTAAATCTTCAACAACCCGGAGGTCAACCTGACGCACACCCTTGCCGGTGGCAACAAGGATAGAGGCTTTTGTTTCACCGGCGGAGACGACCTGCCGGATATGAGGATAGGTGAGAAATCGCTGGATAATTTCTTGAGTATTTTTGCCCGTGGCAAGGATATCAATATCGCCGATGGTCTCTTTTCCCCGGCGCAACGAGCCGGCATAGGTTACCTTTTTTACCGCCGATGCTGATTGGAGATGTTTCACAATTGATTGAGCGAGTTCAAATGCCTCGTCAAGAAACATCCTTTCGCCAGAATGTTCGGCGGTTGCCATACCCTTCAAGATATTTTCTACCTTCTTTTTTCCCATTCCAGGAAGTCGGGCGGCACTGCCGTCTTCAATGACCCGTTTCAGGTCTTGCAAGTCTTTCACCCCTAACTGTTCGTGAAGCAGCCGCACCGTTTTGGGTCCGACACCAGGAATTTGAAGGAGGGTAAAAAGACCCGGGTCAAGCCCTTGAGTTGCCTCTTCAAGTTTTTTCATCCTGCCGGTATTGAGATACTCCTGAATTTTCTTGGCGATTCCTTCACCAATCCCCGGAATATCTTTCAAGCGGTTCTGATTTGCCAGTTCGGTTACATCCTCGGCAAGGTCGGCAAGAACCCTGGCTGCTTTGCGATAGGCAAGCACCCGGAAGCCGCTTTCTCCTTTCAGTTCTAAGGCGTCAGCGATTCTTTCAAAGATGCGGGCAAGTTCCTGATTTTTTATTTCCATCTTGAGTGCTTTAGAGTTTCAGTTCACTTAGTGCCGAAAATTTGTCTTCCCTTGCGGTAGACACTAATGACCTGACAATCAGTGACCTCACGAGGATCAGCGTTGAGGAAAACAAAATCTGCCTCAAGACCGGGTTTAAGTTGACCGGTTTTCTCCTCAAGGTTAAGGGAGTAGGCAGCATTAATTGTAAAAAGGGCAAAAGCCTCCTGGGCGTTGAGCCGGTATGCCTCATTAGGCAATGATAATGAAGAGCGAATACCGCCCAATGGGTCAATCGGTGTAATGGGTGAATCGGAGCCACCGGCGATTAAAATTTTATTGTCCCAAAGAGTTCGCAAGGGATTGGATGAACGCCAGCGTTCGCCCAATCTTTGGGCATACATCCCCTTCTCTCCGCCCCAAATGGTGGCAAATGTCGGCTGGACGCAAAGGACTAATCCTAATTGAGCGATCCGTTTTATTAAATCATCATTTAACAGTTCGGCATGCTCTATTCGGTGACGCAAGCCAGAACGGGTTTTGACCTTTTCGTGGCAACTAACCAGTTGTTCAATCGCCCGGTCGCCAATTGCATGGAATGCGGTCTGAAGCCCTTTCGCCTCGGCTTCCTCTAGAAAGGTAAGCAACCGTTCTTCAGTTTGATAAAGTTCTCCTTTGTAGCCGGGTGCATCGGCATAATCCATATTTAGCGCCGCGGTGTGAGAGCCAAATGAGCCATCAAGCAAAAGACAGCCTCCAACCCTTTTGAGACCAAAGTTCAAAGAAATATTGATATTCCAGGTTTGGAAGAACGGCTCAATTCTTATTGGGGTTGAGCCCAAAGCGTCAAAGATAATTGCCCACTTTTCTTCTTCTAACCCGTCCCAGCCAACAAGACCGGCAATGGTGGTAACCCCTTTGCTCATCGCAACTTGGGCGGTGAGGCTTATCGCCTCCCTTATCAGTTCTGAAGGAAGAAGATTTTTGAGAGTGGCGGAGAGCGCTTCATAGGCGGGGGCGCGGATAACCCCGGTTGGTTTTCCCGCACCATCCAGTTCCACACCTGAGGGAAATTTTTCACCTAACAAATCAAGCGCACTGGAGTTTGCCACTGCGGAATGCCCATCAACCCGGTAGACAAATACCGGCTTCTTCTGGGTAACTTTGTCCAATTCCCGGCGGTAAAGATAGCGATGTTCTTTAATGCGGTCTGGGTCAAAGTTAAAGGCAAAGAGAAGAGGTACATCGGGCATTTTGGTCAAACCAAGAGAAAGGAGTTCAATACATTCCGCAACAGAAACGGCAGGGGAGAGGTCAGGAAACAAAAGTGCCAGTCCGGTTTCTAACGGATGAGTATGGCTATCAATAAAACCGGGGGTAATGTAAAGTTGTTCAGTTTGGTTCAGCAGAGGTTTTGGTAAAGGGAGCAGGGCGGCAATTTTTCCTTCATCAACTACCAGTTTTCCCCAGAAGGGGAGGCTCGCTGGGTCGGGGATTAAATTGCCGGTGTAAACTTCCATAAGTCAAAAGTAGGGCGAGGCTTTAGCCTTGCATCCCGAATTATTTTGAGATTTGGCTTTTGAGATTTGACTTGATATGCGATTAGGAGCGATGGATTGGGAGCGCTTTCCTTTTAGGATTCTCATATCTTTCTTTGTAAAGTGGCAACAGTTTCAATGTGGGATGTCTGGGGAAACATATCCACCGGTTCAACCCGTTCACAAAGATATCCTTTTTCTTCTAAGATTGCCAGATCCCGTGCTAAGGTGGCGGGGTTGCAGGAAACATATACTACCGTGCGTGGTTTCAGTGCGGCGATCCGGGAAAGAGTTGCTATGTCACAACCTTTCCGCGGTGGGTCAAGAACAACAACATCAAAGCAATTTAATTCTCCAATGAGATTTTTCACATCACCTTCTAAAAAAACAGCATTTTTTACTCCCTGCCACTCAGTATTGATGCGGGCGTCGGAAACGGCAATCGGGTCAATTTCTACGCCAGTAACTTTACGCACCATACCGGAAAGAATTAAACTGAGCATACCAACACCACTGTAGAGGTCAAGAACTGATTCAGTACCGGTTGGTGCCACGGCGTTTATTACCTTGCGGCAAAGTTCCTCTGCTTGGGGAATATTGACCTGAAAGAAAGAGGTGGGTGAGACCCGGAACTCTCGTCCCAGGACAACTTTTTTTACAAAGCCGCTTCCAAAGAGTATCTTCGTTTCTTTCCCAAAAATCCGGTTAGTCTTTTCCGGATTAATATTTTGGACTACCGATTTGACTCCTGGGATGTCGGCGAGAGCCGCCAATTTTGCCGGCAATTTTTTGGTCCTGGTAACTACGATAACAGTAATTTCATCCTCTTTCCCCTGCCTTAAAACTAAGTGGCGAATGTTACCCTGATGGCGTTTTTCGTCATAACCATTTTCCCCCTTAAATAATTTTAAAGCCTCAAGCCGGATTTGGTCAAACTTGTTGGGATGAAGAAAACATTCTGCTATGCTGACAAGGTTATGACTGCGCCGTTCGTAAAAGCCGATTTTCAAATCATTAGTGTTTTGAGTAACTGGATATTGAGTTTTATTTCGGTAACGCCACTGTGAAGATTTATAGGCAATGTTGGTTACCGGAACAAAAATTTTGCCGATTCGCTGCAGGGCGTCATTCAAGAGAAGTTTTTTTATTACCAACTGCCCGGGATAGGAGATATGCTGCAGTTGACAGCCACCACATTGACCATAATATTGGCAGCGTGGTTCAGTCCGAAGAGGAGAAGGTTCAACTACTTGGATGATTTCCGCGACCGCATAGTCCGACTTTCTTTTCACAACTCTTGCCCTTATTCTTTCTTCTGGAGCGGCATAGGGTACGAAAACCTTTAACCCGGCAACTTCGGCCAGCCCTTCTCCGCCGGGAACTAATCGGTTGACAAAAAGTTCAATCTCGTCGCCGGTTACCATGCGGTAAGCACCTGGCGGACAATTTCTTTGGACAATTTTTCTATCGCTTCTTGTCGGACATCTTCCTCTTGTT
>JBDRUH010000061.1:0-8336 GCA_039801225.1 Caldifarciminota bacterium
GCGCTTTGCCAACTCCCCTCGCCCTTCGTCATTGCCCGAATCGGTGTCCCTGTCATTGGAAGCGTTCTGCCTTCAGCAGCTGGGCGAATGCACAGAGCGAAGCAATCTCCTCCATCAGGTTAGTTCATAGTTTTAGTTCAAGGTTCGTAGTTTCCAAATTTAGGAACTAAGGACCAAGGAACCATAACTATTTGTAGTTGTCGGTTTTTAGTTCTTGGTTGAAAACCCAAAACTATGGGCTCCAAACACGAACTAAACGGGCTCGGGGTATGTTTGTGTGAACTTGCCAGGCAGAGAAAATTGGGTAGAATCTACACCACTTATGCGAGAAAGAATTAAAAGACTTCAGGAGTTTCTCGTTCAAGAAAAACTGGATGGCTTAGTGATAACCAGTTTGACAAACATTCGTTACCTTTGCGGTTTTACCGGTTCAAATGCAGCTCTACTAGTTACCTTGGAAAGGGCGATTTTTTACACCGACTTCCGGTATAAGGAGCAGATGAAAGGTGAGGTCAAGGGGTGTCAAAAAAAGGTGTTGGAGCGAGACCTTTATGCTTCATTTCCAGTTGAGGACCTGAAAGGGGTTCGTCGGCTGGGCGTGGAAGAGAGCCATATCTCATTGAGCCGGTTTCGACTTCTTCGTTCGCAGTTAAAAGGGGTAAAACTGATACCCACGCGCGACTTAGTGATGGAGTTGCGTCGGAGGAAGAGCCCAGTAGAGTTGGCGCTGATTAAAAAGGCGCAAAGGATAACAGAAAATACTTTTGCTAAGGTCCTTAATCTAATCTCTCCCGGGGTTCGGGAAAAGGATTTAGCCTTAGAGATAGAGTTCCAGTTCCGAAAGGTGGGAGAGCCAGCGTTTCCCCCGATTGTCGCTTCTGGTGAAAACGGGGCAAAACCCCATGCCCGAGCGGGTTTTCGCCGGATTAAAAAGGGGGATAGAATTACTTTTGATATTGGCTGCCGATTAGAGGGTTATGCTGCTGATATGACCAGGACAGTTTTTTTGGGGAAACCAGATGAGGAGTGGAGAAAAGTTTATGAGGCAGTGCTTTTAGCCCAGGAGAGGGCGATAGAGACAATAAAGCCAGGTGTTTTGTGTAAGGAGGTTGATAGGGTGGCGCGTGATATTTTGGAGCAAGTGGGACTGGCAAAGTTCTTTGGCCATAGTCTGGGACATGGAGTAGGGTTGGATGTTCACGAACAACCTACTTTAGCAAAAAACAGTTCGCAGATGCTGGCGCAGGGAGATGTGGTAACAGTGGAGCCGGGTGTTTACCTGCCTGGTAAAGGAGGGGTGCGGATAGAGGATATGGTGGTAGTAACTGAAGATGGTTATTTGAATTTAACCAAGGCACCAAAGAGGCTTTTAGTTCTTTAAGGAGTGGCAGAATGGTTACACCAAATGATTTCCGCACGGGAATTTTGATAAAATATCATAATGAAATTTATGAGGTTCTCGAGTTTGCCCGGACACGCACCGCCCAGCGTCGGGCGCGAGTTTGGACCCGTCTCAAAAACATTCGGACCGGGGCAATAGTTGAGGAGAGTTTTGAGTCCGAGATAAAGTTGGAAACGGTGGAGATGGAACAACGACGGGGGCAGTTTCTTTATGCGGATGAAACCGGCTATCATTTTATGGACCTTGAGACCTATGAGCAGTTTGCCCTTTCTAAAGAGATGCTCGGCGATAAGGTTTATTATCTCACCGAGGGACTGGAGGTAGAAGTTGGTTACATTGATGGGGTTCCGTTAATCATTACCCCGCCGATCTTTATTGTGTTGGAGGTTATTGAAACTGAACCAAATTATCGCGGGGACACTGCCACGGGCGGTGGCAAACCAGCCCGGCTTAACACCGGATTGGTAGTTGATGTGCCGTTTTTCATCAGAGTAGGCGACCGAGTGAGAATTGACACCCGCACCAACACCTATGTGGAGCGGGTATAAAGCCATTAGGATGAGCACACATTAGTGTAAGGCAAACCTTTAGGTTTGCAAATATAAAATGCAAAATCCCAATATTTCTACCGCTATGTTTAAAAAGGTATTTATTGCCGACCGTGGGACTCGAGCGCTCCGGATTTTGCGTGCCTGTCGGGAGTTGAATATTAAAGCGGTTGTGCCTTATTCTCTTGCTGACCGGCATTCCTTACCGGTGATGCTGGCAGATGAGGCGATTTGCGTTGGAGCGGAGTTAGAACGGGATAGTTATTTAAACATATCCCGGCTTCTTTCGGCGGCAGAGGTGGCTCGCTGTGATGCCTGCCACCCGGGATATGGTAATCTTGCCACAAACCCAGAGTTTGCTGATGCCACTCGCTCCTCTGGAATAAACTTTATTGGTGCGAGTCCTGAAATTCTCCGAACACTTAATAATAAGTTGGCGGTCCGGGCGATGCTGAAAAAGTCTGGAGTGCCTATTTTACCTGGTTCGGAAGAGATGATTGCTACTGTGCAAGAAGGGGTGGAGGTGGCTTTAAAGATAGGGTTGCCAGTAGTAGTGAAGCCGGTTTTAGAAAATCTTGCCCGGGCATATATCATTAATAAGGAAAAGGATATTGAAACTACCGTGCGAATGTGTGAGGCAGAGGCGCGAGCAGATATGGAGCGGATACCCTGGACGAGGGAGTTCATAGAGAGTTCTGGACTGGTTTATGTAGAAAAGTTCATTCCTGATGCCAAACGGATTGAGGTAGAAGTTGTGTCGGAGGACGGTATAAAGGTGAGGGTGCTTGATGTTAGGGATATTACGATTGCCCAAGGGGGGCGGCCGCTCGTAGCCTTTTCTCCTCCGCTTGGGCTCAAGCCGGCGCTCTACCGGCGAATAGGAGAATGGGCGTGTGCGGCAACCCGAACCGCAAAAGTAACTGGGGTGACGAATGTGGAGTTTGTCATTTCTCCAGCAGGTGAGGTCTACTTTTCAAAAATAACCCCAGCGCTATCTACTTTTCACATCGTTACAGAACTTCGGACTGGTATTGATTTGGTGAAAGAGCAGTTTAAACTTGCCACTGGTGAAGAGGGAAGGCGGAAGGCGGAAGTAGGCATAGGTAAAGGTATAGGTGTAGGGCAAACCTTTAGGTTTGCTTCGGTCCGGGGGGGACAGGAGACGGAAGATGGAGGATATTCGCTTGCTTGCCATATTTATGCGGAAGACCCTGAGGCTGATTTTGAACCTTCATATGGGTTAATAGCCGATTTACATTTACCCGCAGGACCATGGGTTCGGATAGATACAGAAATTATTTCCGGAGTGGAGATAACCAAGTTTTACGACATTTTTATCGGAACCATTGCCGTCTGGGCGCCTGAAGAGAAACTGGCAATAAGTCGGCTCTGTAGTGCTCTCCGGGAGGCACGATTTATTGGAATTAAAACTAATCAGGAGTTTCTTATTAGGCTATTAGAGAGGCGTTTCCAGAGTTGGAACGACAGAATAACTTGACTCCTTAAGAAGAGGTTGGTATAGTAAAATTTGAGAAAATGAACGAGAACTTAACCCAATGCGGCGAATTTATTCCTTCAGATCGTGTAATTGAAGGAGTACGGGCGGTGGATATGCTTTTACAGCGAAGTCGGACGCACTATCCTGGTAACCTGCCACATTATCATCCGTTCCGCCTCGCTGCTTGGCGTTCCGGGGAATCGAGACACCATGGGGTGAAGGGCTCGCTAAGTTCAATACTGCGGATTCCCATAGAGGACCTTAATCCGCTCCAAAGGGAATTGGAGGTACACCGGTCTCATGCTGAGGCGCTTTTAGTAGCAGAGGAGCTGGGAGAGGTGAAGATAACACCAGAGGGTGAGGAGGAGTTGATTCAGCGGGCGCTGGGCATCCTTCATCTATCCGAAGCCCGTCGTTTTGGGGAGATTTATTCCTGCTTGAGTCTTCTTCCCCGAGAAATTGTCGATTCTCCGGGGAAGATGGCGGCGGCGCTAGCGCTCGTTTCTGAACAGATGGGATGGGCAACTGCGCTTGCTTACGGGATGTTTATTGCCGCGGGGTTGCGCGCTCGAGCAGAGTTTGAAACCTATGGAGCTAAGTTAGACAGTTTGTTTGAACGTGTGAGAAAGTCGCCAGAGGTGGAGAGGGTTTTGAATACGGTTTTGCTTGATGGCAGACGGCCGGGTTTTGAAACTCAGTTTCATCTTCTCTCGGCGTTGCGGCAGAGGCTCTGGGAGTTGAAACCGCGTCGGTTAGCCGATTTCGGTTTTCTCCTCACTAAGGTTGTTGATGCCTATCTTTCCGGTAAACCGAGTGTCGGAGATGGGTTGGGTCTGGCGGTGCTGGATGGGGTGATTGTCGGCAAATTTGGATTTGAGGCGCATTTTATTTATTCACCATCGGTGATTTGTATGGAAGTGTTGATTGATACCCAGAGCGTATACTGGGATCCCACTAAACCCGCGCCACTTTCTTTGACGCCGATTCTAACCGGTCGGCGGCTCAGTGCCCTTGAACTATTGGGGTTGGTTTACACCAAAATGGGGAAAGCCTATTTTTCCCAGGGGTTTTGGGATAACGCGATTGAGAACTACTGCCGAGCAATAGAGTTTATTCCAGATTTATCTGAAATTTATGCAGAACTTGCTGCCTGTTACATTCGGAGAAACCTGCCTGACAAGGCGATTGCGGCGGTGGAATCGGCTCTGAAATTAGACCCTAATTCGGTTTCCCTCTACCATCTTTTAGGAAATGCCTATTCCTTAGCAAATAAGTGGCGTCAGGCTATCGCCGCATATAAAAAGGCTTTGCAAATCTGCCCGGAGTTTGTTGAGGCGTGGTATAATATGGGGTTGGTTTACGAGAAAATGGCGATGCCCGAACAGGCGGTTGCCGCATTCCAAAGGGCGAGGGAAATAAAACCCGGTTATGCTCCCGCCTGCCTCGCCTTAGGAAATATCTATCTTGAACAGCATAATCTATTAGAAGCACTCCGCTGGTACCGGGAGGCAATTAAACACGACCCTCTTTCTGAAACCGCTTACTACAATCTTGGTCGGGTCTACTACGAAGAGCAGGACCTTGATAATGCCATTAAGTGCTACGAAAAGGCTTTGGAGCTAAACCCGAAATATGCTGCCGCCTGGTATAATCTCGGAATCGCCTATCGCGACAGAGGAGATAAAGAAAGAGCGGTTGAGGCGTTGGAACGCGCCGTTTCCCTTAATCCCAACCTCTTGCGTTAATATGAATTGGTCAAATTTCTTAATTATTCGTGGTCTTCGCTCGGTGTTTAAAAATCGCCGACCGCCAGTTAGAACTCCCTTTACTTGGAAGCCAAGCAAATTCTGCCCCCGATTTGAATGGCTGGGGCAGAGGCGGATCAGAATTCTCCAAGGCGCCCTTGCCGGTAAGGAGGCGGATATTCTTTCCGAGATTCTCCCTGACAAGGCCGCCATTTCCATTTACCTTCAACAGGATGAGATAGGTCGGGCAAATATTGAACGCAACCCGCCGGGCGTAGGAATAATCCTCTGGGACATTGTGGTGAAAGAGGAATATCGTCAGCGTGGAGTGGCTTCAATAATGACCTATTGCATCTTTCGCGAACTTCTTTTCCGTCAGGAGGTCGCATTTTTTAAAATCCGTATGCTCAGAGTTATGAAACCGGGGGAAAGTGATGTCGAACTTCAGAATATTGGTATCTGTGTGATTGGCAATCGGTTGGGATTTACCCCGGAATTTAATCTTGACCAGCTCCTTCGGCCGAACAATATTATTGATTTGAAAATCATCCCGGGAAGCGGGGGATACCCACCGGGGTTTAAAATTGTCACCAAATCTTATCCTTTTGTTTTGATTGCCTTTGTTCTCCACCCTGAGACGCTCAAGCCAGTAGATTCATTTCGCACTTATGTTCAACTTACCAGAGATGATTCAATCATCTACAACTGGGTTCGACGCGGACTGATTGTGATTGCTAATGGCAATTATTTATTGCGCCGGCAGGGAATTGACCAGTTTGTCAACTGTATTGCTGTTGATGAACCGGAAGCGCAATTCTTTCGGCGCAAGATTCAAGGTTTATAGGAGGTCAAAATTCCTGAAACACTCCGAATAGAAAAAGAGCGTTTACTGGAAATCTCCTTAGAGAAACTTTCTCCTTCTATTGGTTGCGGGCTAGCGCTTTCCCGGATTCCGCGATTTGACGCTTCTGATGCACTTAATTCGGTGATGAAGAACTATGGTTACGAAAAAATCCACGCCGACAAATCTGCTCAAAAGATCGTTACCCAGAGTAAGTTACTAAAAACTTTCTACGACAACTCATTTACCAATAAATTGCCGCTCCGGGATAACTTTCGCATCGTATTCGGAAACCTTGATATTTTCCTCGTATACGATTCAAACAACCGAACCGCCTGGTTTATCTCTCAGCCTGAAAATAAAATTGTGCTGACCAACTACTTCCGTGAGGCGCTCGCTTTTGTTCTCAACAAGCAGGGAATTCACCTGAGTGGTTCAACGGTTCGGCTTACTCCGGTGGGGTGGCAGAACCTTTATGACCTCCTCTCCAACGACTTCTTTAAAAACCACGATTCAATTAAACGGGTTGAAATACTGGCTCTTATTCCCGGGGTCCGGTGGCATCAACCAACACTGGGTCTCGGAGTGACATTTCTCAATATGAAGGAGTTCAAGGAGATTGTTGCTACAGTTGAGACGGCGATGAGGAGTGGTTAGTTATTAGTTTAAAGTTTCTGATTCGGGCAACTAATAACCAATGTTTAAAAATTAAATAGGAACTTTAAACTGGATGATGAACGAAAGGCAGACTGTTCTGGTTCGGCTTGGTGCCGCGGTAGATAAATTAATATCCTGTTCGGAGTTTGCTCCTCTCATTCCCGAAGTCAGGTCTAATATTGTCTTTGCCCTGCCCGATGCTCAAACCCCTGATGATGTGGCAGCAGTAGATGGAAGAATTACCGTGGTTGCCGACAGACCCAAGGCAGCGGGTCCGGTGCGCTTTGGCGCCTCTGACCACCTTGCCCGGTTAGTTCTTGAACTACGGAAGTTTAATCCGAGGATTCGTTCGGCGGTCAATTTCCGCTATAATGAGAAAATTATGGATTTTGTCTCCCGGTGGGCAGTGGAGCGCAAGAAATCATTAGGGGTAATTGACCGTTCCAAAGAGCCTTTAGAACTCATCGGTCGGGATAAGATGTCGGTCCATTGGAAGGTGCAGGAACTCATTTCTTCCGCTGGCGGGAAGGTCCCGGAAATCATTTATGAAACCCGGGGTTGGGGCAAAGAGCCGCTTTTTATTCTTGTGGGCGAAGACCCAGTTCCTCTGGTTGAGAGTTTAATAGAAATCGCCCGGGGCTATCCCGGATGAGTTTATGAGCACTTACCGGGTTGCGATAACGGTTCTTTTTCTGGTGTCATTTGCTTTTCCGAAAATTTCAATTCTTCCGGTTGACTCAATAAGACCGGGGATGAAAGGAATTGGGCGGTCAGTATTTTCTGGCACTAAAGTGGAAGAGTTTGAGGTTGAAGTTCTTGATGTGATGCGTAATGTCTCGCCGCACCGGGATATAATTCTTTGCCGGCTTTCCGGTGCCGGACTGGAGAAAACCGGGGTGATTGCCGGAATGTCAGGGAGTCCGGTTTATATTAATAACAAATTGGCTGGAGCGGTTGCTTCCACCTGGAGTTTTGCCAAAGAGCCGGTTGCGGGTGTAACGCCCGCCAAAGAGATGCTTGATATCTGGGATAGAGAAAGGGATTCCTCCACTCGCCAGAGCCTGCCCCGAGCCCACAGAAAGGGATTCCTCCACTTTAGTCGGAATGACGGGGCGAGGGGGCTCGGTTGGAAGGAAAAAATAAAAACCGGAAAAGGCGGACTTGGGGAGGCGGAATGGGGGATGACTCATTTACCTCTTCCTTTGACTATATCGGGTTTTAATCCGGCTATAAAAGAGATTGCTCAACCGATTCTTGCCCAATACAATTTGACACTGGTCGGCGCCACCGGTTCGGCGCCAAATACCTTAGATACCGCTAATTTAATTCCAGGCGGAGCGGTGGGGGTAGGACTTATTGATGGTGATGTCCGTTTAGCTGCGGTAGGTACCATCACCCATCGGGAAGGGAATAGAATTCTTGCCTTTGGTCATCCGCTATTCCTTGCTGGCGATGTGGCTCTGCCGATGACCGGAGGGGTTATTCATTCCGTCCTTCCTTCTATGGAATTGTCTTTTAAAATCTTCTCACCCAGCCCGCCAATTGGTGTTATCACCCAGGACCGGGAAAGCGGTGTTTCGGGTCTCATTGGTCCTCTTCCTCCAATGGTGCCAATTTCGGTAGCGGTTACTCTTTCCGGAGAGCG
>JBDRUH010000062.1:0-6658 GCA_039801225.1 Caldifarciminota bacterium
TTAAATAACTTAATTTGAAGACAGATTTTTCTTGGGGCTGCTCCCCCCACCACTAGGGTGGTAAAACCCTTCGTTGAAAATAGTTCAGGCTTGGTGCTAAGTTTGATGTTAAAATCTTGTTTAAGTTCAAAGGGAAAATCAAATGGCGGGATGGTCGGAAGAAGGGGGCGGAATAGGTTTTCAGGAGTGCCTTTCCCTGTAATCCTAAGTTCAAGCCCAAAAAGAAGACTAAAAAACGACTTGGACTCTGATTTAACAGGACCTGCCCCTAGTCTGCTTAGTTTGTGGTTTGGAGTCCAAAGTTTTGGGCTTTCAACTAAGAATTTAGAACTAAAGAGCCACAATTAACATCAGGGATTGCTTCGCTAACACTCGCAATGAGGAAGAGTGAGAGGCTTAGTATGAGAAGTAGCGATAAGTCGCTCAGAATGGGTAGGATGGTCAATAATGATAAAGGAGACGAAGATTTGAGGAGGTAATCAGTAGTCTTTAGCCAGTTCCCACCCCAGATTTAGCGCCCTTTCGTTAATCTCAAGAAACTGTTTCGGCACCCGGCTGGCAACCGCCTTTCTCAGTGAGTCAAGTTTGAGCAGTCCGGTAATCCGTGCTACGGCGCCAAGGATGAGAACATTGGTAAAAAGTTCTCTACCCAGTTCCCTCCGGGCGGTTTCGGAAAATGGCAGGCAGATGGTTTTGGGGTGGGGACATTCCCGAACATAAAAACTGTCAATTACCGCAGTTCCCCGTATTTTCAGGTCGCTTAAGTATTTTTCTACCGCCTCCTGGCTCAAACATAGCAAAAGGTCCAGTTTCCGGCACTTCGGGAAATATATTGGTTCGTCTGATATGATGACATCCGCCTTTGATGCGCCGCCCCGCGCCTCAGGTCCATAACTCTGCGTCTGAACCACCTGCCAGCCCTCATAGACTCCTGCCGCCTCGGCGAGAATAACACTGGCTAAAATTACCCCCTGCCCGCCGGTGCCAGCCAGTCTGATTTCTATTCTTTTCATCCCTTTGCCCGGTTTCTTACATCCTGATACAGTTGTGTGTAAGGAGGAATTTCCTCCTGGTCATGCAGAACACCGATGACAAACTTATCCGGTACCTGCCAGGGGTCAGCCACCTTACTAACATCAACCGACCTTTCCCGGAGCCATTTCAGCATACTAACCGCATCGCCTATTCCCTGATAACGACCGTAGAATGTTGGGCACTGACTGATTACCTCCACAACGCTGAAGCCGTTTTTCTTTAGCGCCTGCTCAATCATCTTTTGCAGATGGACGGTATGGAATGTGGTGCTGCGGGCAACAAACATTGCCCCTGCCGCCTTGGCGATAAAACAGATGTCAAAACTCCTTTCCACATTGCCGAAGGGTGCGGTGGTTGCCTTATCGTGCGTCGGGGTGGTGGGTGAATACTGGCCACCGGTCATTCCATAGGTGAAGTTGTTGACGACAATAGTGGTGATGTCCAGATTCCGCCGGGCGGTGTGGATGAAGTGGTTGCCACCAATCGCCATAATATCGCCATCACCACCAATTACCACCACCTTCATTTCCGGTTTTGCCAGTTTGACGCCGGTGGCTGCTGGCAGCGCCCGACCGTGCAGAGTGTGGAAGGTGTCGCAATCAATATAGCCGGTTACCCGTGAGGAGCAGCCAATGCCCGAGACAACACATAACTCATCCTGATTTATTTTTAGATTGATAAAGGCACGAACCATTGTTGCCATAATTGTGCCGATACCACAACCCGGGCAGAGGATGTGGGGAAAACGCTCGTCAAGGCGGAAGAATTCTAAGAACGGGTCATTCTGAACTTCAATCATAGCGCCTCAATGATCTCACCTGGGGTGAGCATTTCGCCGTCGTAGCGCTGGACCGAGACCACCGGCACATTCAGACTCACCGTTCGTTCAATCTCCCGATAGAGTTGACCCTGATTCATCTCCGGCACAATTACCCTTCGGGCGCTACGCAGAAGGGCGATAAGCCTCTGGGAGGGGAAGGGCCATATCATCCGGAGACGGATGATTCCCACCCGGCGACCGGTCTTTCTCTCAAACTCCTGTTTTGCCGCCAGCGCCGAGCGGGCAGAACTGCCATAACAAACAATAACCGTTTCGGAACCGAGGTCCTCATAATAAATGTCATAGAGCCAGGAGCGGTTGTCCTCAATTTTCTTTCTTAAACGGTCAAGGTTCCATTTGATTATATCCGGCTCATCGGTGGGAAACCCATCCTTGCGATGGGTAAGACCGGTGAGATGAATCCGGTAGCCTTCACCAAAACTGGCGATTCGGGCGTCATAGTTGTTGCTGTCGTCATAATGGTAATAATCATCTCTGGGTGGTTTTGGCTTCTCCGACTGCCAGACCTTTACCTCCTCCGGTAGTTCTACGACCTCACGCATATGACCGACAATCTCATCCATTAAGACAATCACCGGAATTCTCAGCCTCTCCGAGATGTTTACCGCTGTAACCGTCAAGTCAAAACACTCCCGGACACTCCAGGGGCATAAAACGACAATCGGATGGTCGCCGTGGGTGCCATAGCGCGCCTGCATAACATCTGCCTGCGAGGTGCGGGTTGGGGTGCCGGTTGCCGGTCCGCCGCGCATCACATTGACAATTACACAGGGTAGTTCGGCCATTATTGAATAGCCGATTCCCTCCTGCATTAGAGAAAAACCCGGACCAGAGGTTGCGGTCATCGCCTTGAGTCCGGCAGCGGTCGCACCATTCATACAGCAGATTGAGCCAATCTCATCCTCCATCTGAATAAATGTGCCACCAACCTTTGGCAACTCCCGTGCCAGATATTCGGCAATTTCGGTTGAAGGTGTTATCGGATAACCGGCAAAGAAACGCACGCCAGCACGAATCGCCCCAATGGCGCAAGCCTCATTACCTGACAACAGTTGTCTCATTCCCCTTTAGTTACAAAAATCGCCAAATCCGGACAGCGCAACTCACACAGCCGGCAGCCGATGCAGCGCTCGGGATGGGCAACAGTAACTTTGAACCGCTCGTCTAAATCCAGAGTCCTGGTCGGGCAGAACTCAACGCATATCCGGCAACCTTTACAGAAATGGCTGATGATTCTATGCCGGTGTCCTTTAGGACCGATAACCTCAACCGGTTCCTCAAGAAGAAACTTCTTCATCCAAACTCCGCTATGGTCAACATTGATTAACTTTTATCCAAACCGCCCGTTATTGTCAAACAGTGCCATTGCGAGTTATAATTTTTGCCGTGTTTTACCTCTGAACCTAAAAGGAAGGATAAGAATTCCCTTTACCAGGCAGCGATTATGAGCAATAGATTGTGGAGAGGAAAAGTTAGTGTTCTGGAGGTGAAAAAGGTGAAATGAATACCCGCTTATAACCGCGGTTATCATCCAGCCCGGTTAGTTCCACATACCCCTGGTTCGGGTTTGCTATTGCGGTAATCAGGCAATGTCCCGACATCCAGTCCGGCACTGAGGGAAGAGAGTAATTAACGCTGACTACTTCATACGGCTGAATCACCGAGTCATAAACCACCTGACCCAAGGTGACACCTTTGTAGGTGAAGACCACCAAGGTGGAAAAGCCTTCTGGTGTTGCCCGATTGCCGATGTTCTTTATCCAGGCGGACAAAACCATCGGTTGCCCTTGTACCGGTTCCCTTGGAAACACCGCTACACTCTCCACCCGCAAATCCGGACGGAATAAATTGGTTACCTCAGTCAGAAACACCGGCCGTGGAGAAAGTTCAATCTCAAGCCAGCCATCACTTCCAGTGGGCTTAATGCCGGTTGGTGGATTGTTATCATAAGCCAAAAGAGTCTGATTTATTGTATCACTTCGCACCGGGATTTTTACTTCTAACGGGGCATTGCCATTTGAGACTTTATCATTTTGCCAGCACACCCAAATTCGCTTGCCGTCTGATTGATTCTCAAATTCATATATTCGCACCGAATCATCCCGGGCATCCCCGAGCACTATTCTCCCATTAAATCGTTTTCCGATAATCATCTTTGATGTTTGGCAACTGGCGTAAAAACTGGGTTTCGGTTGGTATAGGGTGTCAAGTACGCCACAATCCTCTCCGTCTCGGTCAAGAAATGAGTAATAACACACCTGGTCATAACCACCAGCGGGCAACGCTTCACTACCTTTTGCCGTAACAAACGCTTCACACAGCCAATTGGCTTGGCGTTCTTTTCCATGCTCCGTCGAGGACCAGCCAATCTCTGTTATCCAGAGTTTCCCGTAATCGCCATTTTCTCTCATTACCATCCGTAGAGTCTCTGCCTGTTTTTCAAAAAGGTCAAGGTTGAACCCGGAGTCTTGATAAGGATGGGTTGATACTCCATCCCATAATTCCTTGTCTGCCAGACGGTAGCAATATCTTAGCATTTCTGCAGGTGGTATCCGTTTTGGAACTGAAGGCTGCAGCGACACCAGAGAACCGATTAGCACTGTTGCCTGTCCATTGGTAACCGAGTCTATTACCGTCGTTGCCACCTCACACAACTGGGCATAAAGAGAACACAGGTCGTGAACCGTATCGGAAATATGGTAGTGAAAATCAGGCACCCGCCAGAATCTCCCGGTATCGTTGGGCTCATTCCATACTTCGTAGATATCCACGAGTCCGAGGTCGGAGTAGTAATGTCTGACTACCGCTTCAACATACCGAGCCCAGTAATTGGAGGGATTCCAGACACCACGGAAGAGATTAAGCGGTGGGCAGCCGCCACTTTTGTCATTACGCGTTGATGCCCAGGGGGCACAGTAGTCAAGAATTCCGATTACCTTGCAGTGCATTGTATTGTGTGAATACACGATAGCCGGGTCTAACCGCCTGAAGTCAAAGGGACTTGTGGATTCGGGCTGGACCCAATCCCAAAACAAGTCTACCCGGTCCATACGGACGCCGGCAGACTCGGCTTTAATATGAAGGTTGTTGTTATGTGCCTTAATAGTATCCAATGGCCCTATCAACATCCCCCACCAGGTGCTATCAACTATATTCATCTTTCCATACACCCTCATACAAAGGTCGGTGGTAGCAAACATCACCGTGTCTTCAGGGAAACTGGCATTGGGAGCATTAAACTCGCCGTAAGGATATGGGTTGTTTTTGTCATAGTAGAATTGAATGCTGTCTTGGCCGCTACGCATAAACCGAAACTCATACCGCCTACCCCTTATGATTGACTCGGGTGCAGTGGTATGTAAGTAGCATCTGAGCCATTTATGGTCGCCATTGTCATTGGTGTCGCCCCATGCAACTTGGTAGCCACCAAGGGTACGCACAGAAACATGTATTCCCGCTTCCGACCCCTTTCCGTTGAAGAACTCGCAGTAAACCAGGCTATCAAAATTGCAGGTGATGGTCTGGGAGACATAGTTGTATGGCCGAATCGTGTCGGTCCAGCCCGACCATTGTGCCTTCACCGGCTCCACGCTGTAAGCTCGGAGAAGAGCAAAGGACAAGGACACAAATAGCATTGGCGTTATGACAATAACCACTTTTTTCATCTTTACCTCCTATTGTTTAATTATCTTAACTATCACTGCTGCTCTTTGCTTTTCAGACACAAACTCTACAAAATAAAGCCCTCTCTTCAGGTCATTCAGATTCAACTTCAAACATTCACCTGAATCTCTTTGGCATTTTATCTGTGCCACTTCCCGTCCTAATGCATCTCTGACAATTACTTGGCTGAGTCCCCAGTTATTACTTCTGGGTGCTAATCTCACCCGTCCCCGAGTAGGATTGGGTATCACCATTAACTTACCTTTGGCTGTCTGTGGTGATTGAAGTTCTGAGACCCCGATTGGGGTTGACTCAAAGATGCAAACACCTGCATCCCAGCAAACGGCATAGAGATATGGCGAAACATAGGCTAGCCGTTTTACCACATAAGGTGCTGAGCAGAATCCAAGAACTCGCATATCATGAACATCAGAGGCATCTATCACACGCACACCATCCCTGTTACCGGTATAGAGGAGGCTACCCACCGCCTCAACCCAGTATGTGTTTGGCCCAACGCTCAGCGAGTCTATCAGATGAGGCTGGCGAAGGTCGGCAACGCTGTATACGAGAACGCCGCCAGAAGAGAGAAATAAAAACGAATCCCGCACCGTTCCATTCCATGCGCCGCGCCATATTCTACTGATAATAAAGGGATTGGAGGGTTGCCTTACATTAATAATAGCAAATGGGTAGTTGGCGACATAGGCGATGGAATCTACCAAACACAGTCCTTCGGCGTCTTCTTCCACCACACAGCTCCCGACCAGTCTGGGGTCTCGGGGACGGGCGACATTGACAACCTGGAAGCGGTTCGCCTCCGCACAATAGACAAACGAATCACGCAGCACCATATCCTCAGGTGGATTGAACATATTCTCACATCCTCCTGCCCGCACTGGATGCCTCGGGTCGCTGATGTCTATTGAGATTAAACGCGGGCGTGGCCAGGAAATATAGGCAAATGAGTCGCACCCGGTAACCGAAGTTACAATCGCTCCAGAACCTACTGTATCATAACATCCAAGATATTGCGGCATCTGGGGATTTGTGAAATCTACTAAAACCATTCCCGCATGATAGGAGGCAAGAATCCCGAGTTTCGTCTCTTTATCTATT
>JBDRUH010000062.1:6668-8134 GCA_039801225.1 Caldifarciminota bacterium
TAAGGTTTGCTGAGCAGCATAGATCGCCGTGTCGATAACCGGCAGACTGGGATTGGTAATATTAACTCCCACCAGTCCCGCAAAGTAATCCGCCACCAGCGCATAGTTGAGCGCCGGAACAGTAACAACACCATAGTCCCAGCCGGGACAGTCCGCAAAGCCAATTTGCCTTGGGTTTCTCGGGTCGGAGATATTGATGATGTGCAACTTGGGTGTGTAAAGAACCGTGTCACAGGTTGGCGGAAAGTAGATGTCCGGCGCTTCAATCCCGGCAAGAGAACCGACTGGGACCGGTGAAGCCGGGTTGCGGACATTGTAAACCCGCAGGCTAAACTGGTCAGGGTAGATGTATGTGCTGACATAGCAAAGGGTATCTTTAACCCCAACCGAAAGTGCTTCAAACCCACCGATACTGCTCACCCGATGGGGCTCTTTGGGGTTGCTCACATCTACAATGTTTAAACCATACTGGTCGGCAAGATAGCAGTAGTTGCCTGAAATGCACATTGGGAAACCGGAGTCGGCACAGGCGCCAACTTGAATCGGATTTCTTGGGTCTCGAACATTAAAGATGCGCAGTGAATCCTGCTGATACCCGATGGCAAAGAGAAGAGTGTCTTTTACCGCAATGTCCATAATTGGAGGTAGATAGATGTAGGAGAGCCGATTGGGTTGCTCAGGGTTACTTACCCCCCAAACTTCAATACCTGTGCCACCCTGCTTCATCCCACAATAGACCAGCGTGTCCATAATAATTGCCCGGCAAACGACACCGTAACTGTTGATGTCCGAGAGAAGTTCAAAACTCAATCTGTCCTGGGAGTGAAACCGAATTAGGCTTGCACCCGAACCGCGGGCAAGGCAAATGATTGTATCTTCGGGTGTAACTCGAAGCGAAACCTTGACTGAAGGTCCGTAACTCCATCTGCCAACGCACCGTAACCCTTGAGAATCAGGCCGCCAACTCTGCTCTTGGTAGAACCGCTGCAACCTCCTCTCTGTCAGCCACCTTCTTTGAAACCAAGGTTCTATCTCTCGCAGCGAATCCATCACCGCCCACCTGTCCTGTCGCCAGTTGTAGCAAAATGCTGTGCCCATTCCCACCAGTAAAATCGTAATAACAATCCTGTTCATACTCTTATTCTAACCCAATTCAGAACTTCGGCAAGGACCAGAATCCACCGTATCCATCACCCCATACACCCTCATACAAAGGTCGGTGGTAGCCACCACTATTGACTCAGAGAATTGCGGGGCAACAAACCCACCGTAAGGATATGGGTCGTTTGGGTTAAAGTAGCAATGAATTGAATCGCCCGGTCTGGTGAACTTGACCAGATACTTTTTGCCCCGGACAAACTTCTGCCCGGCTACTGGCTCAAGGTCAAACCGCAGCCACTTGTGGTCGCGGTCTGCAGATACATTGTTCTTGTAGGCTACGCGCTCGCCAGTTTCATAATTCCGAA
>JBDRUH010000063.1:0-8086 GCA_039801225.1 Caldifarciminota bacterium
AATCTAAATTCTAAACAAATTCAAAGCACAAATGTTCTAAATCCAAAATGTTTTGATAATTGGGACCCCTCGCCCCGTCATTCCGACCGAAGTGGAGGAATCCCTCTCGGCTTCGCTCGGGGCAGGCCTTTCTGTGGGCTCGGGGCAGGCTTTGGTATTAGAAATTGCTTTCGGATTGGGTTTTTTCTTTGTTTAGTCACCGAGAGATCCAGTTATCATATTGAGGATTATCCCGGGTAGAGAATCTCTATTTTTCGGGGTTACTTCAAACATCTTCACATCTTTCCGGCTTTTTATTCCATCACAGAAAGGATGGGAATGGGACATAATTGTCGCCAATACCAGTTGTCTGGAATCCAGCGCTTCAATCACCGCTGTTCGGAATTTTATAGAGAACAGTTCCATTTTGCCAATCTCGTCAATAATTATTACCTTATTCCCTTCAATACCCTCTTTAACCGCTCTTATCCCCAATTTTTCTAAAGATTCAATAGCCACGCCGTATTTACCCACATTATATTGAGATTTTATCTCCCTATGAGCAAGAATGCCTGAACTTCCATTCAGTGTTATCAACCTGAAGCCGACCCTTTTGCCTTTTTTTAAAATCTCTTCGGTATAAAAACCGGCACATCTTCCCTTTATTCCTTCGGCAACCTTTAAAACAACCGTTGTCTTACCCGCCCGGGGCAAACCGGTAAGTAAAATGTTCTTAACCACTATCTCGCCTCCCTAACACCTTCATCTGGAGAATTCGGTCTACTCTAAAAACTCTATCTTCCTGCCTTTTTTCACAAAAGGCCGCGACACCCCAAAAAGACTTCTTTTGAAAATTAAATCTGCCGACATCATAAGGAACTATTACCCTTTTACTCTTTTCATCATTGGGCTTTAAGTAGACAATTTCTATCGGCAACCTCTGCCCTATCGCTTTTTTTATAAGTTTGATTTTCTCCTCTAAGGACAGCTCTTTTTCCGAAATCTGATATTGAAAATTGGTCAGAAATTTCACAATCCGCCAGTCATTGAAAATATACTTTTTTTTAATTGGACTTTTCAACGCTATCCCGGCAAATGATGTGCAGCGGCTTAACGCCACATAAACCTGACCGCAGGCAAAAGTTCCCCGACCAATATCAATTATCACCTTATCAAAGGTCTTCCCTTGGCTTTTATGGATGGTAACCGCCCAGGCGAGTCGCAAGGGATATTGAGTAAATTTCCCTACCACCTCCGACTCAATCGCCTTTACCCGCTCGTTATACTTAAAATGAAAGACCTCCCAGGTAAAAGGGGTAACATATTCTATTCTATTATCGGAAAATTGAACTTTAATCACATCACCATCCCCTTTTTTGCTTCCAATCACATCTATCACTCGTCCTAATGAACCGTTTACCCATCTGCCTTTTGAATCGTTGTTTAACATCATTACCTGGGCATTAGGTTTAACCTGCAAAACATAATCGGTGGGAAAAGCGGTTGGGTCAAACCTTCCCTCAACCAGCGCCTCCCACTTAAAGGCTTGACCGGGCAATTTATCTAAAAACTCCTGGTTTATTCGGGAAGCCATTTCATTTAATGTTGTTAGATAAAGGACGAACTCACCCTCTTTTTGGCACAATTGCGCCCCGACCCGGCTATTGAGAAGGGAAATACCCTCTTCGGTGATGGTATTGTTACGGATTTGATTTAGCAGTTCAATGAACTTTTCGTCCTTTTGCCGATAAACCTTTTCTAACTCAATGAACTCCAGTGGTAACTCCTTAAACACATCGGCATCAAAGAAGTAGGGGCTTTTATAATGGTCGGTAAAAATCCTCTTTTCCTTTGCGGTTACTACCGGTGGCAATTGGTATAGGTCGCCAATAAATACCATTTGAATTCCACCAAAAGGTAAAAGCGAGTCTTTGCCGTTCAACCGCAAAAATCGGTCAATGCAGTCAAGCAAATCGGCGCGCACCATAGAGATCTCGTCTATGACAATCGTATCAATCTTTTTATAAATTTTTGACTCTTTTGTTCCTATTTTTTTGATATTCTGTAGGGTAACATTGGGTTTGAAGCCAAAGAAGGAGTGAATCGTCTCGCCCTGAACCTGTAACGCCGCAACCCCGGTCGGCGCCAGGACAACAACATTTTTTGCCGTAATTGAGCGAAAATATTCTAATAGTGTTGACTTTCCAGTCCCGGCTTTACCGGTAATAAAAACATTTTTATCTGTCTTTTCAATTAAATCTAACGCCCTTTCAAACTCCGCGTTCAATTCAATCTTGGTTAGGTCCATAATCAACCTGGGGTATAAATTGGCATTTGAGTATCATCCTGCATACCAAACAACTATAACATAACTACCAATTCTGTCAAGAGGTAAACCGGCTGGCGCTTTTAAAATCCAGCGCCCGGGAACGGCGCCGGTGTAAAGGTAAGTATCATCACCACCAACGCCAGCACCGCAAGTAAAATGTCCTTTTTTGTTAACGGAGTAATATTGTCAAGGGGTGGTGGATGTTTCAAGCCCAGAGCGGTAGCCAGAAAAGCCCAAAAGGGCCAGCCGAGCCAGAAAAAGCCCATCAAGAGCAGTCCGGCAACAATAAAAATACTTGCCAGCCGGTAGCGTTTACCCAAGATGGCATAGACAATATGGCCGCCGTCAAGTTGACCAATCGGTAGGAGGTTTAAGGCGGTGACAAACATCCCTAACCAGCCGGCAAATGCCAGCGGGTGCAACACCACATCACTGCCCGGTGGTGGATTACCGTGAAATATTTTTGAAATAATTTCAAAGACCAATGGCGAGCCGAGACGGAGGAGTGGGGTATTGGGTGGTATCAAACGCACCTGAGAGACCGCCAGCCCGAGAAAAGATACCGGCAGCGCAACTAAAAATCCGGCTAAAGGACCAGCAACTCCCACTTTAATCAGCGCACTGCGGCTGGGCACAGGTGAGCGAATTTTGATGAATGCGCCCATTGTTCCGGTCATTGGATGGGGCACTGGCAAAAAATAGGGCGGTGATGCATCAACACCAAGTCGCCGGGCGGTAAGGTAATGTGCCAATTCATGGCTACCTAATATCAGGATAATGCCCAGAGAAAACGGCACACCATAGAAAAGCTGCCCTGGGGATTGTAAAGGATTTTTACCGGCGTGTAATGCGCCAACAAAAAGGGTGGTTAAAACTGTCGCAATCAAAAGCAGGATATTGACCCAGATGCGCACTGGTTTTCTCGGTGGTGCATAACCATAGGTAACTATGTGGTCTTCACCACTCTTCTCAAAATAGACTACCGCGCCACTCTGAGCAAAAACCTCCTTCAACATTTGAATGTTCTCTATCACCGGTTCGTAAATCCGACCGATAATTCTATTGCCCTGAATGCCGCTTATCGCCATATAGCGGGAGATACGATTAAAATCAATCGGCAGTTCTGGCGTCGGCTCTTGATTTAAATTCATACCTTATCCTTTGACCCCTTCTCTTGGCTAACAGATTCTCGGCAACTGCTCACCCTCAAGCATCAAGAGTCGGCGCAGCGAACCTAAACGGGTCTTCAACCAGACCCCGGCCGGCTCTTTTACCACCTTACCGATCACCCGGGCGCCTCGTCCTGAAGGAAACCGCCGCATCACCTTCAACACCTTAATTGCTGATTCAGGTCTAACCACCAAAACCACCTTGCCCTCATTCGCCATATAAAGGGGGTCAAGACCAAGCAACTCCGCCACCCCTTTTACCCCCTTAGAGACCGGCAAAAGTTCCTCCTCAACCACATAACCCAGACCGTTTACTTGGGCAAACTCATTTAGAGTTGTTGCCAGACCTCCCCTGGTCGGGTCGCGCATCAAACTCACCCCACCGCAGCGTAAAACCGCCTGAATCATCCGGTGCAAAGGGGCACAGTCACTTTTCAACCGCGCCTTCAATTGATAATCGCCCCGGCTGATGGCAATTGCCGCCTCGTGCTCACCAATACCACCATTAATCAACAAAAGGTCACCAGGTCTAACAAACTCTCCACCCAACCGCACCATAGGGTAACGAACCCCGATGCCGCTGGTGTTGATATACAGCTCATCACCATTTCTACCTCTCGGCTCCCTCATTCCTAACGAAGTAAAGGCATCCCTTTCCCTCACCCCAGTCATTGCGACCCGAATCGGGGAACCAATCTCCTCGGCTCGGGGCAAGCCTTCAATCACCTTGGTATCGCCGGTAACCACCTTTACCCCTGCCCTTCTACTCGCCCGAGCGATTGAGGCACATATCTTCTCCAAAACCGAAACTGGCAACCCTTCCCTTAGGACAAAACCGACCGAAAGATAAAGCGGTTTAGCCCCCAGGACCGCCAGGTCGTTTATTGTTCCATAAACCGCCAGTTTCCCAATGTCGCCCCCTGAGAAAAATAACGGCTGGACAACATAGGAGTCGGTGGTAAAACACAACTTGCCATTTTTCGGCAAGTCTTGGCGGATATCAAGCACCGCACTGTCCTCAAGCCGTTTCAAAACCGAATTGCCAAAATTCTTAAGAAATATGTTCTCAATCAACCGGTGCATCTTCCTTCCCCCGGCACCGTGGCTCAAAACAATCCTCTTTTCTTCTAACCGCTCCTCAAAGGCCGGCGGCAAGAACTCTATTTGGCTTTTGGCTTTTGGCTTTTGGCTTTTCACGAAATTACCTCTCATACTTGTAATACGCCGCACAGGCACCTTCCGAAGAAACCATGCAGGGTCCAAAGGGCTTTTCCGGGGTGCAAACCCGGGCAAAAAGCGGACAGCCGGTCGGCACAATCAAGCCCAGCATCACCTCACCACAACGGCAGGAACTCTTTTGGATTTTGGGTTTTGGGTTTTGGGTTTTGGGTGGTAACTTCCATCGGGCATCAAACTGGAGAAAAGAATGTTTAAACTCTAACCCGGAATTCTTTATGCGACCGATTCCCCGCCACTCCGCCGTCACCTTTCGGAAAACCCTTCTCATTAAACCTTTTGCCTGGGGGTTTCCCTCCTGCCGGACGCTGCGCCGGTACTCATTCGCTACCCCCGGCGTTTCTGACTCAATCTGATGCAAAAGGATAAGTATCCCAGAAAGGATATCAACCGTGTCAAAACCGGTGACACAGCAGGGGATACGATACCGTTTAACTAAAAACTCATAGGGCTGGGTGCCAATTACCGTTGACACATGCCCGGGGAGGATAAATCCATCAATGTTTATCTCTGGTGAACTGGCAATAAAATCAAGTGCCGGTGGGATCAACTTAAAAAGCGGCAGAACGGAAAAGTTTTTTATTCTCCGCACTCTCGCCTCAATTACCGTAGCCGCTACCGTGGGCGCGGTCGTCTCAAAACCAACACCAATCAAGACAAAACTTTTCTGGGGTTCTCTCTGCGCCATCATCAACCCGTCCCGCGGGGAATAAACCACCCGAACATCTGCCCCTCTTGCCTTTGCCTCCAGTAAAGAACCGTCCGAGCCCGGCACCCGCATCATATCACCAAATGTCAAAACCACCGTATTTGGAATTTGGGTAAGGGCAATCGCCTGGTCAATCTCTTTCGGGGTGGTAACACAAACCGGACAGCCCGGACCAGAAACCAGCCTCAACCGTGGGTCAACCGCCTTTCTTATTCCTGAACTGGAGATCGCCATCGTATGGGTGCCACACACCTCCATCAGATTTATTCCCGGGCGATTTGAACTCAAACGGTTAACCGCTTCATTGACCCGCTCAAGGAGAACCCGCGCCAAAGAACCTCCTGGTCTTAGGGTAACGCTCCGCATTGATTCATTATATTTTACTCTCTTGAACCGGTCAAACAAAAGCCGATATTGACAATTATTTTTTGCCGGGTATTTGTTAATATGATGAATGTTGCCCAGATAATCCTCTCCCTTCTCTTCGGTTTTCTCCCTGGCTCAATTCCCTTTGGCTATATTGCCGGTCTGTTTAACAAAGTGGACATCCGTAAGAAAGGCTCAGGGAATATTGGCTTTAGCAATGTCCTGCGGACCCTTGGCTGGCGCTGGGCGCTGCCGGTCTTCATCCTTGACATCAGCAAAGGGGTGATACCGGTAATCTTTGCCCGCCAACTGGAACTTATTCCGGCGCTGGTTGGCTTTGGGGCAATTACCGGTCACATCTTCACCCCCTGGCTAAAATTTCAGGGTGGCAAAGGGGTTGCCACATTAATCGGCGTCAGCGCCCTTCTCTGCCCGCGCAGTTTGGTCGTCGCCCTGGTCGCCTTCCTAATCGTCCTTTTCCTCTTTGGTTTTATTTCGCTATCTTCCATCTCCCTCGCCCTCACCTTACCAATCTTTACCCGTTTTCTTTATCCTGACAACCGCTTAATATTCCTGTTTACCTTCTTTACCGGCTTGATTGTCATCCTCCGCCACATCCCGAATATCCGGCGTCTAACAAAAAGAGCCGAACCAAAGTTTGAACTCTGGCGGAAAATCTTTCAAAGGCAAAGGGTATGAAGGTTGCTTTCATCGGCGCAGGAAGATGGGCGTTGGCACTGGCGTTGAAACTAAGTGAGCAAAAATTTTCCATTGCCCTCTACGATACCAACCCGAAAGCGATAGAAAGACTCCTTTCTACCCGGCACCACCCCGATTTACCGGAAAATGCCCAGATTCCCGAGGCAATAACCATTACTAATGAACTCAACCCGGTTTTAACCCAGGCGGAAATGGTGGTTTTTGCCTTACCCTCAACCTCTCTCGCTGAGGCGGCAGAAAGGGTAAAGGAGGAACTCAAAGAGTCCGGCGTCCGGTTAGTTGTCTCGGCGAGCAAGGGCATTGACCCGAAAAGCAAAAAACGCCTCTCGGTCGTTCTGAAGTCTATATTCCCCTCTTTACCGGTTGTCGTCCTCGCCGGTCCGGCAATACCGTATGATGTGGCGCTGGGTGACCCGACATCCCTGGTTGCAGTATCCGAAGACGAAAACGCCGCCCGGTTTGTTCAGGACACATTTACCACCACCAACCTTCGGGTCTATTTCCATACCGATGTTGTTGGCACTGAACTGGCCGCTGCCTTCAAAAATGTGATTGCCATCGCTGCCGGAATTGCCGACGGCTTAGGCTTGAAATTAAACGCCAAATCGGCACTCCTAACCCGGGGTTTAGCCGAAATTACCCGGCTCGGTCTTGCCTTAAACGCCAACCCCTTAACCTTTGCCGGTCTTGCTGGAATGGGTGACTTAATCGTCACCGCCTTTTCCCCCCACTCCCGTAACCATCAATTAGGGATGGCGATAGGCAAAGGGATGACACTCACTCAAGCCCAAGAAAGCCTCAGCGGTGTTGCCGAAGGGGTTGCCACCGCCAGAACCGGTCGGGAACTGGCACAGAAACTCCGGGTCGCGATGCCCATCACCGACGAGGTCTACCGGATTCTCTACGAAGGAACAAAACCCGAAGAGAGTATTGAGCGGTTGTTAAAACGTCCCTTAAAAAAGGAGTTTTATTGATGAAAAAGCAAAAGTTTTACTCAGTTGCTCAGGTGTGCAAGCATTTAAGAATTAAACCCTATATCCTCCGCTACTGGGAAAAGGAGTTTGAGATGAGTTTCAAGCGCAACTCGGCAGGCAGAAGAATTATCTCGGCGGACCAACTCCAAAAACTGGAACTGATTCACCACCTCCTGTATCGGGAGAAGATGACGGTTAAAGGAGCAAAAAAGAAGTTAATGGCAATGGGAACAAAGACAGATGACCTGCCGGACAAAAAAGACCGGCATCAAATCCTCTTATGGATTAAAAAGCAGTTAATCGCCCTCCGCGCCACCCTAAAAGATTAAAAATACAGCCCCCTTTTCTCATCACCTCTTAGGAGAAACTCTAAATCCGAAATCCTAAATTCTAAACAAATTCAAAGCGCCAATGTTCTAAATCCAAAATGGTTTGATAATTGGGATTTTGGTATTAGAAATTGTTTAGGATTTAGAAGCAATCTTCTTAAACGCCATCACCATCACCTCCTATTAAAATTGCTTCCCGAAAGGTTTGGGCATTTCCCTTAACGGCTTGTGCATAAAAGAAGTTGCCGAAGGCAATTCGGGTGAGTGGCGTAAGA
>JBDRUH010000064.1:0-7124 GCA_039801225.1 Caldifarciminota bacterium
TGGGCGGCGGTATAATGGTCAAAACCCTCCTGGTCATAAAGCATCCCGAGTGAATACCAGTAACTCGTTCCCTGGCAGAAAACCTCGGCATTATAAAAATCATTTCCTTGAAAGTCGCAAAGGAAACCAATCCCGCCACCAGCATCCGGTCTCACACCTATGGCAAAACCCTGAGAGAAGGAGCGATACTCCCGGGGCAGGAGCGGTTCGTGCTTGTATTTCCCTCCGGCATAATAAAGGTCATTACCCCTACCTTCAGCAAGCAAACCATAACCCCAGGTGCCGGCAAAACCCTGACAGTAGCAGAATGAGCGATAAGTATCATTGCCCTCATTGTCGATCAAAACCCCAATCCCATAATGACCCGCACCTTGAGCAAAAAATCCGGCATCGTAGAGGTCATTACCGGTAAAATCCCAGAAAATGCCTGTGCCAAAAATTGCCGCACCTTGAGTATAATGCTTCCCCCGGTAAACATCATCACCCTCCATATCAAACAATACCCCGGTGCCAAAAAGCGCTGAGCCCTGAGAAAAAAGTTTACTTGAATTGTAATGGTCATTTCCCTTTATATCCAGCACAATACTAAAAGGCTGATCAAGAACTCCAATCGCACCGCCAGCACGGTTGTAATAGATGTCATTGCCTCCCAGGTCAATTATCAATGCCGCATCTCGCTCATAAATGTTATCATCTGGGCCACCAATAATCACTTCGCCCCATTTCGTCTCAGTGGCATACAGGACACTTCCTTTTACCCCCTCCAATTTTAGACTCTGGCACTCTTTAACTTTGAAACTCTTTAACTCCTCAACCGCCCGACCGCAGGCAATTACCACCGCCAGACCCGAGAGCGCCAAATAACGGCGGTCAATCTTGCGGGCATAGGCTAAAAGCGTCTCCGACTTCACCTCCTTACTGGTGTCATAATCCTTACCAAACTCCCGATGAAGAATCCCGGTATAACCTTTTTCCAGAGAGTCATCCTCATCCTTCCAGAAGTTGGGCGCCTCGCCCAGGAGGATATCAAGTTCCCTTTCCGGAATTTTGGCAAGTGCCTGACTGAGATACCGGTTACCAACCTCAAATCCGGCAAGAATCGTATTGAGTGCCGACCCTAAAACCAATGGCAGGGTGTCAAACCCCTCTTCGTTCACCTCTGTTCCTTTTTTACCCAATTCCCGCTTAATCTCCCGGAGGAGTCTCAAAGTATCTTGCCAACCAATTGGCACATCTATCGCCTGAAACCGCCCTAAAATTAGGTTTACGGGCAAACGTTGTGCTTTATCCACCGCGCCAGCAACACTCTCCACATAAGGCAAGACCTCTAAGGGATGGGAAAGCAACCGGTCAACCACCTTTAAGCGGAAGAAACTGTCAACCGCCCAGAACTTATAAAACCCCAACTCCGGTTCGCTCATCCCCTGAATCTTCAGCGCCTCATCAAGCGTCTTTCTACTCAAAGAGTCCAAACCATAATTTAGTCGGCTGGCGGCTGGCGGCTGGCGGCCGTCGGCTGGAATGTTTAACCCTATCAATAGAGCAATAAGTAAAAACCTGCTCATTTTACCTCCTTTGACCTGCTAATGGAGGAACAGAACCTTTTCGGTAAGAGTAATCATCCTGTCTCTGACCATTATCAGATAAACCCCAGGCGGCATTAACTGGCCAAAATCATCCGACCCATTCCATATGAACTTGCCCGAACTCTTGGCTCTTTTTACTTGCCTACCATCACTGGAAAAAATTGTAATATCAAGCGGTTCGCATGTGGGTAATTTAAATTCAACCTGGCTCCGGAACGGGTTTGGGGTTACCACAAGATGGAATGCTCGGCTGAGGAGTTCCTTTTCTTCCATTCCGCCCGGAGTGGTATCAAAGGTAATATCGCAAATTATAGTATCACCCTTCTCTTGAATATTTCTTACCGCCACATAGGTAGGCTGATTGTTGCGTGCCTTACTGGAAGGCTTTGACCAGTTGTCAAATACCGTCCGGTTCCAGATACCGGGCAAGGGGTCAGAGGTGTCACCCAACTCCTCGTGATAACTGTGCGGGTCAGGACGAACACCGTTGCCGCGGTCAAGGTGAAAAGTTGAATCCTCCTCTAAGTCAACCACATTGTGCATTACGCCGGCGCCTGGGTCAATGTGCCAGATTAAAAGACCCGAGCCGGGCAAGGGTGCATCAAACCCTTTCTTCTGTCTGTTTTCCAGGTAGAAGCAGGTATCACAGTTCACACCATTACGCCAGACCTTGTAAACAACTGGATGGGTCTCAACATCAAGAATTCTTAAGTTGAATGTATCGTGGGTAATAACCACCGGTGTAACAAACCCTGCCTCCACCTTACTCCACGCCTCCATATGGGAAGGGCTCCAAGGCGTATTGCCCCCCGCACCCCAGGCACCATAACCCATCAATCCCCAGTAACCTATGCCCCAACTCCGCCTGCTGCCATCATAAAGGTCGGGCAGACCAACCAGATGTCCCAACTCATGGCACATCACCGCAATACAACAGAGTGTCGTATCACGGTTCTCGGTAACAAGTGCAAACTCCGGCACATTTGTCACACCATCTATTATCACACCATCATCTGTTAGGTAATCAAAATAGGGAATTGCATGGGACCAGCAACAGTTCACATTACCGTTATCCGCACCATCGGCACCGGCATGGACCATAAATAGTGCTGGTATATGCCCATCACCATCAATGTCAAACTCCTGGAAGTTAATAAATGAATCAACCTGCTGAAGGTTTTCTCTTGCCATTTGCTCGCCAGTAGAAAGCAAATAGTTTCCGTCATAATAACGGGAGTAGTTATACTTGGACATAAACCAGCGATTTTCGCCAATGCCACCCTTAACACTGTAACTCCCATAGGAGTTCTCCAAGAAGAAATCGTTGAGGCTTCCTGCCCGATATGGCGCACTATTATAAATACCAACCGAATATAACATTGAGTCAAACCGGGCGGGTGAGTGTTTTATCGTATCCGCAAGGTTGTCAGGAAACTGCATAAGGATTGTTACGGTTTCGCAAAACTGGTAACCCTTCAGCCGGTTTGGACCGGGAACCTCAACCCCAGGGGGAAAAACTGGCTCTGGACCAGTAAAGTCCGCACGGGGCGGCATCGCCAAGAGAATATTAAATATGAAGAGAAAAGTGGTTAACCTCTTCTTCGTCCTTCCGCCTTCCTTCTACCGTTAGGATTCCGGCTGAAAGTGAAGTATATCGGTTATCGCACCCTCCCTTTTCGCCTTGGGCTTGAACACCGCGCTAACCTTCATTCCAATGGACAACTCATCCAATTTTACCCCACCAAGGCGATGCACTATTGCAGTAGAAGCGCCATCCAATTTCACTAACCCGACAACCTCGGGCTGAGCAAGCCTTTTGCCATCAAGCCCGACATAAAGCACCGTCCAGGAAAGAAGTGTCCCTGTCGGGCTCACCTTTACCCACTTATTTAGCTGTTCAAGGCATCTTTCACAGAAAATTCTTCCCGGCACATAAACAATACCACATCGGTCACAACGGGTGCCGGTAATTTCCCCTTTTTCCTTAAGCGCTGTGAAGAACTTCTCGCCGGCAATGCCCGCGGTGTAAATACTTTCAACCGGCAACTCACCATACCAAACTTTTGTTTGTTTCACCCCTTCAATCCGCTGTTTCAACGCCATTTTTCCTCCTTCTCAACAGGCTTAAAGTAAAGGATATCGGTAATAGCGCCCTCCCGCTCTGCCTCTGGCTTCCAGACCGCCTTCACTTTCATCCCGACATAGACCTTTTTCGGCTCAACCTCGCCTAAGAGATGCATTATTCCCATCCCTGGTGAAGCGCCATCAATCTCAATCACCGCCGGAATCTGCGGCTCTTTAACCCGCTTTACATCCCAGGTAACATAACAGATGGAAAAGGTGTTAACCACACCGGTATCCTTCAGTTCCACCCACTCATCAATATTGCGAAAACACCACTCACAAAAAATCCGCGGGGGAACCATTATCCGTCCGCACTGGTGGCATCTCACCCCTAAAATCTTCCCCTCCTTTAATCCTATAAGATATTTTCCAATCGCCACACCCGCATCCCACCCATAACGGGCATCCGCTTTCCAGCGAGTAGTGCAAACCTTTCCTTTTTTTAGCTCCTCATCAGTCAATCCGGTCCCTAAAAACTCCATCCTTTTTTCTCTTTTAACATCTGCCATCTTTTCTCCTTTATATACCAAGGACTACCACTGTGCCGACCTGCATCAAATCGCCCCAGGCTTGGGCAACACCACGCCGCACTTTTCTTGCCACCTGTCGTTTTCCCGCCTCACCCCGCAACTGCCAGAACAGTTCAGCAACCTTCATCAAACCAGCCGCGGCTATTGGATTACCAACACCAAGTAAGCCACCTGAGGGACAAACCGGCAGTTCACCATTCCGCTGGGTGACACCATCAGCAGTAAGTTGTGGCGCTTCGCCTTTACCGCAGAGCATAAGACCTTCCATATGATGGAGCTCTTTATAATCAAACGGGTCATAAGGCTCGGCAATGTGAATCTGATGTCTTGGGTCGGTAACCCCGGCCATCTTATATGCCATCCTTGCCGCCTCTTCAACATAACGGGGATAGCAAAGGTCGCGATTTGTCCAGTATGCGGTATCAAGCGCCCAGCCTACCCCTTCAATCCACACCGGCTTATCGGTCACCCGCCGAGCGATAGTTTCCTCAGCGAGCACCACCGCCACCGCACCATCAGAAACTGGACTTACATCCAATCGCTGCACCGGCCAGGCAAGAACCTCGGACTTAAGCACATCTTCAATCGTCACCCGTTCAGCAATCTGAGCACAGGGGTGGTCAAGGGCATTATTCTTATTCTTAACCGCCACCCGGGCGATGTCCTCTTTGCGCAGACCATAGGTGGTCATATACCGATTCATCTCCAGGGCAAATATCCAGAGAAGATTCGGCTTAAGCGGTCTCTCGGTCGTATGATCAAAAATCGTCAAAAACGCACCCTGCGGATGGGGCTGATAAGAGGACATTTTCTCCTCACATACCACTAAACAGGTATTAAACGCACCTGAGGCAATATGATACCAGCCGTGAGCAACAGAAAAAACACCGGTGCCACCGCCAACATAGCACCTCATATACGGCTTACCAAAGGCACCCGCTCCTGGTGCCAGATACTCACCCTTCATATGCACCCCGTCAAATGTATCAGGCGCCGTGCCCAAAACCACACCATCAATCTGGTCAAGTTTCATTCCGCAACTTTCCAGCGCCATCTTTGATGCATAGAAGGCGAGTTCCTGACCGGTCTCCTGTGCCCGGCGGACAAACTTAGTCATTCCCACACCAACAATACCTACTTTTCGTCCCATCTTTCCTCCTTAAGCGCTCAAGATTGCTACTGCCGCACTGGTTGTCGGCAGACCACGCCATGCTTGCACCAGCGCAGTTTTAGCATCCTTTAAATTTACCTTACCAGCCTCCCCGCGCAAAACCTGAACCGCCCAGTAGAGCCGGGCAAGACCGGTCGCTTCATAAAGATGCCCCATTCCTAACGCACCACCGGAGGAATTTACCGGAAGAGAACCTTTAACAGATGTCTTTCCTGCCTCAATCCAGTGCCGTAACTCGCCTTCGCCGACAAGTCGCAGCGCCAAGAGATGCTGGAGTTCCTTATAAGAGAAGGTGTCATCAATTTCCGCAAAATCAATCTCATCTGCCGGCGAACTAATTCCAGCGTAACAATAAGCCATCTCCGCCGCCTTAGTAACATATTCGGGCATCTCCCAAGAACGCGCCTCCAAAGAATAAGAGCCGTTACACCAGCCCATTCCGGTAATCCAGACCGGTTTATCGGTCAATTGTCGCGCCCGTTTCTCCGAAGCCAGAACTATCACCACCGCGCCATCAACCGGATGGGCGATATCAAGTTGAGTGAGTGGAAAAGCAACCACCGGAGCGGTGCGAAAATCGGTATCAGAAAGTTTACATCCTCTACCGGCAATAGGATTATCCAGCGCATTACCACAGTTTTTCTTCACCACCGCGGTGCAGTGCTCGGTAGAAAGCCCGTAGCGGTAAAGAAACCGGTTCATCTCCAGACCGGCGATAAAAAGGTTGTTCAGCCCCAATGGACGATTAAAAATCGGATCCTGAGCACAAACCGCTATTTGATCCGGAGTAAGGATATTAGAAGACTTGGCGTGTGCCTCAACCACCGCAACATCAAACTCACCGGTCATTATCTGAAGCCATGCCGCCGCTACACCGTGCAATCCATCACCGCAGATAGTGTGCATCTGCTTAAGTGCCGCCCCGATTTGGTCAGGCACATACTCATCAAATATACTCGTTCCTTCAATATAGTCCTCGGCGCAGGTTACAAAAGTATCAACATCTCGCCGCGGGTTGATGCCAGCATCCTCATAAGCCTTTACTGCCGCCTCAAACATCAACTCTTTATAAGAGACATCGGGCGAGATGGAGCGAAACTGAGTTGCGCCAATTCCAACAATCGCTACTTTATTCCTCATTGTTCCTCCTGGGATAAAAAGTCTATTAGAGATTTTATCATAGAAAGAAAAAATTATACATCCAAAATATTTTAAGTCAATAAACTGTGTGTGGATTCCCAAGAAAATGTCATATTGACACTTTCTAATATGTGCACCCCTTTCATCTTAATATGGCATGAAAGCAGGAAAGGCATTTTCAACCCGCTTGCCGCTATTAAAAACCTTTGTCCGGGAGAGTAAACCCGAATTCAAAGCAAGTTTAGATTTTTCTTGTGTTCTAACATTAAAACTTCATCTGGTTCCTAAATCGGCTTCAACTCTTCTTTTTAACTTTCTTGTTAAATCAGAATTCAAGTCATTTTTAAGCATTCTTTTTGGGAATGAACTTAGTGCTAAATTAAAAGGCACTTTTGAAAACCTATTTAAACCACTTCTCTCAACCATCCTGCCATTTGATTTACCATTTGAATTTAACGCCGATTTTAACATCAAACTTAGCAACAAGTCCAAAACCGAGTCCGGAAAGGGTTTAACCACCCTAGTGCTGGAGTGGACAGCCCCCCAAGCAAAACCGTCTTCAGGTTAAGTTAT
>JBDRUH010000065.1:0-6782 GCA_039801225.1 Caldifarciminota bacterium
CCATAGCCGGTGCTCCTTTCTAAAGTCTTTATACACCATCATCCTAAACGAGGCACCGGCTTTTTTCAACCAATGCTCCAATACTACCCTCGCCGTACCCTGGTAACGATGTCTTGGCGCAAAAATAATTTCTTTTTGACAGATGGTCTTTTTAAGTTATACTTATAGTCTTTTAAAATAAAATGGAGGTTTAATGGCAGAAGTTCTTGAGATTCGCTGGCACGGTCGCGGCGGCCAGGGAGCAAAAACGGCAGCGTTGCTTTTTGGCGAGGCCGCACTGGAGGCGGGTAAGTTTATTCAGGCGTTTCCGGAATACGGTCCGGAGCGAATGGGCGCGCCGGTAACCGCATTTAATCGGCTAGCCGATAAACCAATTCCTGTCCATTCCGGGATTAAAAACCCGGATATCGTTGTTGTCTTAGACCCTTCTTTGATTGAACCGGCAAAGGTTACCGAGGGTCTGAAGCCGAACGGCATCCTTTTGGTCAATACGACCGAAAGTGCTATTGATTTGCGCCGGCGGCTTGGTCTACCAGAAGGGGTACGGGTGTTTACCGTTGACGCCTCAAAGATTGCGCTGGAGACGATCGGTAAGGATGTGCCCAATACGCCGATGCTCGGTGCGCTGGTGCGGGTGAGTGGTGTTTTGGAGTTAGAACCGGTTCTTGAGGCGATAAGGGAAAAGTTAAGCACGAAGTTTCGCGGGCAGGAAAAACTGGTGGAGAACAACCTGAAGAGTATCCGGTGTGCCTATGAAGAGGTGAAAGGTTGAGTAAAAGGAGAGGTTGATGGCAAAGTTGAAAGGCTGGCAGGAGTTACCCTGTGGGGCGATAATTACTGATTTGAAGGCAGTAAAGGAGAATAAAACCGGTAGTTGGCGCAGTATGCGACCGGTATGGGATAAGGAGAAGTGCCGGCAGTGCCTTTTGTGCTGGGTTTACTGCCCGGACAGTTCCATTATTGTAAAGGAGGGCAAGGTTGTGGGCATTGATTATGACTATTGTAAAGGGTGTGGAATTTGTGCTGAGTCCTGTCCGGCAAAGGCGATTGCAATGGAAAAGGAGCGAAAATGATTCTGGCAAAGACCGGGAATGAGGCGCTTGCCTATGCGATGAAGCAGATTAATCCGGATGTGGTTGCCGCTTATCCTATTACCCCTTCTACCGAAATCGTCCAGATTTTCTCTACCTATGTGAGTGATGGCGAGGTGGACAGCGAGTTTGTCGCTGTGGAGAGTGAGCATTCGGCGATGGCCGCCTGTATTGGTGCCGCAGCAGCAGGCTGTCGGGTGATGACCGCCACCGCCTCGCAAGGGCTGGCCCTAATGCATGAGATGCTTTTCATCGCTGCCGGGCTCCGGCTGCCGATTGTGATGAGTGTTGCCTCCCGTTCACTCTCCTCACCATTAAACATTCATGGTGACCATTCCGACTCCCTAGCCTCACGCGATTCGGGCTGGCTGCAATTTTTCTGCGAGACAGTTCAGGAAGGTTATGATACGCTTATTCAGGCGGTTAAGATTGCCGAGAAGGCTTACCTGCCCGCCTTGGTGGCGATTGACGGCTTCATCCTTTCCCACTGTCAGGAGCGGATTGAGACGCTAACCGATAGTGAGGTGCGGGATTTTCTCGGTCCATTTAAGCCCAACTACAATCTCCTTGACTGGCATAATCCTATTCTGGTGGGACCAGCAACCTTGCAGGACTATTATTTTGAGTTCAAGCGGGGTGAGATTGAGGGGATGAACCGGGCGATTGAGGCGATTGAGGCGGCGCAGGAGGAGTTTGGTAAAAGGTTTGGTCGGTGGTATCAGGTTATTGAGGAGTATCGGTGTGATGATGCGGAGGCGGTTTTGGTTTTAATGGGCTCAGCCTGCGGGACCTGCCGGGTGGCGGTTGACCGACTGAGAGAAAAGGGAATGAAGGTGGGGATGGTGAAACTGCGGGTTTTTCGTCCTTTGGTGCACTCCATTTTGAAGAACTGTTTAAGGAGATTCAAAAGCATTGGTGTCTTGGACCGGGTTGATGCGGTTAACTCTTATGGTGGACCCCTGTTTACCGAGATAACTTCAGTTCTTTATGACCTGCCGGAAAGACCGAATGTGTTTTCCTATGTTTATGGTTTGGGCGGCAGGGAGTTTACACCTGAGGATGCGGCTGGTGTCTTAGAGGCGGTTCTTGGCGGCAAAAAAGAGGAATTGGTAACTTATATTGGAGTGAGGTGAAATATGCTAAAACTTGCCGATTTGACAAAAAATGCCGAACTTTTTTCCCAGGGGCATCGTGCCTGTGCCGGGTGTGGTGAAGCCTTGGCGGTGCGGCAGATACTCTTGGCAGCACAAGGCATACCAGTGGTAACCGCAATGGCAACCGGCTGTCTTGAGATTTTCTCCTCAATTTATCCCCATAGCGCCTGGCAGGTGCCGATGATTCACACCGCTTTTGAGACCGCGGCATCAACCGCAGCCGGTATTGAAACCGCTTACCGTTTTTTTAGGAAAACGGGCAAGATTAAGGAGGAGATAAGGATAATCGCTTTTGCCGGTGATGGCGGAACATACGATATCGGTTTGCAGGCGCTTTCTGGTGCCCTGGAAAGACGGCATCGTTTTCTCTATGTCTGCACCAACAATGAGGCTTATATGAACACAGGTATCCAGCGCTCCTCAGCAACACCATATGGTGCCGATACCACCACTTCACCAGCGGGTAAGGTGCTACCCGGTAAAGTTCAACATCGGAAGAACATTATGGAGATTGTGATTGCCCATGATGTTCCCTATGCGGCACAGACCACCATATTCTTCTGGCGCGACCTGATGAGCAAAGTGCAGAAGGCGCTGGCAACCGACGGTCCGACATTCCTTAATGTTCTGGTCCCCTGTCCATTGGGCTGGCGCCACCCCTCCTCAGAAACGGTGAAACTGTCCAAACTGGCTGCCGACACCTGCTACTGGCCAATATATGAGTTTGAGAATGGGCAATACAAAATGAACTATAAGCCGCAGAAGAGGTTGCCCATTGAGGAGTTTTTAAAACCGCAGGGCAGGTTCCGACATCTGTTTCAGAAAACCGAAGGGAAAGAGGTGATATCAGAACTTCAGCGATATATTGATGAGCAGTGGCAACTTTTATTAAAGAAGGAAGCGGCTTTCGCTCATAGGGAGGGGTAGGGGCAAGTTGGAGAAAAAACGCCTCCTTTTACACATCTGTTGCGCTCCATGTGCTACTACAGTGATTTCGCGGCTGGCAAATGAATACCAGATCACCGGATTTTTCTATAACCCGAATATATTCCCTGAGTCGGAGTATAACAAACGGCTAACCGCTTTAAAGATGTTAGCCGATTTATGGCAACTTGTTTTAGAAGTGGGCAAATATGAGCACGAGCGGTTTCTAACTCTGATTAATGGCTGGGAAAGTGAGCCGGAAGGCGGCATGAGGTGTGAGGTGTGTTATGGGTTGAGGTTAAACGAAAGCGCCATTAAGGCAAGGGAAGGTAACCATAACTTTCTTGCTACTACCTTAACCGTCGGCCCGAAGAAAAATGCTTTGGTTATCAATAAAATTGGCGCCGAGGTCGCTGCCAAGTATGGCGTCCAGTTCATTGCCCGCGACTGGAAAAAGCAAAATGGGTTTAAGCATAGTGTGACGCTTTCAAGAGAGCTGGGTCTTTATCGCCAGCGCTACTGCGGCTGCGAGTTCTCTTGTTCACAAATGAAGCATCTTGATTTTCAGCGGGCGGCGAAGGCGGGTGGAATCGGGGTAAATAATAAATTAAAAATTTGCTTGACAAGGGATGAAGGGGTAGTATAATTAAATAAGCGATGTCCGACGAAGAATATTTTGAGACACTCTTAACTGAGTGTGTTCGGCGGAACGCCTCAGACCTCCACCTTACGGTGGGACGCCCCCCGACTTTGCGAATTGATGGGTTGTTGCAGCCAATTGAACGATGTCCAGTATTAACTCCTGAGAAGACCGAGAGTTTCAAAAACATCGCCACTAAGGATTTACGTCATCTGCGGGCTCAGATTGACAACGGTGGGGGCGGTGACTTCGCCCTCACTTTTAAGAATATGGCACGGTTTCGGGTCGCGGTCTATAAACAAAAGGGGTATTTTGGTCTTGCCCTAAGGCTCATCCCCCGCCGGATTCTCTCTTTTGAAGAGCTGTTTGTCCCGACCCATCTCATCCCCCGGATCAAGATGCTTCTTGACCGCCCCCATGGTCTAATTTTGGTAACCGGACCTACGGGAATGGGAAAAACTACTACTCAGGCAACTTTTGTTGACTATATCCTGGAAAGTCCACGCCATGTTTTAACAATTGAAGACCCGATTGAGTTCGTCCACGACCATAAGAAGGGAATCATTACCCAGCGCGAGGTTGGAGTGGATGTCTCCAGTTTCCGCGAAGCAATTATGAAGGGGTTGCGTTCCAACCCCAATGTGATTCTCGTCGCCGAAATCCGCGACCTGGCTACCGCCGAGGCAACTATCTGGGCAGCCGAGTCTGGGCACTTGGTAATCGGCACCCTGCATACCACCAACGCACCAGAGACGGTTACCCGGTTCATTGACATCTTCCCGCCGGAAATTCGTGACCAGATTAGAATTCAGTTCTCCATTTCACTTCTAGCGATCTTTTCTCAGCGACTTCTACTCCGGGCCGAGGGTAAAGGAAGAATCGGTTGCTATGAAATTATGATGGCAACACCCGCGGTACGCAACCTGATCCGGGAAAGGAAAATTGAGCACCTGCCCTCGGCAATCCAGACCAGTATTTCTGAAGGTAGCATTTCCTTTGATGCCTATCTTGCCGAACTTTATCGGGCAGGTAAGGTAACCTACGAAACCGCCATCGCTTCGGCATTTGACCCGAAGGGCTTCCGCGAACTGGTAGAACTGGGCGCGCGCCGGCGCTAACCCACCAATATCGCTTACCTTTTTATAGCAATCAAGGTGAGAAAAAACGGGTCATCTAAACCCTTTCAAAGGCAAATGGTGTCTGTAGTTCTACCGGGCGATATTCCGGAAAGAGAATCGGCGACCGCCGGCTCTTAGGCACCTTTGCCTTTTTTAATTCCTCCTGAAAAGCAATGGTATGTTTGAAGCCACAGTTTGCCCCTTCAGTTTGCCGCAAGGCGGCCTCGGCTGCCTGCTGACCGGCTCTTCGCCCAAACACCAAAATGTCTAAAAGGGAGTTGCCCATCAGCCGGTTTCTGCCGTGAATGCCACCCGCCACCTCACCCGCGGCAAAGAGGTTTTTCACCCCGGTTTCGCCCAAGGCATTAATCAAAATACCGCCGTTCTGATAGTGCTGGGTGGGATAGGTCAAGATTGGCTCCTTGTCCATGTAGATGCCAAACCGGGCAAATTGATGATACATTGCCGGCAAGTTTTTCTTTACTGCGCCCGGACCTTTTAGAACCTCAATTAAGGGCGTGTCCAACCAAACACCCAGCCGACCGGTCGGGGTTTTAACACCATTTTCTCTTTCGGTGCACTCGCGGATGATCGCCGAGGCGGTAATGTCGCGACTTTCCAATTCATAAATGAATCGGTTGCCATGAACGTTCACCAAATGGGCGCCTAAACCCCGCACCTTTTCTGTGATTAACTGGCCAAGAATCTGCTCGGGATAGGCGACACCGGTCGGGTGATATTGGATGGTGTCAATGAAAACCAACTTTGCCCCGGCTCGGTAGGCTAAAACCAGACCGTCAGCGGTGGCACCATAGTGGTTGGTGCAGGGAAACCCCTGAATGTGGAGCCTGCCACAACCACCGGTGGCTAATATCGTTGTCTTTGCCCGGATGGTGAAGAGTTCGTTAGTGTCCAGATTGACAAAGGCGGCACCAGCACAGGCACCTTTTTCGTCGGTCATAAGTTCTAATGCGGCACAGAACTCTAATACCGGAATTTCCCGGTTGCGCAACTCGTCCCGTAGGGTGCGCATAATCTCGGCACCGGTGTAGTCACGGCAGGCATGCATTCTTTTCCGAGAAGTGCCGCCACCGTGAATGGTGTTCATAGTGCCATCCGGCTGTTTGTCAAACATTACCCCGAGTTCTTCTAACCAGGCGATTACCCTTGGGGCGTCGCTAACCAGCGCCCGGGCTAGTTCCGGGATGTTTTTGAAATGGCCGCCACCGAGAACATCAAGGTAGTGTCTTTCCGGTGAGTCATTGGGTTTGTCCGCCGCCTGAATTCCCCCCTGTGCCATCATTGTATTGGCATCACCGAGGCGAAGTTTGGTGGTTAAGAGGACACGGGCACCTTTTTCTTGCGCCATCAGTGCCGCAGCAACGCCCGCACCACCACCACCGATGATTAAAACATCAACCGTATACTTCGGGTTTTCAGGGTCAAACCGCCTCGGGTCAACAAACGGCCAAGCCTCCAGCACATCAGCCAGTTCATGGGGGGTGCGGTCGCCTTTATTAGGACCAACAACCAGTTGCCGCATACTGGCTTCAATATAATCGGGATGGAAAGATTTTAAGAGCGACTTTTTTGACTCCGCATCAAGTAGCGGGATTTTCCCCTGCTTAATGCGCTCCTGTCGGGTTGCCTCCAGTCTTTTGATTGATTCCTGCATTGTTTCTGGATACATTTTTCACTCCGGTTCAACATCACGTTCGTTATAATAAAGATGGGAAAGTTCTGCTTCGGTCATCTTCACCAGCCGGTCCAGTCCGGGTTCAAACTTACCCGTCTCAATTTCATTAAGCCGCTGGGCGAGATGAAGGGCGCGTGGGGCAATTTTCGCTCCATATAG
>JBDRUH010000066.1:0-6626 GCA_039801225.1 Caldifarciminota bacterium
CCTGAGGTATAAAACGGGCGCAAGCAAAAATCATTCCTAATGCCAATTCGGCAACGGAAATTGATGTCGCCTCGGGTGTATTAACAACTTTGATCCCCTTTGCATCTGCCGCCTTCTTATCCACATTGTCAAGACCAACACCTGCCCGTCCGATTACCTTGAGATTTTTGCCCGCCGCAATTACCTCCGCAGTAACCTTTGTCGCGCTGCGGACAATGATGGCATCATACTCGGGAATAACCTTTATAAGTTCCTCTGATGGCAGACCCGGTCTCTCATCAACAGAGAACCCGGCATCACGGAGAATTTTTACCCCTTCCGGGGCAATTGGGTCGGTAATTATTATCTTCATTTTGCTCCCTTATATTTTTTATTTATAACCTATTTTTGTTTAATTCAACCCTAACCTTCTGGTTCGGGCAGTTTAACCCGCAGCGGCTTTTCTTCTCGGAAGCCCAGGGCGAAGTCTGCCTGGAGAATTTTGTGAATTTCTCTGGTGCCTTCGTAAATTTGGGCTCCTTTCGCATTCCGATAAAACCGCTCAACCGGATATTCATCCGAGAAGCCGTAGGCGCCAAAGATTTGCACCGCATTACTGGCCGCCTTTTCTGAGGCGGCACAGGCATAAAGTTTTGCTGCCGATGTTGCCCGGGTGCCCGGCTTGCCCTGATTCTTCAGCCAGCCCGCCTTAAAATATAAAAGCCTTGATATTTCGTAGTCAAGCGCCATTTCGCCAATCATCTCTTTGATCAGTTGGTGCTCGGCAATCGGTCTGCCAAAGGTCTGCCGGGTTTTGGCGTATTCCACCGCGGCATCAAGGCAGGCGCGAATCAGCCCGGTAGCACCGGCCGCCACAGTGTAGCGTCCCTGGTCAAGTGAGAACATCGCTATCTTAAACCCTTCGCCCTCTTTTCCTAACATATTTTCCTCAGGGACCACCACATCGTTCATAGCGATTGAGCCGGTATTACCAGCCCGAATGCCCAATTTGCCTTTAATGGTTGAGGTAGAAAGTCCAGGCATCCCCCGTTCCAAGATAAAGCAGGCAATACCGGTGTGGTCGCGTCTTTTCTCTTTTTCCGGGTCGGTCCAGGCAAACACCAGGAAATGGTCGGCAACATCGGCAAGGGAGATCCAGGTTTTTTCGCCATTAAGGATGTAGTTCTTACCATCCTTTCTCGCCCGGGTTTGAATTCCTACTACATCACTCCCGGCACCAGGCTCGGTGAGACCGAATGCAGCAATCTTCTCCCCCTTTGCTTGAGGGACAAGAAACCGCCGTTTTTGTTCCTCGGTTCCCCAGGTAAGCAGGGTGAGGGAGGTAAGACCGATATGGACGGCAAGGATCACCCGCAGGGAGGTGTCAACATATTCCAGTTCCTCACAGACCAGACCGAGGGCAATGTAATCGTTTCCGGTCCCGCCATAACGGCTGGGAATGGTTAAGCCGAGCAGTCCTAATTCTCCCATCTGTTTTAATATTTCCGGATTGAACTCGTGCTGGGCGTCGTATTCTTTGATTTTCGGGAGAACCTCGCGCTGTGCCCAGGAACGGGCAAGGTTGGCAATCGCTTTTTGTTCTTCAGTTAAAGTGAAATCAATCACTGTGCTTCCTCCTTTTTAAGCAGTAATTTAAGTTTTTCTAATATCTTCTCCACCTCCTCATCCGGAATTCGCCCAAGAGTTTTTACCTGCTCAATCAGCGCCTCCACCGGCAAAAGGTTAGTGCGCCGCAATAAAAATAGTAAAGCCAGTAGGGCAGCATTTTTCCGACTGGCGGTCTTTTGAAATGGCTGCCGGACAATCTCGGCAGCCGATGCCGGTGGTGTAAGTGATTCGTCAATTATCAATAACCCGGCACTTAACATACTCCTCACATAGCCAAGCCCTTCCTCAGAAACGACAACCGCGATATCAGGGATCTGGACACCGGTATAAAGAATCGGCTGAGGAGAAAGAATCACTTCAGCAACCGAATAGCCAGTTCCAACCGTCACCGGATAGGTCCCTTTTTTGCTGGCATAAAGGCCAGTGGCAATCGCGGCACTCGCCAGAGCCTCGGCGGTCTGCTGGATTCTACCACCTGCAGAACCGGCAATGAGTATGGCGGTCCGTCTTTTTAGAGCAGAGGAGCCGAAGTTCAAGGACTTAGAGCCATCTTCCTTTTCTAAGAGCGAAGGACGGTTGCGGTCAAGGGTTAACCGCATTACCGGTTTTCCCCCAAAAGGATTACGCCATACCCCAAACTCCAGTCCTGACCGGCGGGCAATCTCCTGCGGTTTTTCATCAGGGTTGTATTTCAAACCGTAACTGGGGCAGGTCTCAATAACCTCAACCAGTGAAAAGCCCGGGACAGAAAACGCCTCGGCAAGAGAATCGGAGAAGTCTCCTACGCAGTTAATCCGGGAAACATAGGAGGCGCCGGCGGTATGGATGAGCCGGCAAATGTCAAGCCCCGGGTCTGGCTTGCCTGAAGGGATTAATGGCGTGCGGAAGCCGCAAGGGGTAAGGGAACTTGGTTGACCGCCGGTCATTCCATAGAGCATATTGTTATGGACAATTACCGTGATGGGAAAGTTTTGCCGGGCACATTCCACCAAATGCTGGACTCCTATTGAAGCACCGCCATCGCCCATAAAGGCGATCACTTTGCCCCTGGGTAGCGCCGAGGCAATACCGGCGGCAAGGGCTGCTGCCCGACCGTGCAGACCATGGACAGTATGAGTGAGAAAGAATCGGTCAACTATGCCATGACAGCCGATGTCGGTTACGAGCACAACCTCTAAGGGGTTCATCCCCAGCCGGGCAAGCGCCTTGGCGGTGTTACGGGCGATAAGGTGATGACCGCATCCCGGGCAGAAAGGAAGCGGCGCCGATATGAGGAAGTTGTTTTCGTTCATCTTTTCAGCACCGCTTCAACAATTTCTTCTGGTGAAATCATTTTTCCCAGAGAGTTCACGCCGGTTACATTTGGTCTGCCCGCTACCCCAAATAAAATCTGGCGGAGTTGTCCGGAAGAGTTCTCTTCAGCAACAATTATCCGCGGATAGCGGGCGAGAATTTTTAGGTATTCTTCCGGGACGGGCAGCAGAGTGTTGGGAATAAAGACCGATATAGCCACTTTTTTCTCCCGGAGTTTAAGAGCCGCTTCTCGAGTAGCCAGGGCGGTAACGCCCCAGGTTACTAGTAAAGTATCTGCTCCGGGTTGTTCATCAAGGTAGTAGCGGGTGTAGTTTTGCAGGTTATGGTAGAGTTTTTCCTCCAGCCGGGCGGTGTTTTTCAGCGCCTCGGGGTGTAGGTGCTGAATGATTCCTTTGGTGTCATGAGTTGAGGCATTGAGTCGAACCTGATATTTTGAATTTCCAACCGGTAGAAATGGTGGGACGAGGTCTTTCTCCGGCTCGTAAGGTAGGAAAGGTCTATTGTCAGAGAACTGTCGTCTCAAGACCGGTTCAATCGGTGGAAGTTGGGCAATGTCAACTGTGAACTGGGACATCGTTATCTCTTTTGAGGTCAACAGGATTACCGGAGTACGGAGCCAGGCGGTCATCGCCAGTGCCACCGGTGGTATGTTCCAGCAGTCTTCTACGCTGTTAATGGCTATTACTGGCAGGATGTGCCCACCCGAGATGGTTCCGCGCAAAAGAAGGAGGTCACCGTCGGCACCGGCAGTAGCCGAACCAGTAGCAGGACCAAGTCTTTGGGCGAGAATCACCAAGAGGGGCAGTTCCATCATATACGCCATATTTATCGTCTCCAGCATCAGGGCGAAACCGGGAAAGGAGGTGGCGGTTACTGGAAGCAGCCCGGTGGCAGAAAATCCGCTCAGCCACTGGGCAGCAGTAATTTCATCCGGGGCGCTAAGGGCAGCGGGAAACCGCCGCATCGCATAACTGTATAATAGATTAGCCGGAGTTATTGGATAGCCAACGAACACATCAGCACCCGACCGCGCCAGGGATTCAATCACCAGTCGTGAACCGTCAATTAATCTTCGGCTTTCAGCTAATTCTGACCCTTTTATAGACTGCATTTATATTTTTAAGTTTTGCCTTTAGATCAAAAACCCGAACGAGTTCCTTTTCACCGAGAAGTTTTTTCACCTGCGGATCGGAACGGGCAAGTTCAGGGAAACTGGCGCCAGTTTTTGCCGCTTCAAACGCCAGGTGCTGGACCAACTGGTAGGCTTGGGTTCGGTCCATCCCCTTTTCTATCAATACCAAAAGTAAAGACTGGGAGAAGTAGGTCTCACCCGAGATTTTTAGATTAAATAACATCTTTTCCGGCTTCACAACTAAACCGGAGAGGACTTTGCTCATCTGCCGGAGGCAGTAGTGGAGTAAAGTAAAAGATTCGGGAATGATGACTCTCTCTGCTGCGGAATTGGTCAGATCTCTTTCATGCCAGAGGGGGATGTTTTCATAAGAGACAAAGGCATAGCCCCGGATTACTCGGGCAAGGGAACAGACCCTCTCGCAAATTATCGGATTTTTCTTATGGGGCATTGCTGAGGAGCCCGCCTGAGTCTTGCCAAACGGTTCACTGACTTCGTCAATCTCGGTGCGCTGCAGGTTGCGGATTTCGGTAGCGATGCGCTCCAGCCCGCTGGCGATGAGCGCAAGAACCGAAAGCACTAGTGCGTGCCGGTCGCGCGGAATAACCTGAGTTGATACCGGTTCAACCTTCAGCCCCAGACGCTTGAGGACCATTTCTTCCACCCGGGTCGGCAACTCGGTGTAGGCGCCCACAACACCAGAGATTTTCCCATAGGTAATTTCCTCCCTTGCCCATCGCACCCGCTGAATTGCCCGGGTTATTTCACTTAACCAGGAAAGGCACTTCAGTCCAAAGGTTATCGGCTCGGCATGGACGCCATGGGTTCTTCCCATCATCGGAGTGGCGCGGTATTTCTGGGCAAGTTTCCCGATAACCTGCGCCAAATCCATCAGTGCCTTTTCAATAATGTTAAGCCCTTTCTCACACCGAAGCGCCAGAGCGGTATCTACGACATCGTAAGAGGTCAGCCCGTAGTGGACAAACCGTCCGGCATCACCAACACTTTTGGCAACGCTCCTGGTAAAGGCGATGACATCGTGCCCGGTCGCCTTTTCAAACTCCTCAATCTCCTTCAGATTAAAATTTGCCCGCTGGATTTTCTTTGCCGCCCATTTTGGAATCAGCCCCAATTCTCCCTCCACCCTTGCCACCGCCTTCTCCACCAGGAGCCAAAAGGAAAACTTTGCCTCCTCGCTCCACAGTTCACTCATTTCCGGGGTAAAGTAGCGGGAGGTATTCATCGCAACTGGTAAAGTATCCTTAACTGCTCACCCTGGCGGTCAATTACCAGGTCTATCGTATTCCCCATCCGTTCCAGCCGCTCCTTTAGGGTGCGGGCAGAGGTCACCACCTTGCCAAACGCCAAAAGTATTACATCGCCCGGGTTCAGTCCGACTTTCTCGGCAAGGCTCCCCTCCTGAATGTCAATAATTACCACCCCTTTGGTATGAGCGAGACCAAAGCGGTGGCGAAGATTGGGATTGATATCGGCGACCACCGCGCCAATCCGAGTATTAAACCTTTCATATTCTGCCGATACTTGACCCAGCGCCTCGTTGATAAAACGTTTGACCTCCTGTATCGGTCGGGCGAAACCTACCCCTTCTGAGCCACCGGCATGGGAAAAGATAAAAGTATTAATTCCGATCACCTCGCCCAAGGCGTTAACCAGTGGACCGCCCGAATTTCCCGGGTTGATTGCCGCATCAGTCTGAATCATATCGGTATAGATTGTTCCCCCGCGTCCTGATTTGATATCCCGGTGCAGAGCAGAGATAACGCCAACGGTTACTGTCGGCTGGGCATCCTCAATCAGAAAACCAAACGGATTACCAATCGCTATTGCCCACTCGCCAATCAAAAGGTCATCAGAATTTCCTAAGGTTGCTACGGGCAGGTTTTCTCCAGGGATTTTTAATAAAGCCAGGTCCCGGTCCTGGTCCAAAGCAACAAGTTCGGCATTAAAACTCCGATTGTCCGGCAGGGTAACTTTGATTTTCGTGGCGTTGTTTACTACATGGGCATTGGTAACAATATAGCCCTTCGGGTCAACAATTACTCCTGACCCCATTGACTTAATCTCCTGGCGGAAGGTGTGGCGCGGGAAAAAGTCACGGAAGAAGTCGTCAAACCCGAAAAATCCGAACGGGTCATAACTGACCACCCGTGTCTGAGTAACGATTACCGAAACTACCGCCGGGCTCACCTTCTGTGCGGCAATAACAATGGCATTGGTTCGGGACTGGGTTATGTCGCTGGTGACCGTGGCAATTGTTGGTGGTTGGGATGGAGCCTGCTTGGGCATTTCGCCGCAGGCAAGTGGGCAGAAAAACAACCAGATGAATAACAGGTGGGTTAATAGACTTCTCACAAAAAAAGTTTAACAATATAATAACTGAGCGTCAAGAACCGTCCCCGGTCATCCTCATCCACCTTTCCTCACGGAACACGGGGCACGGTCACGAACCACGGTTGTTTACCTTTTATCAAATTATTATTGTAAAAATCGGTTAAAGTTCTCTCTTTACCTCTCTTGTTAAAAGAGATTTCCAGACGCTTTTTAGACTTCT
>JBDRUH010000067.1:0-6096 GCA_039801225.1 Caldifarciminota bacterium
TATTTTTTCTTTATTGCTGACCACGAGCACCATTTTGATACTACTGAGCATAAACTCGTCGGGCGTGCCTATGTGGTTGGTCGTAATGGCTCAAGCAGGTCGGGTAATAGAGAACTGGATACCGCCGGAATTACCACTAATGGTCGGCACAACGAAGAGGTAGGACCGACTGGCTGGTTGAGGGCCGAACTGGAGTATCTTTTGCCGACCGGAGAAGAAAGCAAATTTGAGGCGGGATTCCAGAGCCGTCTGGAAAGGATGAAGGTAAACAATCGCTTCTACTGGTTCAATACACTCACCGATACCTGGGACATTGACCTGGGTTCAAGTTACCCTTATCTCGGAACACAAGAGATTCATTCACTCTATACCACATACTCTTGGAACTGGCAGAAAATTACCATTCAACCAGGGCTGCGCGGCGAATACGGCACCCGCATCATCCGCATTCTAGAACTGGACAGCATCTGGCAGGTTAATCGCTGGGACTACTTTCCCAGTCTGCATTTGTCTTACGCGCTGTTTCAGAATCAGCGGATTAAAGCCAGTTACTCGCGACGAATTGACCGTCCCTATTACTGGTATCTGCGACCCCTGTTGGTCTGGTATGATCAAAAAAATGTGATGAAGGGCAACCCTCTGCTTCTTCCCAGTTATGTCAACTCCTGGGAAATCGGTTACGAACTACCATTGGGTGCTAATATCTTCTCGCTTGAAGCCTACTATCGGACAACAAAAGATATTTTTGAATGGGTTACAACTAAGTATTCTGAGAGCACAGCAGTTTTGCTCCTGACTGCAGCTAATGTTGGTAGAATTCGTTCCGTAGGGGTTGATTTTTCCCTGAATCTTACCCCGGTAAAATGGCTCACCGCATTCTTTACTGGTGATGTTGCCGACTACCACGAATGGGGAGCGCTCTTCAGCCAAGAAGTTGACCGCCACGCCATTACCTGGTCCGGTTCGCTTAACCTCACATTTCAGTTTCTTAATACCACCCAGGTTCAGTTCACCAGCAACTTATCTGGTCCCGAGATTACGGCGACAGGTTCTTCCGAGGGCTTATTCAATGCCGACATAGCAATTAAGCAAACTCTTTTTAACCGCGCTTTATCTTTTACCCTTCGCTGCAGTAACCTCCTCGGACCCGGCACTTGGAGAAGCCGAGAGCAGGGTTTGGGATTCACCAGCCGCTTTTCCTATACCGGTGAGGGTCGCACATTATCATTTGCGGTCAGTTATAACTTTAACAACTTCCGCCTTGACCCGAAGATGCGGGTTGGCGAAGGGATAGAACAGGAGGGCACCGGCACCATCCGCCAACGCTAAAGCAACAGTCAATAAAAAAAGGGATAAAGTTCTGCCAGATGGGTATTTCAGGGATAGTTTCTTTATTCGGTAATTTTTATTGACCGCACCAAAATTTTAATTATAATGCCCTCCATCTTTTAAAGGAGGATATATTTAATGGTAAAAGAGACAGTCCGATTGGCTGCAGTTTTTATGCTGATAGCGGTCATAATAGGCTGCGGTGGTCAGAAGCCGGCACAGGCGCCGCAAGCCCAAAAACCGGTTGAGCCGGCATTTGTGGCGCAGATTAAGACGCTGGATACGATGTTTGTTGCGAGTAAGTCCTTGGTTGGTCCATATTCGGGCACCGGTCAGGCGATTGGTGAACTTTTTGCCTGGATGGAGAAAAACAAAGTTTTGGCGACAGGTGCACCGTTCGGGATTTTTATGGACAACCCGGCAGAGGTTAAACCGGAAAGCACCCGGTTCAAAGTTTGTGTGCCAGTGCCCGCTGGGACAAAGGGTGACAAACAGGCTAATATTACGATTGAGAAGTTCGGCGGGATGACCGTTGCCGCGACGGAATATATCGGTCCCTATGATAAAGTGCAACCGACTTATGAGAAACTTACCAAGTGGATAGGTGATAATAACTACCAGATTATCGGACCTGGAATGGAGTTCTATCTATCTGACCCGACAAAAACACCGCCCGAGTCATTGCGAACTGAGATATGTTTTCCAGTAAAGCAAATGCCGGCGCCGGAGAAGTAGTTTAGAGCAATATTGCTATTGCCGACTCCGCATTTCGCGGAGTCGCTTTTTATATCTGTTACATTTATAACTCAGCATTTTTTGACTTCTTTATATTTTTCCATAATTATTCTATTATGGAATTTTTTGAAGCCTTCCCCTTTACTGTTTCAGCAATATCCTGGGGAATTAGGATGGGAATCATAGGTTCTCACATTTATAATCATTTTTATGCCTTCTAGTTGGCTGGTAGGTCGTTGCGGTATTTACTGTGGCTACTGCGAGATTTACCGCGCCTACAAAGACTCTCCCAAACTCCGTGCGGAACTTGCCCAAAGTTATGGTTGTTCCCCTGGAGACATTATCTGCAGTGGCTGTCAGATGGTTCATGCCCGGGGCTGGCGGGGAGACTCAAAACGGGGATATAACTGCAAAATTCGGGAGTGTTTGGGTGAAAAGGGCTTTAAATTCTGTTATGAATGTCCGGCGATTAAAACCTGTAGACTGCTAATTGAACTTGCTTCAGTTTATATTCTTTTCGGCGTTGACCTGAATACCAATCTTCAAATTATTCGGGACGGGAAAATCAAGGAATGGCTCAGCGAGCAGGATGCCCGCTGGCGGTGTGGCAATTGCGCAAAGCCTATCATTCTCTCGCAAAAAATTGATTACTGCCACCATTGCGGGCGGGCGTTAAACAGATAAAGTTTTCTTAATTTATTTGACAGAGTGTTTTTGGCGAATATTTTATGAAAAACTTAAATAGGAGGAACTTTGGAAAGTAGTGTTACCACCGCAGTTTCTGATAACCCGGTCCGGGAAAATATCCGGGGAATGAAGGGCTGGCTTAAATTTTTAGGAATTGTCCAGATTGTCATCGGCATACTTCAGGCGCTCACCATCTTCGGCATCTTCTGGGCTTGGTTGCCCATCTGGCTGGGGGTAATTCTTAACTCGGCGAGCACCAAAGCAGAAGATTATGTTGAAAAGGGTGACCAGGAGGGGCTTGCCGCCTTTATTAGCAAACTGAAACTTTTTTTCATCATCAACGGAATTATGATGATTATTTCCCTTGCTGGTGTTGCTATTTTACTCATCATGGTTTCAGTTTTTGCGGCGCTGGGCATTTTCAGCCTGCCCTCCTTTTTAACGGAGTTGTTGAACAGATAGAGGAGTTTAACTCCGCCTAATCTGAATTTGGCTTTCTACCCAGCGTTTAACTTCTAAATGCCAGGAGCGATTAGTATCACTAATCTCTGCGCCATCCCATCTTTTTATAACCCGGTCTTCTTCGGTAACCACCACCAGCGGCGGGGTATCGGTCCAGCCAAACCAAGCGAAATCTGCCAGATTCTCAACTGTGGCATTAGGTCCGTCCACATACCGCACCTTTACCTCAACGCCGAGCCGGGAGAGAACCTCCTTTGCCTTATTACATATCTCACAACCTTCGCGAGCAAAAATCTGAAATGTCATCGGACAAAATTAATTAATCTCAACCGCAAGTCAAGGAGTGCCGACCTTATATGCGTTAAGCGTTTTTTATTGACTTACTCAGCAGCACCAATAAAATTCCTCGGCAGGCTCAGGATGACAAAATGATAAATTTTAGTTAAGGAGAAGAAATGGCTAAGTCAAAAGTAGAGATAGTTGAAACGATAAAAAAAGAGGGTGTGCAGTTTGTTCAGTTGTGGTTTACCGATGTCTTAGGGTTTCTTAAAGGTCTCACCATCTCATCGTCAGAGGTTGAGCGGGCGTTTCAGCATGGTCTGGCTTTTGATGGCTCATCAATTGAGGGCTTTGCCCGGGTTGAAGAGTCGGATATGGTGATTAAACCGGATGTTAACACATTTGCGATTCTTCCCTGGGAGATTCAAGGCGGACGTGCCGCCCGGATGTTCTGTGATGTTTTCACACCGAAAGGTAAACCGGTTGAGTTTGACCCCCGTCGGGTTCTGCGCCGGGTTTTAAAAAATATTGAGAAGATGGGCTATACCGCTTATGTGGGATGCGAACTGGAGAATTTCTACTTCAAAACCAATGAGCATGCTGAACTTCTTGACCAGGGTAGTTATTTTGACCTGATTCCCACAGCGCTTGCGGAACAGGTGCGCGGGGCAACCATCGCCGCCCTAAAAAAACTGGGTATCAGTGTGGAATACAGCCATCACGAAGTCTCTCCGAGCCAGCACGAGGTTGACCTTCGTTATACCGATGCGCTGACGATGGCGGACAGTGTGATAACCTACCGGTTTGTTGCCCGTCAGGTTGCCCGGGAAAACGGTATCCACTGCAGTTTTATGCCCAAACCGGTCTTTGGTATCAATGGCTCGGGAATGCATACTCACATCTCCCTTTTTCAAGGTTCCAAAAACGCCTTCTTTTCTGCCAAAGACAAAATGAACCTCTCAGTAGTATGCCGCTACTTCATCGCCGGGTTATTAAAATATGCCCCAGAAATCACCGCGGTAACCAACCAGTGGGTTAACTCTTATAAACGGCTGGTTCCTGGTTACGAAGCACCGATATATATTTCCTGGGCAAGGATGAACCGTTCGGCACTCATTCGCGTGCCCGCCTTTTCAAAAGAACGCCCGGAAGCCGCCCGGATTGAGTTCCGCTCGCCAGACCCGGCATGTAACCCATATTTAGCCTTTGCGGTCATATTTGCCGCTGGTTTAAAGGGGATTGAAGATAAACTCTCGCTCGGTCCGCCGACGCCGGATAACATCTACCGGATGACTGAAGAAGAACGCCAAAAAGCAGGGATAACCTCTCTCCCCAAAGACCTCTCGGAGGCGATTCAACTGGCAGAGAAGAGCCAGCTGGTCCGCAACACTTTTGGTGAAGAACTGTTCCGATTCTTCCTCCGCAATAAAAAACAGGAGTGGGATGAATACAAGGCTCAGGTAACCGAGTTTGAAATTAAACGCTACCTGCCAATTCTGTAGAGAGAATCACGCTTTTTTATTCCCACTTCTCTCAACAGCTGCGGATGTAGGCCACTCTGCCCGATTCGGTCAGGTTGCTGTGCGACTACCTTCAGTTTGCAACTAATTGGGGATCGGCAGAGAACAAAGAGCAAAAGGCAATTAACACTTGACAAAAAGCTTTTTTTAGTTATAGGTATTCTGCTGCTCAAGTTTAGCCAACTCGGGCAGATAAGTCCGGTAATATCTAAAGCGCCCCGAATCGGGCGAAAGGAGATATATGAAGCGCAGTGTTTTAATGCTGTTGCTTGCTGCCATGAGCTGGCCTCTCTGGGCAGCAAACGATGCGGCTGTTTTACCATCTCAGGGTGTTACCGCAGCACCCTTAACCTCAACCTCTTCCTTTGCCATCACCATTCCCCAGATGCTCTCCTACCAGGGAAAACTTACCGACTCTTTAGGTAATTCGGTTCCGGATGGTGACTATCAGTTGACCTTCCGGCTATACACTCAGGAGACCGGTGGAACCCCATTCTGGACCGAAGAGCAAACGGTTGCCGTAAAAAACGGGCTCTTTTCTGCCCTTCTTGGTTCGGTCAATCCGATAAACTCTGTTCCCGATGCCGGAAACCTATATCTTTCTCTGCAGGTTGGGACAGGTTCCGAGTTAACCCCAAGGTTAAGAATTGTCTCTTCAGCCTATGCCTATCTTACTGAACGAGCAGAAAATGCCGACCTTCTGCAGGGCAAGGACACGAGCGCACTGGACTCAAGATATGTAAATGAAGGTCAGCCAAACTCGGTTACCAGCGCAATGATTGTTAATGGCACGATTGTCCGGGCTGATGTTGTCAGTAATTTCAAGGCACCCTATTCTGACACCGCCGATTATGCCAAGGTTGGACCACCATCCGACAGCGCCCGGGTTGCCGCCAATGCCCACAAACTGCAGAACAAGGACACCCTTGCCTTGAGCAATAAGTTTGTTGATGAAGGACAGGCAAACTCCATCACCAGCGCAATGATCACCGACGGCACAGTTACCTCTGCCGACATCAGGGATACCACCATTACCACCGCCAAGATCAAGGACAATGCGATAACCAGTGCCAAAATACAGGAT
>JBDRUH010000068.1:0-6023 GCA_039801225.1 Caldifarciminota bacterium
CTTTCCGCACCACCTTTTTTCAAATCAGGGATGATATGTAACACCCGTAACTGCCGATGTTTTTCGGTAAAACTGCCAACCATAAGCGAACCGCTCAGTCCGATAAGTGCCCAGTACCACTCACTCAACCGGGGGATAAAAAAAGCCGGGTTTCCCAGACCAATGGCAAGATAGAGTATGGTTAGAAAAAAGATTAGTCTGGTGATTAAACCGGAGTGACGGTAGGTGAATTTTAGGGTTGTGGCGATAAAGAAAAACCACAATCCTAAGCCGATGATACCACCCCGATAAAGTAGACCAACATAAAGTGAGTTACCAGAAAAGAAGCCTTCGCCAAACCCATATCCAAACAGGGGTCGCCGGGTTATCGCTTCATAGGTAGGTGCAAGTATTCCTGCCGAAGGGAGATAATAGCGTCCTTTTAAAAAATTTCCGTCAATGATGCGTCCAATCTGATTTAGCAGCCCTTGTCGGAGGTTAGAACTTTTTAGAATTACCGGCGCAACAAAAATAAGAATAGCGCCGATGACGATTGCCATAATCGTAGAGAATTTAAGGAGACCACGGGGTGAGGTCCGAGAGGAAAGGGCGAGCAAAAGGAGAACAACAGCCACGCCCAAGAGAAATGTTACCGAAACAGAGAAAAGACCGGCAATGGTAGATAGGACAAGGGAGGTGTAAAGCAGCGCAAGGTTTCTCTTTCTTCTCAAGTTAAAGTTCAGAACAGGCTCTTTTATTAGGAGATACCCGGTAATGAGAATTACGGTCAAAGAAAATGTGGCGTTATAACCGTGGTATTCAAACACACCGGTGCTGCGGAGAAGGTATCCATATTGGCTCTTTACCACCGGGAGCGATGTCCGCCAGGGTGAAGCGTAGCATCTGAGAGTTAGGTCTTGAGCAAAATCAAGACCGAGAGTCTGGCAGATACTTAAGATTGAGATTGGAATACTTAAGACCACAAATGTTGTTAATAATCGGTTTAGCCACCTTTCAGTGAATTGGGTATTGCGGAAGAGAAGCATAATCAAGAGTGGGCGAATAAAACCGTAAAATGGGATTAGCGATTGTTTGGAGATGGCTGAAGAGCCTCCAGTGAATAGTAAGAGAAGGGTGGAAAATAACAGGGCAGTTAAAAATAGCGCATACACAAGAATAATCGGACGCCACTGAAAATTTACCTTTTGATTTTTAAACACCAGGCTCCGGGTGACGAAAAGGATGATAAGCCACAAGGAATAAATTAGTTCTATCCTGATAGCAAATTCCCCTATTTTTAATACCGGGAAGACGAGGGCGGTGATTAGATAGAAAAAAAGAGCCCAACGGAAAGATAAAAGCGATATAATAATGAGCCCAATTAAAGTTATTAGGGCGAATATTAACATTTAAAGTTCAACTAAGAGATTACGGACTTTATCAACTTAAGACCATTTTCTTCGGCTTGGTTTTGGAGTTCGGCAAGTTTTAATCGTAAGTGTTTTTTAATCTCTGACTCGCGGGTTAAGATAGTTCGGACCTTTTGTTTGAGTTCTTGCGCGGAGATTTTATTGATATCAACCACAAAATCGCTCAACCCCAATTCCTCCATACCCCCCCTTGTCTTTGGACCGAAGTAGGAGATGGCTATTGCCGGAACCAGATTTAAGAGGGCAAAAATAACTGAGTGAAGCCTGGTACCAATCAAAAGTGAGGCGTCCGTATAAAGCCCCATTACCTGAATGGTATCTAAGTCAGTAGTATCAATAGTTTTAACTCTTGACTTCTCCGGTAGGAGTTCATAGAGCGCTTTTACCGCCATTCGGTCGTCCTCTTCAGGAGTAGGTCCTATAGTGTGGGCGACCAATACTACCTGATAGCCCAATTCTTTGTTTATCCAGGATGCGACATCGGCTAAGCACTCAATGACCCCCGCCGTCTTCCACTGCCGCGGAGTAAAAATTACCATTCTTTCACCTCTATTCATTTGATGTAGAGGGCAAACCTTTAGGTTTGCTACCACCACCGGTGAAAGATAAAATGCCGCATCCGGGACCAGGGTGATGGCTTTTTTAACGCCGAGGTCTCTTAGGATTTGAATAGATATTTTTTCACGGGCTGAGAGTCCACCTATACTGTTAAAGAACCACTTGGCAAACCGGCGGTTTATCCTGCCAGAAAAAGGTCCGAAAGACTGAGCATACAAAATTGTCTTTTTTCTTAACCGGATTCCTAAAAGCAAAGGGTAGAAATGCTTTAAAATGCCGAGTAAATGGCGCAGGGAGGGGTTAGCGGAGTGGAAAATATGGCCACCTTTACTTATTACCAAATCACTTTCCTTAAGCCTCTGCCAGGAGAGCGCCCTTTTTTTAGAGAAGAAAAGACCGCTAAGAAAGGGAAAGAGCAAGGTGCAAAGCGCTCTGCCTAAGTGCAGGAGCCATTTGACTCTTTTTGATAACTTGTTGCCTGAGGGATAAGGGAAGAGTGCTGGTAGAATCGTTACTTCGGGGTAGTGGGCGGTGACAACCTGATAGCCCGAGGCAAAATTAGGGTCATTTTCATCAAACTCAGACATTATATTTATTGAAGAGAGCGGAAAATGTCTTTTGAGAAAGGAAATCATTCCCAATAGAATGGCGCTATCTCCTCGGTTGAGGTCGGACCAGGCGTTGGTTATCAAAATTTTCGTTTTCTTCTTCAATCGTTAACCAGTTCTTTTTTGAATCTTTGCCCAGGTGTCCCGTAATGGGACGGTGCGGTTGAACACCAAATGTTCAGGTGTGTAATCCTTAAGGTCGGCACAGAAGTAGCCGAGTCGTTCAAACTGGAACCGGTCGCCTGGTTTGGTATTCTTTAGACTTGGCTCAACCCGGCAATTGGTGAGGATTTGGAGGGAGTTGGGGTTAATGTTTGACTTCCAGTCCCGACCTTCTGGCACATTGTCCGGGTCGGGATTTAGGAACAGCCGCTCATAGAGCCGCACTTCAGCAGGTAAGGAGTGAGGAGCCGAGACCCAGTGAATTGTTGCTTTGACCTTCCTGCCATCTGGCGCATCACCGCCCCGAGTTGCCGGGTCATAGGTGCAGCGGAGTTCAATTACCCTGCCGGTTGAATCTTTTATCACTCCGACACACTTAATAAAGTAGGCGTAGCGCAACCTGATTTCTCTTCCCGGTGCCAGCCGGTAATATTTTGGCGGCGGCTCTTCACAGAAGTCATCCTCCTCTATGTAGATTTCTCTTGAAAAGGGCACCTTTCTCGTTCCGGCGGACGGGTCCTCCGGGTTGTTAATTGCCACCAACTCTTCAGTCTTGCCTTCCGGATAGTTTTCTATTACTACTTTTAATGGTTTCAAAACTGCCATCACCCGGTTTGCTCGTTTGTTTAAATCCTCGCGCAGGCAGTCCTCAAGGAGTTCAATCGCCACCACCGTCTCTGCTTTGCCCACACCCACCCGTTCACAGAAGTTGCGAATTGACTCTGGTGTATAGCCCCGGCGCCGCAAACCAGCGATGGTCGGCATCCGCGGGTCATCCCAACCTGAGACATAACCTTCCTGGACTAGTTCAAGGAGTCGGCGCTTGCTCATAACAGTATAGGTGAGGTTCAATCGGGCAAATTCAACTTGGCGCGGGTGGTGGACTCCTAACTGGTCTAAAAACCAGTCGTAAAGCGGTCGATGGTCCTCAAACTCTAAAGTGCAGATGGAATGGGTGATGCCTTCAATTGAATCGGACTGACCGTGCGCCCAGTCATAGGTTGGATAGATGCACCACTTATCGCCGGTGCGGTGATGGGACACCTTCATAATACGATACATCACCGGATCACGCATATTCAGATTGGGCGAGGACATATCAATCTTTGCCCGCAGGGTCTTTGAGCCCTCTGGAAATTCACCTTTCCGCATCCGTTCAAAAAGATTAAGATTCTCTTCTACTGAGCGGTTGCGGTAAGGGCTCTCCTTTCCCGGCTCGGTCAAGGTGCCGCGATACTCCCGAACCTCTTCGGGTGAAAGGTCGCAGACATAGGCTTTGCCTTTTTTGATTAGTTCCACCGCCCACTGATACAACTGTTCATAGTAGTCCGAGGCGTAATAGAGATGCTCGCCCCAGTCAAAACCTAACCAGCGGACATCTTCAATTATCGCCCGGACATACTCTTCCTCTTCTTTTTCGGGGTTGGTATCATCAAAACGGAGATGGCACCTGCCGCCAAACTCCTTAGCGATTCCAAAGTTCAGACAGATGGACTTGGCATGACCGATATGGAGATAGCCATTCGGTTCTGGTGGAAATCGGGTAACAACCGGCGGCTTAAATTTCCCACTCGTCAAGTCCTCCTGTATTATTTGGCGGATAAAGTCAGGACCGCTCTGCCTTTTTCCCTCAGCAGTTTTTTTAGGTTCAATCATCAAGACACCTCCTTATAACAATAAATAAAATGCAAAGTGCAAAAATCAAAGAGTATAGGTGTAGTGCAAACCTTTAGGTTTGCACTTGGAAAGTGAATTGGAAAATTTTGAATGGTCAGTTTTTCATTTTGCATTTTGAATTGCATACTTCAATACTCGTTCTATCCGGGCGGTTACCCGCTCTTTCCCCAAAATTGTTAGACAGTCATAAATTCCGAAACCGAAATCTCTGCCGGTCGTCGCCACCCTTAAAACTTGGCTTATCGTCATCGGCTTTACCCCTTTTTCCGCGGCGAAATGGTTTAGGGTGCTTTCTAAGACATCACGCTCAAAACGTTCCACACGGGCAAGGACCTTGTTAACATCAGTAAGCAAGTTTAGTTGCTCCTTTGAACCCAACCAACTCTTGAATGCCTTTTCATCTATCTCAAGTTGTTCATCCGGAATAAAGAAATAGTCAAAATCAAGGATATCGCCCGCCACTTTAATCCGGTCACCAGCCGCTACCACAACCTGAGCCACCTGCTCGCGGATCTTGGGCATAATTGGTGTCTTTATTAACCCGGAGCGGATTAAATAGGGGAGAACAAGTTCTACTCGTTCTTCAACGGGTAATTCCATAATGTAGTGCACTTGAAAGGCAAGGAGTTTCTCCGGGGCAAAACTTGCCGGTGAATGGGCAACTCTTTCAAGTGAAAAAAACCTGACCAGTTCATCCCGGCTAAAAAACTCGGTTCTATCGTCAAGCGCCCAGCCAAGTAGAGCAAGGTAATTTAAAAGCGCCTCGGGTAGAAAACCTACCTGACGATAAAAATCCACTACTACTGGATTGAATAGTTCCGGGGTGGTTTTTAACCCCAGACGACGGGCAATTTTCTCCCCGCGCTTTAGTAAATCGGCGAAATCGGTCTTTTTCAAATAATCCTTCAACCTCCGCTTGCTCAACTTATTCTTACTGCCCGGCTCAGCCACATAGGGAAGATGCGCAAACCGGGGCAACTCATAACCCAAAGACTTAAGGATAAAAATCTGCCGCGGGGTGTTAGAAAGATGTTCCTCGGCTCTAATGATATGGCTGATTTTCATTTCCCCGTCGTCAACCGCGCTCGTCAGATGATAGAGAAATGTGCCATCTGCGCGCTGGACTATATGGTCCTGCTCCAGTGCCCACTCAAACTCCACCCGACCGCGAATCAAGTCATCAATTGTCATTTTTCCTTCCCGGGGCATCTTTCACCGGACCACCGGTTTTCTTCCTTCGCACTCAAATCTGGCTCTATTTTTTTCGCTATCCGCCATCCATCTCCGGCTGTAGCGAAAGGTTTCACCCCGACGCCGCGCCTCCTCCCGCTCTTTGGCAAGCTCCTCCGGGGTCGCATAATCCCAATATGCGGCGCCATTCTCTAACAGTCGGTTCACCGCCTGCTGATACAAATCTGTCCGCTGGGACTGATAATAGGGCTCATAAGGACCACCCTTTTCTGGCCCTTCATCCCAGTCTAAACCCAGCCAGCGCAGTCCTTCAATAATTGGCAAAAGCATCTCCTCACGGTTTCTTTGAACATCGGTATCATCAATTCTGAGGATAAACTTCCCACCTTGCTGGCGAGCAAAAAGCCAGTTATAAAGC
>JBDRUH010000069.1:0-5996 GCA_039801225.1 Caldifarciminota bacterium
CAGGCGCCCTTAATGCCCTCAGCCCACTCGCCAGCCTGGCACGAGGCTATTGCATCTGCCAGAAGGTGGATGGTCGGGTGGTGAAAAGTATCGGTCAGGTAATGGTTGACGAAGGGGTATTTGTCCGGTTGAGTGATGGCAAAATTAAATGTGATGTAAGAGAAAAAATGGGAGGGGAAAATGGGCAATAAAGAAAGCGAAGAGAAGTTTGACTTTGAGCGGGCTTTAAGCGAACTGGAGAAGATTGTCAAGGAACTGGAGGCGGGCAACCTCCCTCTGGAAAAGTCGCTGGAGTTGTTTGAGCGGGGGGTGAAACTTGCCCGGCGCTGCAAGGAAAAACTGTCCGAAGCGGAGCTGAGGGTGAATAAACTGATTAAGGAGCAGGAGGGAAGGTTCACTGAAGAGCCGTTTACCGAAGAGAGCAAGGAATAAGGCGAAATTTTTTAGGGTTCAAAATGTTGAGCCCCTACTTGACTTGAGGTAAAATTTTTGCCATAATAAGGCGAATGGGCCCTTAGCTCAGGTGGTAGAGCACTGTGCTGATAACGCAGGGGCCAGTGGTTCGAGTCCACTAGGGCCCATTTTAAATTTATGAGCCGTCGGACCCTGGTAATATTTGTTGTGGTTGGGGTGGTGGCGACACTTTTTACCACCGCCCTTACCGTTCTATTTTTTATTGCCGGAGTTAGAGAAGATTTTCCTTCGCCCGGAGATAAAGCCTTGGGTTATGTAACAATTGAAGGGACGCTCACCGACTCCCGGGAAACGGTGCGGCAGTTGCGTTCTTTGGGGAAAAACCCGAAGGTTAAAGGGGTTCTTATCCGGGTGGAAAGTCCTGGCGGTGGGGTTACCGCCGCCCACGAAATCTACACCGAAATCAAGCGACTCCGTGATGCCGGGAAACCGGTGGTAGTATCAATGGGAACGGTGGCGGCTTCCGGCGGTTATTACATTTCCACACCAGCAACGGTAATTGCCGCCAATCCAGGAACGCTGACCGGTTCAATCGGGGTAATAATGCAGTTGCCGATTGTCAATCGCCTTCTGGATAAACTGGGATTGAAGGTGGAGACAATAAAGTCTCGGGAGGCAAAGGATATTGGTTCACCTTTCCGGGAGATGACCGAGAAGGACCGCCAGCTATTACAAGATGTGGTTAGCGATGTCTATGAGCAGTTTCTTAATATCGTCAGCACCGAAAGAAAGATTCCCCTTGATAGCCTTAAAAAAATTGCCGACGGCAGAATCCTCACCGGTCGGCAGGCAAAACAGTTCGGGCTCGTTGACACTCTTTTAACCTTAGAGGAGGCGAAGCGGCTCCTGGCCGATATGTGCGGCATCAAAGGTGAGCCGCGACTATTAAAACCCCGACCCCGGCTGCCTTACTATCTACGGAATCTTTTTGAGAAGGGGGCGGAAGAATTTTTAGGACTCTCCCGCTTTCCCCGGTTAATGTTTCGCTGGTTTTAAAACCCGGGCTCAGCCTTTTCCTATAGAAACATTTGGTTTTGTTGCCTCGCGAATAAGCCGGCGCGACTGACGAATAAGTTGGTGAATTTCCCGGAGTTTTTTCTCAACCAGCGCCCGGTCGCTTGTTTCCTTCGCCTCTTGGAGAAGTTCTCTTACTTGATTCAAGTTTTTTTCCGCCTTACCGAGCAGTTCACTCTGGGTTGAAGGCAGGGGCACCGCCTTTGCCTGATTCAGTTTTGCGGTCAGTTCGTTGGCGGTTTGCTCGGTGCGGGTCAGTTGTCTTTGCAAATCTTCAATAGTAACCCGTTTTGACCGCCCGGCTCTACCGCTAAAGAGAATGAAAATGACAAAGGCAACAGCGATAATGGCAACAACGGTCCAGATTATTAGCCGTAATTTCATAACCAATCTCCTCTGGGGCTTGCCCGATTCGGGCAAGCCCCGTTAAAGGTATAGAGTTACTGCCCTCTTTCTACCTTTTTTCTGAGTTTTCGTGCCTCAGCAATTTTTTCCATTATCTCGTCGCGTTTTTGGGTGATTTCCTCTTGGTCGGTGAGCGACTGAATCTCCTCCAAACCTTGCCGCGCCTCCTGGAGAAGCTGATTTGCCTGGTCAATCTCAGCACCGCTCAGGCCGCCGAGTTTCCTTTGCTCACTTTCAATCTGCTTGGTCACATTTCTGACAAATCGGGGGATGTCTTCCACTTCCACCACCCGTTTGCCGCGCTTTGCCTCCTGTTGACGGGTTCTAATCACCCACACCGCAACCACGATAACAATTATAGCTAAAATTACATAGAGGACAATTCGTCCAGTTGGGATTTTTGCCATTGCGCCTCCTTTATGGTTTTACTTGGGTTTTGCTGCCACAGCAGCGTTTATATTTCTTTCCTGACCCACAAGGGCACGGGTCATTACGTCCGACCTTCGGTGTTTCCCGGCGAACTGGCGCCGCTGTTGGGGTTGACGGCTGGTTCTCGCCGCCTCCAGCCGATACTTGAGGTTTGTAAGCCCGTATCACCGGCTGGCGCCTCGGGCTCGCCCGGTCTTCACCACTCCTTGGGTCAACCCGAAACAGAACCCTTAGGGCATTCTGATAAAACTCGCTCATCGTCTCACTGAAGAGCCGGAAGGACTCCTGTTTATACTCCACCAACGGGTCCTTCTGACCGTAAGCCTGCAGACCAATACCCTCCCGTAAAATATCCAGTTGGTGGAGATGGTCGCGCCAGGCCTCATCCAGAGTGGCAAGGAAGACCCGGCGGCACCACTCGGGAAATATCTCCGGACCCAGTTCGTTTGCCAGTGCCTGGTAACGGTGCTGGGCGATTTCGCTCACTTTTTCTTCTAAGGTATCTCGGCTAAACCTAACCCGCTCCTCTTCCGGGACATCAAGGTCCGAAAGGAATGTTTTCACCAACACCTCGCGCAAACCATCCCAGTTCCAGTCTAAGGGGTTGCGCGCCCCGGCAGTAATCTGGTCAATCACCCCTTTCCGAAATCCTGCCAAAATTTCCTCAAACACCGGCTTTAAGTCCGACTCTTTTAAGATAGTATCCCGGAGGGTGTAAACCACCTCCCGCTGCCGGTTCATCACATCGTCGTATTCCAAGAGATGGCGGCGAATTTCGGCATTCCGTACCTCCACCCTTTTCTGAGCGTTGGCAATCACCTTGGTAACCAGTTTATTCTCCACCGCCTCATTCTCATCCGGCGCCCAGCGGTCAAGGATTGCTGCCATCCGGTCCGAGCCAAAAAGTCGCAGCAGGTCGTCCTCAAATGACAGAAAGAAGCGGGAGGAGCCGGGGTCACCCTGCCGACCGCTCCGACCGCGTAACTGGTCATCAATTCTCCTTGCCTCGTGTCGCTCGGTGCCAATCACATATAGCCCGCAGGGCACCTCCTCATAGCAGCGACCGGGATTTTCCTCCCAGTAGGCACATTTGCCATCGTGGGAAACAAGATAACACCTTTCACCCTTCACCACCCCTTTGCCCAGTTTGATGTCGGTTCCCCGCCCGGCCATATTGGTGGCGATGGTTACCGCGCCGGGTTCGCCGGCATGGGCGATTATCTGGCTTTCTGCTTCATGGTTTTTGGCATTGAGAATTGAGTAACGGATACCGGTAGGTCGGAGGAGCCGGTCCAGTTCCTCTGATGCTTGAACTGAGGTGGTGCCGACCAGAATCGGACGACCCAGTTTGTGCCATTTGACAATCTCCTGCACCACCGCCTGATATTTTGCCCGTCGGGTGCGGAAAACCACATCGGGATAATCAATCCGGCGCACCGGCGCATTGGTCGGAATCTCTATCGCCTCCAATTTATAAACATTGTAAAGTTCACTGGCAATGGTCATCGCCGTCCCGGACATACCGGCAAGTTTCTTATACATCCGGAAATAGTTCTGCAGGGTGATCGTGCCTAAGGTCTGGGTCTCCTCCCTTACCTGCACCCCCTCTTTTGCCTCCAGTGCCTCATGGAGACCATCCGAGAACCGCCGACCAGGCATCAATCTGCCGGTAAACTCGTCAACGATTACCACATTGCCGTCGGGTGTAACCACATAATCAACATCCTTTTCAAAAAGGGCATAGGCTTTGAGTAGGGCGTGGATGTTTGCCAGCCGGTCGCTCTTTTCTGCATAGCCGCGGTAGGTCGCCTCCTTGCGCCGGGCCCGTTCCTCAGGCGAAAGGGTCGGGTCAACATCCCACTTTGCCAGTTCACTGGCGAGGTCGGGTAAAACAAACGCCTCCGGGTCGTTTGGTGCTAAGGCGCTGCGTCCCTTTTCGGTCAGGTCAACCGAATGGTCGCGTTCGTCAATAACAAAGAAGAGTTCGGCATCAATCTCGGGCAGTTTCTTATCCCGGCGCAAAATGCCGTCGGCATTATCAATAGCCCTTTTCACCCCCTCCTCCTGCTGCATCCGCATAAGTTTCTTATTCTTGGGTGAACCGCGCAGCGCCTGAAGAAACTTCACCGCCGCCTCAAAGGTCTTACCCTGACGATAAAGTCTTTCCCCCTCATCAACGATCCGGTCAACCAGCCGGTCCTGCTCTCTGAAGAGTCGGCTGACCAACGGCACCAGTTTCTGCAGTTGCTCCTCCTTTGACACACCCACCGGACCGGAGATGATAAGGGGCGTGCGCGCCTCATCCACCAGAATGATGTCCACCTCATCAATTATCGCATAGTGATGCCCCCTTTGCACCTTATCCTCGTAGTTCAACACCATATTGTCCCTAAGGTAGTCAAAGCCGAACTCATTGTTTGTGCCATAGGTGATGTCGCAGGCGTATTGCGGTCGCCTTTCCTCCGGGGTCATACCCGCCTGAATATAACCGACGGTAAGACCCAGGGACTCATAAATTGGACCCATCCACTCCCGGTCGCGCCGGGCAAGATAGTCATTAACTGTTACGAGGTGGCAGCCCTTCTTTTCCAATGCGTTAAGGTATAATGGCATTGTTGCCACCAGTGTTTTACCTTCGCCGGTCTTCATCTCCGCCACCTTGCCTTCGTGCAGGACAATTCCGCCGATCAACTGGACATCAAAAGGCACCATATCCCAGGTAATCTCCTGATTGGTGACAGTCCAGCGTTTACCCAGTAGGCGACGGCAAGCCTCCTTGACCAAGGCAAAAGCCTCAGGCAGAATTTCATCTAAAGACTCGCCGTCCCGAATCCGGGCGATGAACTCCTCGGTCTTTTTCGGCAGGTCGGCGTCGGTCAGGGAACGATAGGACTCATATATGGCATTAATTTCGGCGACCTTCTCCCTTAGCCGCCGAACCTCCCTTTCACTCTTGGAAGGTATCAGCCTTCTCAGCGTTTGAAGCATTTCTACTAATTATATTATCAACTTTTGGACCAGTTGTAAAGAGTTGGTTTAACTCAAATAGATTGGCGACATTTTGGTTTTTTTCGGCAAATAGGACACACTGGCGTTTATTGCTGGCTAAAGCCTTGTCCTACATATAGTGCAAATGTTACTGAAAACCCGGCGAATGCCCATATCAAACCTCATTATTTCTAATCTCGCATATGTATCTCCACTTCCCCAATGACCATTTTACCGAAAAGATAAAACATGCATGCGAACTGACTCAGTGGATGATGTTTATTCCGCCCGCGCCTTAAAACCTGATTCAATATAAAGATGTCGTCATCACATTCCCATTGCCATCGGTCTTGATTAAATAGACATCTTCGTCATTGGTACCAAAATAAAATGTATAGCCAGTTATGATATATCCGCCATCTTTTGTCTGCTGAACCGAATAACCTTCATCATTATCCTCGCCACCCAAAGTCCTTTGCCATTGCAAGTTGCCATTGCCATCAGTCTTGATTAAATAGATATCATAATCACCGGCACCAAAAGACCAAGTTGAGCCAGCAATGATATATCCGCCATCTTTTGTCTGCTGAACCGAATAACCTTCATCATCATCCTCGCCACCCAAAGTCCTTTGCCATTGCAAGTTGCCATTGCCATCAGTCTTGATTAAATAGATATCATAATCA
>JBDRUH010000070.1:0-5579 GCA_039801225.1 Caldifarciminota bacterium
CCTGGTAAAAGTAATAGTTTTTGTTCGATGGCACTAACATTTTCCACGTCGGTATAATTGGGATGAAGGGCAAGTCGAATCGATGCAGGGAGAGGATTTTCACCTAATACATCCAGCAAAAGGGTATCAGAACCAAGTTCAGCGCGCAATTCATCAAACGCCTCTGCTTTTGAGACAAAGCGCACAGCAGCTACACCAGTAATATCGATTACTCGCTTGAGAAGTGGTGCTGGGTCATTGGCAATGTCGTCCGTCACAAACGCGTAGATTTCTGCCCATGCCCGTGCCGACGCAGAGATTTTGAGCACATTTAGAGTTATTACAAGAAAAAGTGCGGTTAAAAGGAGACATATAGCCATTACTGCGCTCGCAAGGAAAAATTGGCTGAAATTCCGGGTGATTGTACGCCAAGTCTCCTTCAAGAGGTAACCCAATTTCATTTATCCCTCGTCGCGGACGATTCTCCCAGCATCAAGAGTAACACGACGTCGCTGGGTTCGTTCTGCAATATCAGCATCGTGAGTTGCCATAATAACTGTTGTTCCCTGATAATTTATATCTTTGAGAATGTTCAAAATATCGTCAGCTGCCTTAGGATCGATATTTCCTGTGGGCTCATCGGCAAGGACAATGTCAGGGGATTTCACCAGTGCCCGAGCAATAGAAACCTTTTGCTGTTCTCCGCCTGATAACTCATGAGGATAGGAATTCTTTTTATGAACGAGACCGAGTTGAGCGAGGGTCTCTTGAATTTTAGCAGGAATCATATCAGGCTGAGTATTTATTGCCCGCAAAACAAACTCGAGGTTTTCATAAACAGTTCGGTCCGAAAGAAGCTTAAAGTCCTGAAAAATTATCCCGAGGCGCCGACGGAGATTTGGTATCTCCTTTTCTTTCATAACCGTGAGGTCATAACCCAAAACTTTGACAGTACCAGCGTCGGGCAACTCGTGGCGATACAGAAGCCGCAGCAGGGTGGTCTTGCCGGCCCCGGTTGCCCCCAAGAGAAAAAGAAAGTCACCTTGGTAAACTGTCAGATTGATATCGGTAAGTGCCGGCCATTCTCCTTGGAAGTATTTAAATACCCCAACCAATTCGATCACCGGCGATGATTCAACTGACATAAACCTTTAAAAGTGTCCAACAGGCAATTAACCCATCTCGCCAGCCGATTTTTTTTCCTCGGCTTCTCCCGTGATATTTTATTGGCACTTCAACAATCCGGTAGTGTTGGCGGAGGAGTTTGGCAGTGATTTCCGGTTCAATTTCAAATCGCTTCGCTTGGAGATTAAGTTTTACAGCCGCTTCTTTTCTGATTAATTTGTAACAGGTCTCCATATCTGTAAGTTTACCACCGAACAGGGCGTTTGTTATAAAGGTAAGAAAGATATTAGCCAACCGGCTGAGAAAAAGGAACCTACCTTTTCCTTTGAATCTGGAACCATATACTGCTATAACCTTTAGGTCTTTGAAAGGCGCAACCAATTTGGGATAATCTGAGGGATCGTATTCAAGGTCGGCGTCTTGGATTAAGATGATATCACCTGAGGCATGGGGAAGTGCAGTACGGATTGCGGCACCTTTGCCCTGATTATAGTTATGGATGAAGAGTTTGATACCGGGAACATCTCGCAACAATGTTACTGTTTTGTCCGAGGAACCATCATCAACGACCACAATTTCTTTCTGTATCGGAACCGATTTCACCTGTTCGATTATTTCCAAGATCGAGTTCTCCTCGTTGTAAACCGGGATTATTACTGAGAGCATTTAACCTCGTCACCCTCTTGGGAAAGAAGGGTGAGACACTTAATTACATTCAAACCTAATACCCCGTCGCTCAAGGGTCTTGCCCGAGTATAAGAACAGCGAATAAAGTCAGAGCACATCCGACTAAGGGGTAAGTTGGACTTCAATCCCTTCGCTCCAATAGGCTCTTGAAATTGATAAACCCTTTCTCTCGTATAAACCTTAAATTCCCGGTGGAACGGAGGGTCGGACCACGAGGCAATGCCAATAAATTCAATATCATTATTAAAAATCATTTTATATTGGCAGGTATGGTGTTCGCGTCTAATGGTTTTTGCCTTCTTAGGAAGGCCAAACAAGGATATCGCCATTGCCAAGTCATGGCAGGCAAGGTCCCAGAGAACATCACTACCATTATTTCTGCCTTGGGAGGTTCTAACCGCTTCAATTCTTATAATATCCTTTTTCGCTATCCCTTCGATTTGAGATTTTAGAAGGTCAAAAGAACAGGAATAAATCGGGGTATGAGCAATAGCAATAATTCTTTTCCGGCGTTGGGCAAGGAGTAGCATTTCTTCCGCTTCTTCAACAGAGAGCGCCATAGGTTTTTCTACGAGAACATCCTTTCCGGCTTCAAGTGCTTGAACTGCTAAGGGAAAATGGGTGTTGTCTGGGGTAGCAATGATTAAGGCTTTAATGCCGTCGTGCGCAAGGAGTTCCGGAAATGAAACTACTCGCACGTCCTGAAGCCCCTTTAAGTTTTTCTCAGCAACATCAGCGACAAAGATTTGACAAGCATTAGATTCCGCAAGAGTTCTTACATAATTTCTACCCCACAAACCCACACCGACTATTCCTATCCCTAATTTTTCCATTGATTCCATTTTAACTCATTCTCGCGAAACCATCTTATCGTGAGTTCTAACCCTCTTTCTAAATTAACCACGGGACGCCAGTGGAGAAGTTTTTGTGCACGGGTGATGTCGGGTCTCCGGCGATTAGGGTCGTCGGGAGGGAGAGGTTGGAATATAAGAGGACTATTTGACTTTGTTAGTTTTTTGACCAAACGGGCAATCTGGAGAATGGTAAACTCCTCAGGATTTCCAAGGTTAATAGGATAAGGGTCTCGGCATTTAATTAATCTGTAAAGAGCCACTATCATATCTCTTATGTAGCAGAGGCTACGGGTTTGCCGACCGCTGCCGAATATCGTCAAAGGTTTCCCTGTGAGCGCCTGGTAAATCAAGGTAGGGACAACTCTACCGTCATCAAGTTTCATCCTTGGTCCATAGGTGTTAAAGATCCTGGCGATACGAACCTCCAGATTAAATTTGCGGTGATATGCCATAATTAAGGCTTCGGCGAATCTTTTCGCCTCGTCGTATACCGAACGCTCTCCGATGGGGTTAACATTCCCCCAGTAGCTCTCCTGTTGAGGATGCTTGGTGGGGTTACCATAAACCTCTGAAGTAGAGGCATGAACGAATATCGCCTGATTTCTCATACTTATTTCAAGAAGATTTTTAGTTCCTTGTGCCCCAGCCATAAGGGTTTCTATAGGGAGAGCCCTATAATCCTTTGGTGAAGCAGGGGAGGCAAGATTAAAGATGACATCCGCCCGAGGTAAGCACTGAGGTTCTAAGATTAATTGGTCACTGATATCCATTTTAATAAACCTGAATCTGGGGTTTTTCTGTAAATGAAGGATATTTTCCATTCTGCCAGTAATAAGGTTATCGACACAAACTACATTCCATTGCTTTTTCAGTAGTTTCTCACAGAGATGAGAACCGATGAATCCCGCTCCCCCCGCGACAATGGCCACACGCAGTTTTCTGGTTTTCATCTACCAACGCCAATATAGGTAAACCCCAACCGTTCGAGCCTTGATCTTTCGAATATGTTTCTACCGTCGCAGATGATGGGCAGACGCATTTTTTCTTTAATGCGGATGAGGTCAAGGTGTTTGAACTCATCCCATTCTGTTACGATTGCTAACAGGTCCGCACCTTGGGCAACATCTTCGGCTCTTTGACAGTAAATGATATCGGGAAGGATTTTTCGGGCATTCTCCATTGCCTGGGGGTCATAGGCACGAACCTTCGCCCCTTCTAAGAGCAACGCTCTAATGATATCAATGGATGGGGCAAGACGCATATCATCGGTATTTGGTTTGAATGCCAGACCTAAAATGCCGATATTCTTATCACGCAAATTCCACAGTACTTGGCGAATCTTTTTGACAAAGCGCTGTTTTGTCTCTTCGTTAATTCTTTCCACCTCTCGCAGCAACTTAAAATCATAACCCAATTCCTCAGCAATCCGAATAAATGCCCGTAAATCCTTGGGAAAACAGAAACCGCCGTACCCCACACCAGCATCAAGAAAGGCCCTGCCGATTCTTTTATCCATACCCATTCCATCAGCTACTTTCATAACATCAGCACCTGCGGCCTCGCAGATTATTGCGACAGCATTGATAAAAGATATTTTCATTGCCAGAAAGGCATTAGAACAATGTTTGATCAGTTCTGCGGATTCGATATCGGTCACAAGCACGGGGGCTTTAATGGGCTTATAAATTTCAAGGAGCAAATCTCGTGCCCGTTCGGTTTCAACACCAATGACAATGCGGTCAGGCTCTAAAAAATCTCGCACCGCTGAACCCTCTCGCAAAAACTCGGGGTTGGAGGCGACATCAAAGGGAATTTGTTTACGGTTGTAGCGTTCGATTGTCTTTCTGATCCATTTTCCCGTCTGGACAGGCACGGTAGACTTCTCTACAATCAGACGATATCCGTCCATGCTAAAGGCAATATCCCGGGCAACACTCTCAACATAAGTCAAATCAGGTTCTCCGCTTTCGAGAGGGGGCGTGCCCACGCAAATGAAGCAGACCTCGCTTTCCTTAACCGCCTGGGAGATGTTGGTGGTAAAAGAAAGCCGGTTTGCCCGGACAGCCTCGTCGATAACCTCCCTAAGTCCAGGTTCATAAATTGGAATACCGCCACGGTTTAGCACAGTGATTTTCTCTTCATCATTATCCACGCAGATAACCCTGTGCCCAATTTTGGCAAGGCAGGCGCCAGATGTTAAACCAACATAGCCTGTTCCGATTACCGCAATGTGCATAGTGCTAATATAGGAGGAAAATGGTAAAAGTCAATTTATTGTCACTCTCGGGCAAGTCTCTGCAGTTCGGCAAGTAAACTCAACGCTGCGAGAGGAGTGAGTTCGTTTATATTTAAACTCCGCAATCGTTCAATTACAGGATGGATAGAGTGGTCGCTCGCAAACAGAGTTTCCGCAGGTAAATTAAATCGTTTGAGGTTGATTTCTGTTTGTTCTGTAAAATGGATGAGCATTTCCCTCGCTCGATTGATGACCGATTCGGGAAGTCCAGCGAGTTTGGCAACTGCGATACCATAACTTTTATCGGCAGGTCCGGGTTTGATTTTGCGGAGGAAAAGTACCTCATCACCTCTTTCCCGTACAAGGAAACTATAATTTTTAACACGGGGGAGGAGTTTAGCAATATCGGTGAGTTCATGGTAATGGGTGGCAAAGATTGTCCTCGGAGAAAACTTCTCATTGCCATGGAGGTGTTCAACCGTGGCCCATGCAATTGCCAGACCGTCATTGGTGGCAGTTCCCCGTCCGACCTCATCAAGTACCACCAGGCTGCGGGAGGTGGCGTTATTTAAAATATTGGCGGTTTCAATCATCTCAGCAAGGAATGTGGAAACACCTCGGGCAACATCGTCTGAGGCGCCAATCCGGGTGAAGATTTTATCAACAATACCAATCCGGGCGCGTTCAGCAGGAACGAA
>JBDRUH010000071.1:0-5414 GCA_039801225.1 Caldifarciminota bacterium
AATTTTCGATTAAAGAAAGCAAACCTAAAGGTTTGCCCTACATTCCCTTCCGTATTCACCTTAACCGATCCTGCCTGATATGTACTCATCGGTTCGTCTGTCCTTGGGAGTGGTAAAAATCTGCGCCGTTGGTCCGGTCTCAATCAGTTCGCCGGTAAAGAGAAATGCCACCCGGTCGGAAATCCGCGCCGCCTGTTTGACATTGTTAGTAACTAAAATAAAGGTGTAACGCTCTTTTAACTGCCGCATCGCCGCCTCAATCTGCGCGGTGGAGATAGGGTCAAGACCTGAGGTGGGTTCGTCCATCATCACCACCTCCGGGTCAAGTGCCAGGGTCCGGGCAATGCAGAGCCTTTGCTGCTGACCACCCGAGAGCCGCAGTGCTGAGGTGAAGAGCCGGTCTTTAACCTCATCCCACAAAAAGGCGGCGCGCAGGCTTTTTTCAACAATCTCACCCAGTGCCCGGCGATTTTTTACCCCTTTTAGTCTCGGACCGTAGGCAATATTATCAAAAACTGTGCCGGGCAAAGGCAAGGGGGTGGCAAAGATGAAACCAACTCGCCGTCTTAGGTTATCAATGTCCCACTGCAGAACATCTTTACCTTCAAAAAGAACCTTGCCGCTGCGCCGAAACTCCGGCTGGTTTTCAATCAATCGGTTGATCGTCCGTAAAAGGGTAGTTTTTCCTGAGTGGGCTGGACCGATGACCGAAAGAATCTCATGCTCAAATACGGTGAGATTAATGTCTTTGAGCACCGGTTTGCCATCAACCGTTACGCCAAGGTTCTCAAGGACAATTTTCTCGCTCATCTAACGAAACCGCCGGGTAAGCCGAAACATTAAAGAATAGGCGATGGCGTTGATACAAAGGATGGTAACAATCAAGAGGAAGGCGGTGGCATAGGCACGCTCCATTGACAGCCCTTCGCGGGCGAGGATGTAAAAGTGCACCGCCATGGTTCTTGCCGGGTCAAAGATACTTCGCGGTAGTCGGAGGGAAGAGCCGGCGGTGAAGATGACCGCGGCGGTCTCGGCAACGCTTCTGCCTAAACCTAAGATTATGCCGGTGAGAATACCCGGCAGGGCATTGGGCATTACCACATAGAAAATTGTCTGCGATTTGGTGCCGCCTAAAGAGTAACTCACCTCGCGCAACTCATAAGGCACCGCCCGAATCGCCTCCTCGCTCGTCCGAATGATGGTAGGCAGAATCATCACCGCCAGGGTGAAACTACCGGCAAGAATTGACCAACCCATCTTCAACTTAACCACAAAGAGGATGAAGCCAAAAAGACCAAAGATGATTGAGGGCACTCCTGCCAAGGCATCGGCACCGAAACGAATGAGCCGAGTGATAAACGACTCCCGGGTGTATTCGGTGAGATAGACCGCGGTGCCAACACCAAGCGGTGTGGCGATAATTAAAGCCAGAACTGCTAAATAAAGGGTGGCAATTACTGTCGGCAGTATCCCACCCTCTTTCCCCATCCGCTCCGGCATAGAGAAAAGAAACTGCGGGGTAACTACCGGCGCCCCTTTGGTGGTGATATATCCGATAATGAAGAATAGAATCAAAAGCGTAAAGACCGTAAATAGGGCAAGGAACACCCAGACCACCTTTTGGGTGATGAGGCGACGGGATGAGGAAGAGTCCCTCATTTCATCTCTTTTTGTTTTAGCCCCTTACTTACCTGCATTGAGAGCAGAGCAACCGTATTTAAGAGGGTGATGATGACGAACAATACCACACCGGTGGCAAAAAGCGCCCGCTGATGGTCGCCACTGGCATAACCCATCTCTAAGGCGATATTAGAAGTAAGGGTGCGCACCGGCGCAAGGGGCGATGTCGGAATAAGTATGGCATTGCCCGCCACCATAATCACCGCCATCGTCTCACCAATCGCCCTACCCATCCCCAGAATCAAACTGGCAATAATCCCACTGCGCGCTGCCGGAAGCATCAACCGGTAAAGTGTCTGCCAGCGGGTGGCGCCAAGCGCCAAAGAGCCCTCTTTGTAAGCCAATGGCACCGCCTGAAGCGCATCAAGCGAGATGGCAATGATTGTGGGCAGAATCATAATTCCGAGAATGATGCTGGCGGCAAGCACCGAAAAGCCCGAACCACCAAATGTATTTCTTATCCAAGGGATCAAAACCACCACACCAATGAACCCGTAAACCACCGAAGGGATACCGGCGAGGAGTTCAATTAACGGCTTTAAAATTTTCACACTCCAGCGGGGGGCAAATTCGCAAAGAAACATTGCACAGGCCAGCCCTAAACCGCCGCCCAGAATCAAGGCGAGTATTGTTACCTCAAGTGAGCCAATAATCATCGGCAGAATGCCAAATGAGCCTTTGGTGGGTGCCCAATGGGTGGAAAACACAAACCCTTTTAACCCCACTTTACCAATCAAAGGCACACCTTCGTAAAAGATAAAAACTGCGATTAAGAAAAGCATCGCTAATGCCGAGAAGGCGACCAATAAAAGCAGGGTCTTAATTAATCTCTCCCTCACTCTACCGCCTTTATTAACCCCTCTTCAGCCAGCGCCTTCTGCCCCTCCGGACTCAGGGTGAAATCAATAAACGAGCGGGCGAGCCCACTCGGCTCACCACAGGTGAGAAAGAGAAAATAACGGACCAACGGGTAAGTTCCGGCTCTTATTGTTGACTCCGAAGGAGCGACCCCATCAATTGTCAAGGGTTGAACCCGTTCATCAATCAGACCAAACGATATGTAGCCAATTGCCGCCGGGTCGTTGGCAACTATTTCCCGCACCGCACCATTGGAGTCCTGAACCAGGGCGTCTGGGGCAAAGCGCTGTTCTGCCATCACCTTTTCTTCAAAACTGGCACGGGTGCCTGAACCCTCCTCCCGGGTGATGACGGTAATTTTCCTGTTCGGTCCACCCAGTTCATCCCAGTTCCTTATCCTGCCGGTAAAAATTTCTCTTACCTCTTTTAAGGTAAGGTTTCTTATCGGGTTTTCCTTGTGAACGATGAGCACAATTCCATCCAGGGCAATCGTCCACTGGTTGAACCCCTGCTCCTCTGGCGTCAGATGCCTTGAGGACATCCCGATATCGCAGATGTGGTTCTTTGTCGCCTGAATACCAGCACTTGACCCGCCGCCCTGAACATTGATTTCCACATTCGGATGTTTATGGAGGTATATTTCGGCAAGACGCTCCGCAAAGGGCTGAACCGAAGTTGAACCGGCAATCGTTAAAGCGGTCCTTTCATTCCTTCGGCATCCAACCAACAGGGGGGCAAGAAAGAACGACGAAGCCAAGCAAATGCCGAGGCAACATTTCCGGGCAAAAGCCAAAAGCATGCCCCGAGTCCAAAAACGCCGTCCCGAACCCCTTCGGAGAAGAGATTGCTTAGGGCTTTGTCCTCGCAATGACGGGGGTGAAGGGAAGGGATTCCTCGGCAAAGCCTGCCCCGAGCGAAGGGATTCCTCCACTCGCCGTTGGCTCGGTCGGAATGACAGAGCCGAGGGGCTCGGAATGACCGTGACGAGGGGCCAAAAGCCAAAATTGGGCGAGCAAATTGGCTGTCGGCTCACGGCTGTCGGCTGTCGTGGTTTAATAAGGTTTTAACCCGGGTTATTTTCCCGTCCTGAATGTAAACCCGAGGAACCCGGGGACTCACCCGGCAGATGATCTCATAAGAAATAGTGCTGGCAAGGAGTGCCAGTTCATTGGCACAGATGGTTTTCCCATCGGCTGAGCCTAAGAGGGTAACCACATCACCCAACTTTGCCTCCGGCACATCGGTAACATCAACCATCGTCAAATCCATTGACACATTACCGACAACCGGCACCCTCTTGCCGTGCAGCAGGGCATAGCCCCGGTTGCTCAAAGAATGGGGGTAGCCATCGCCATAACCAACTGAGATAACCGCAATCCTTGAAGGTCGGGTAGTAAAGTAAGTCCGCTCGTAACTGATTGAGGTGCCAGCAGGAAATTTCCGTAGACCGACAATGTAAGAGCGCAAGGACATTACCGGCTTCAGATTGAGGTCACTTTGACGATGACCAAAGTGGTAACTCAACGGCATTATCCCATAAAACATCAGCCCCGGGCGAATCATATCCAGATGGGCTTGGGGGATGTTGAGAAACCCGGCGGTATTCGCCGCATGGCGGAGAAAGCCCTTAAAACCCTTTTGCGCCAGAAGGTCAATCAGACGATTAAACTCTTCAACCTGCTGGCGGGTAAAGGCGATGTCCGTGTCCGCGGCCGGAAAGTGAGTAAATACACCGCTGAGATTAATCCCGGGGAGTTGAGCAACATTGGGGATGAACTCCAGCGCCTCTTCTATAGGGATACCGGTTCTGCCCATTCCGGTATCAATCTCCACATGGATGCCAATTTTTGTTTGCCGGCGTAGCGCCTCCTCGGAGAGGAGGCGGGCAAACTCCATCTCGCCAACTGTTGGGGTAAGGTTATACTCAAAAAGCAGGGGAATCGCCTTGGCCGAAGCCGGTGAGAGGATGAGCACTTGGGTCTCCTTTACACCGGCAAGCCGGCAAGAGATGCCCTCTTCAACGCTGGCAACGCCGTAGGCATCCACCAGCCCGTAACTGGCACGGGCAACCTCTCTTAACCCATGACCGTAAGCGTCCGCCTTTATCGCAAAGAGCAGTAACCGGGTTTTCACCAGCCGTCGCACCTCATGGATATTGTGCCGGAGGGCATCAAGATTTATCTCTGCCCAGACTCGCCCGATACCCAGGGTGCCTAACAATGATGTGGATGTGGTGGACGGGTTGGAGTCCTTATTTACCATCTTGGACTCATATTAAACAAAACCCTGCCAGTGTCAAAGTTACCCATGCACCCGAACAGAGGTGACGGCTGAGCTAAGGAAAGCACTCTGCATCCTAAAGGAACGCAAACCCTAAAGGGCTTGTGCCAAAACTCTTGACATCTGCTAAGAATTTACTATTGTAATACTGAAACTGGAGGCATAAGTGAATCATATTAAAGGTGAGTCAAGAAATCAATAAATGCTCTTCCCTCCTCAATTGGATGAGTGGATTCCCCAAAACCATCCTGCCCGGGTAGTAGACCTGTTTGTTGATTCTTTGGATATGGCGGCTCTGGGGATAAGAGAAAATAATCAGGAGACCGGTCGTCCCAGTTACGACCCTAAGTTAATGATGAAATTATTGCTGTATGGTTATTCCCAGGGTGAGAGGTCGTCTCGTAAATTAGAGCGTTTGACTTATGAGAATACCGCCTATATATGGCTGACGGGCAATCTCCATCCTGACTATCGGACGATAGCCCGATTCCGACAACAGAATATTTCTGTGATGAGAGAACTGTTGAAGAAGACGCTTGAGTTTTACCAGGCTGTGGATGTGGCGTTGGCCGAGGTGGTGTTTGCTGATGGGACGA
>JBDRUH010000072.1:0-5300 GCA_039801225.1 Caldifarciminota bacterium
AGAACATTTGTGTTTTGAATTTGTTTAGAATTTAGGATTTCGGATTTAGAGTTTCTCATAAATAGGGGGATTGCTTCGGGCAAAGCCTGCCCCGAGCGACCAGGCTGAGAACCGACAGCCGAGGGGGCAAAAGGCAAACCGAAAAACCTAAGAATTTTGCGATTTGACTTTTCCATACATTCTCTCCAGGTGGTAGGTCAACTCTTTATACAATGAAACCAGTTCCGGCAGTCTTCTTCTTAGTGTCTTAATATGTAACTCCACGGTCCTTTTGTCACCCCGACTAATCGGTCCGGTCAGAGTAACAACCGGACCCTTCTCCCGGATGTTTTTAATCACACCATCGGTTAAAGGTAAAAGTAATTCTCGGACTTTTCTCTCGGAAATCCCTATCTCTTTCCCAATCCTTTCTGAAGTCTCAAAGAGCGCATTAAGAAAGTTGGAGGCAAATACACACATAACATGGTAAAGCGGGCGGTCTTTTCCGGACACAATTACCCATTTCCCTCCCAAACGCCGAACTATCTCTTTTCCAAAATGTAACCCTTTCTTAGTTCCATCCAAGGCAAAAAAACTACCTGGCAGGTCAGCAATCGCCTGCTCTATAGAAAAAAAACTCCTGACCGGATGAAGGGCAAGCGTCTCTATTCCGCATTCACAACTCCCCACTCTGGATTTAAACACCTCCGCGCCATAAACACCAGAGCAGTGCACCACAATTGTGCCCGGTGCTAACTCTCCTTTAAGCCTTTTAAATTCTTTTTCAATCCCTGAATCGGGCACAGTAAGAAATACCACATCGGGCTGTCGGCTCTTGGCTGTCGGCTGTCGCCTGTGGGCCGTATATAACAGTTTCCAGGCAAATCGCGTCTTTTCTAATTGCCGGTCGCTGATATCACAAATCTCATATCCCAACCGCTGTAAATGCCAGGCAAATGCTATACCCACTTTGCCCGCGCCAACTATTTTTATCCGATAATTTGCCATTTTTTTGATAATACATATTTGACCGCCCTTGTGCAAGATATAAATCTCTTCGCACTAAGATTGACAACTTAAGAAAATCCCTTAATCTTTTGCGGTTATGTTTTGCCTTTCGGCTTTTCTTCTTTTTCTTATTGGTATCGCACCACCTGAGTCGCTATTGGTAAAAGACAATCCTAACGACCAGGGTCAGGCGATTGTCATTACCTGGACTCATCCAACGCCAGAGTCGGTTCTGGGCTATCGGATTTACCGCTCTCTTTTTCCAGAAACGGGCTTTATGCCTGTTAATATTGAACTAATCACCAAAACTGAACACCTTGATAGCGACTCGGCGTTGCGGAATAACACTCCTTATTATTATTTCGTTCGTGCCTATTCTGAGACCGACTCTGCCCAATCTCAAATTGCCGGACCGGTCTTACCCCGTGCCCAGTGGTTTAACTCCAGCCGTTTAAATGTGTTGATATTGACAACCGCCATCTCAGCATTTTTTCTTTATTATATCACCAAAGCGCGCAGAGGGACAAAAATGTTTATTCGAAAGATAAGCGGCTTGGATGCGATTGACGAGGCATTGGGTCGGGCAACCGAACTGGGTAAACCGATTCTTTTCAGTTTTGGTTTGGGTTATATTACCGATATGGTGGTAATTTCTGCTTTGCCCCTCTTGCGTCGGATTGCCAAAAAGTCCGCCGAATATGCGGTTCGGCTCATCGTCCCTAATTCTGACCCGATTGTTATGACCGCAGCGCAAGAGACGGTGAAGGAGGCATATACCGAGGCGGGCAGACCTGACCTATACAACGCCGATAATATCTCTTTTCTTACCTCAGACCAGTTCGGTTATGCTGCTGGCGTTGATGGCATCATTCTAAGGGAACGACCGGGTGCTATCTTCTGGTTGGGCTACTTCTATGCCGAATCGCTGATTCTGGCGGAAACCGGTCATACGGTTGGAGCAATTCAACTCGCCGGCACAACCGAAACCACCCAGTTGCCATTTTTTGTTGCTGCCTGTGACTACACGATGATTGGCGAAGAAATCTATGCCGCCTCCTGCTATCTCAAACCTGAACCGGCGATGCTTGGCACCATTAAAGGTGAAGACCTGATTAAACTCATCCTGATTGTCCTTATCTCGACTGTGGTGGTAATCGGCACGGTAGGTACTATTCTTGGTGAAAAACTTCCTTTTCTTTCCCAGATGTTTAATGCCGTAGTCAACTGGCTCACACCGCCAAGTTAAATATATGCTCAACCGTTCTCTACCGCTTTTAATCGTCCTCTTCACCGCCCTTTTGCTCATCGTTGCCTTCTTTATCCCCCATAAGCCTTTTGGCGACCTTGAGTCGCGGTTTTTGAACTGGTATGCCATCATCTCCGGTTTCACCTTCCTATTAGGTCTTGACTCTTTAACCCGGCACCATCTATTGAAGGTCTTTCGGCAGGAGAAGGGGTGGTTTTACAGCCTCCTGTTGGTAATAAGCCTGTTTGCCACCTTAGGATTGGGGCTCTACTCCTGGTTTAAGTTCTCCAGCCCATTTGCCCTACGGGCACCATTTATGTGGCTTTACAAATATATGATTATCCCGCTCCAGGCGACGATGTTTGCCACCCTTGCCTTCTTTATATTTTCGGCAGCATATCGGGCATTTCGGGTGCGTAACCTTGCCGCCACCCTTTTGCTTATTGCCGCCTGTTTGGTAATGCTCGGTAATGTGCCTTTGGGTGGTTCAATCTGGCGTTATCTTTCCCAATTTGTCCACCTCATTTTTCCCCAATTTGACCTGACAACGCTCTACCGGGTGGAACTGTTTGCCCTTCTCAAAGACTGGCTTTTGGCAATTCCACAGGCGGCAGCAGGACGGGGAATTGGTATCGGTCTGGCGCTCGGCGGCATTGCGATGGCTTTGAGAATCATCTTGGGTATTGAACGCACCTACCTTTCATCCTAAATGAACCTCTGGGAACGAATTACCACGATTGACCGACGGATTATCTATCTTCTCCTCACTATAGTGGTTATTACGCCGTTGATTATCAAGCCGAAGATTCTCGTTCGGGTATCACAACCGGTGCGCGACGCATTCAATGCGGTTGACCAATTACCCGCCTACTCGGTAGTAATGATTTCCATTGACTTTGACCCCTCATCAGCGCCTGAAGTCCAGCCGATGCTTCTGGCTATCCTCCGCCACGCTTTTAAAAAAGACCTCAAGGTAATCCTTACCGGTCAACTGGCACTGGGACTGCCCATTGGTGAAATCGCCTTAAACCAGGTTGCGCCTGAATACAGTAAGGTCTACGGTAAAGACTATGTTAATATTGGGTATCGTCCCGGCTACTCCGCATTGATGGTCGGCATCGGTAGGGAAATCCGCGACTTCTTCAAAACCGATTACCGGGGCACACCCTTGGACAGTTTTGAATTTATGCGCTCAGTTCACAACTATCAGGACATTGCCCTCTTAGTCTCTTTGGCGCATGGGGCGGTGGCAGATGCCTGGATTCAGTTTGCCGGGGCACGGTTCAAACAGAAGATTATTGTCGGTTGCACCGGAGTAAATGCCCCGGGAATGTTTCAATATTACAGCGCCCATCAGATTGAAGGAATAATTGGTGGTCTACAGGGCGCCTCCGAATACGAGGCGTTAGTTCAAAAACCAGGTTCGGCAACCCTCGGTATGCCAGCCCAATCTACTGCCCACGGTCTCCTCATCCTTCTACTCATCATCGGCAATATCGGCTTTCTAATTTCTCGAAAAAGGGGTAAGAGGTAATGATAGGAGACATAATTGGCACTTGGATTGCCGCCACCTTAACCATCGCCATCTTCTCCTTCCTTTACCGGGACAACCCCCTTTACCGCGCTGCCGAACACATCTATGTTGGTATTTCGGCAGGTTTTGCGGTCATTTACGCCTGGGCTTTTGATGTCTATCCAATGCTCGTTGACACCTTCAAAACAAACCTTAGCGCTCGCAACTATCTTGAAGCCTACATCCTCATTGTCCCGGCGCTTTTGGGGGTGATTATGCTTCTTCGCTCCATTCCGAAACTGGTCTGGATTTCCCGGATACCGCTTTCATTTACCATCGGCATCGGTGCCGGACTGGGCTTAATCGCTTCGGTTCAAGGTTACCTTCTACCCCAGATCTCCGACACATTAAGACCATTAATAAACCTCAACAATGCGATTATCTATATCGGCGTCATTACCACCCTTACTTACTTCTACTTCTCAAAAGAGCACAAAGGCGCTCTGGGCGCATTATCGCGCATCGGTATTGTATTTATTATGGTGGCGTTTGGTGCCTCATTCGGCTATACGGTTATGGCACGAGTATCACTTTTGATTGGCAGATTCTACTTCCTTTTTCACGACTGGCTGCCGCTCATTAGATAGCACCAACACGACAACAGCCGTCAATAGTATGAAAAAGTCAAATCTCAAAACGTAGAATTGTTAGATTCTTCGGTTGCCTTTTGTCTTTCCTGTTTTGTGATTTGGCTTGTTCCGGGTGAACAGTCCGTCAGCCCCCAGCCGTTTTCCTTCTTCTTTTTGACATTTTACAACTAACCGCTAAATTAAAAACTAACAATGTCTTTTTTATTATTAGCAGTTTTATCTCTTGGACTCTTAGAGAGAGATTCTATTTCGGCTGAGGAGAAAGGGTTAAAACTACAATCTGATAATCTAGAGCGAATTACCCTGGTTGTTGCGGAATTCACCATCCCGAAAGAGAAAAAATTGGCGTCGGTTCGTTTTGCCCCAAAAAGTCCCAGGGGTTGCACCATTGACCTCCGTAAACCCGAACCACCAAAACCTACACCACTGCAACTAATCATTCGGGAGATTAGGAGGGTTTTCCTCGCTGACCTGCATTTTTCCACCTACTTTAATATCATAGACCCGGTTCGCAGTAAGAAGTATAAATTTTCCGCCGATATTAATAATCCTGACCTGAAAGGGTGGGCTACCACCGGCGCCCAGGTATTAATCAGTGCAAGCGTTACCCCTGAAGCGGAGACGGATGAATTAAACCTTAATCTTTATGACCTTAAAACTCTTCAGCTCATTACCAATAAAGTCTATCGGATAAAGGAGGACTTTCGCTGGCTGGCACATCAGATGGCTGATGATGTAATAAAAATTTTAACCGGTAATGAAGGGGTAAGTTGCACCCGCATCGCCTTCTCCTTGCAAACCGGACCCAGAGGAAAGGGGTTATCAGCAATTGATTATGACGGGGCTAATTTGGAGAGTTTTATCCTCGCAACAACATTAGCACTCTTTCCTGATTGGTCGCCAA